>JADJYT010000007.1 GCA_016719635.1 Sphingobacteriales bacterium | reverse complement strand
ATCAAATGTAGGGGTATGCCGAATAAACAGAATCTAAGTTAAACTTGATAAATAAAACGGATTAGAAGAAGAAAAATAACTGCCATAATTAAAAGTGATATTATAGAATTATCATATTTTAATGCTTTATTGCCAATATTTGAGCAACCAGAAACACTAATTAACGAAGATTATTTAAACGAGATTCAAGAAATTCCAGATTTGATATTATTATCTTCTAAATTAAGGCATAAGATATTTAATGGATTGTTTCTTACCAAAATATCTTTACAAACCTGATTATTGATGTTCTGATAATCACTAGTGTTACCATTCATTTCCTATATAACAAATTTTAAATTATGTGTACCTGAACTAGAAAGGTCAATACTATTAAGAGTATAAACGGCAAAACTATTATTTGTAAGATTAGCATTAATATTTGTTGTATTTAACAACAAATTATCTAGGTATGTAGTTATTTTCAAATTCGTAATAGTTGAAGTACCACTGTTTCTAATTTTAACTTTAGGAAAAAAGTTACCATTACATATAGGTTCACTTAAATTATTTAATACACTATCTATTCCAACTTCTAAGGCCGTATTAATTGGTAGAAGTGCAGGAGAGCTAACTAAACTCCATCTATAATCTCCATATAAAGCAGCACGTACTCTTTCTTTTTGACCTACAGTAAATCTGCTCCATAATGATGCTCCACAATAACTCATATAGTTCTTTCTTACATTTTGAAAATCACCACTTACTGAACACGTCATGGTGGTACAGGAATCAATATTATGTGGTGGTGTATCACAAACTTTATCTCCATCTGCTAAACAGTTATTATTATAAGGACAACCATTAGCATCCTGTAACCCATCAAATGTGTGATATAATGAAAAGTAGTGTCCAATCTCATGTGCTAATAAACCACCCCATATACAATTATATTCTACAAAGACACCTTCGTGCTCTTCATCAGTAGGAAAATTAGCATATCCACAAACATCTATTTTCCCAACCCAAATATTCAGATATTGATCTCTTGGCCAATGATAAATCCTTTACTCTTATTCCATCTGCACTCAATGTATCAAATAGATGTACTCCCTGTGAGGAATATTTTGGCACACTACTTCCGTTTACTCGATTAATGCCTGTTGTTGCATTTCCACTTGGATCACGAACTGCTAAAGCAAACTGTATTTCCAAATCCACACCATCACCAATAATCCTTCTAAATCTTTGATTTAAGTTTGCCAATGAAGATGTAATAGTAGCATTAGAAATATTAGTACCCGTACCAATTGGCTCTCCTAAATGTATAACATGAAAAACCACTGGAATAGTAAAAACACCACTAGGTTGACAATCATTTTGCGTAATACGAGCATTCGGATTATTATGTTTATTTTTTAGAATAGAATAAATTTCCTGTTCCATTTTTTGCCGTTCAGCTGCGTATGTGGGGTTGGTTCTTTTTAAGTATGCATCGTATTCGTCAGTACCGCACATAGATTGTGCATTTAATTTTAAAATGCTAACTAAAACAAAAGCAAGTAAGAATATTTTTTTCATAGTACAGTTTTATATTTTTAATCTTTTACACAACGGACAGAATAGCCACTCCCCTTATAGTTAGAGTTCCTAGTCGCATTTGAATTATAGCGAGACAGACTGCGAGACCATGCATAAGTTGTATAATTCTCCGTAGACGTCCAAAGTACCCATAGTTCCAAATAGCGCCGAATGAACCAAAGCCGTCCCGCCAACCTGCAGGAAGACCTGTAAAACCGCTGCTGTTGGTTGAACCTATGTTTGGGTTCAACCATAAATTTATACTTTTCATAACTCTACCAGCTATACTATCACCGCCCAAATAAGTGGTTAAGATTGTCCATTCTGCATCTGTAGGTACATGCCAGCCAGCAGGTGCTAGTTTACCAGTATTTACTGCATGCCAGTTGTATAGCATGCCATAAGTGGCCTTGTTGGCAGGGTCATTATTATAAATGGCATAAGCACCAGAAGTGGTATATTCCCATGTTAAACCGCTCAAACCAGTAGGTATGGCACTGCCATCATTATATCGAGTGGTTTTCAAATTCTCTACCATCCAGCATTGTGTACCAATAGTAACTGTATTATATACATTCCATCTATATCTGTAACAGTGCCACAATTTGCTAAGCTACCTGTAGTGGTAAAACTTTGCTCGTTACCGTAAGAAGTGCCAGTCGTATTGGTGGCATACGCACGTACATAATAGGTAGTGTTGGTTGTTAAACCTGTAAGGTTGCTTGTAAAACTTCCTGTGCCTGTGCCATCTGTTGTTTTGCTGTTTGCAATAGTTGGGTTTTGTGCAGTACTCCAACACACGCCTCTTGCTGTTACGGAACTGGTACCCTGGCTCGTAATAATTCCACCGGAAGTGGCTGTGGTATTTGCCGGGTTCGTAATAGCAGTAGTTGTTAAAGTAGGAAGTTGTGGGTTAACATCACTTACTACAATATACCCAGTCTTTGTTTTTGTATCATTACCGTTTGCATTTGTTGCTACAAGTGAAACAGTATAAGTGCCAGCTGTATTGTATTGAATATTGGTAGGGTTTTGCAAGGTAGATGTTGCAGGTGTGCCTCCCTGAAAACTCCACGACCAACTTGTTGGATTACCTGTAGATAAATCCGTAAAATTGACAGAATTGCCTGTTGTAATTGCTGTCTGGCTTGCACTAAAATCTGCTGTCGGTGCTTGATTGGTGGAGCAAGTAAACAATGATTTGGAATAGTCAAAAATCTCAGGATAGGATACAGAGGCAATACCTAAAAATTTAGCTTCTGCTCCCGCACTCACACCTGCTTTCAATTCGCAATCCGGAACTGGCAATAAAGTACCGGATGCTTTTACATAGCCTTGTGCGGAAACACTCGCTTCTAAATTGTCTGAATCAAATAATTTAAATTCTATAGCCGGTTCTAAAAATATTTTCATATCTGCATTACCATTAATCCCTGAAAAATTATAGGTAGCTTGCATGGTTTGAGTATAATCTTTATTCCAGGTACTGTTTTTATATTCTAAGGAAGCACTAACATTGCTGTTTATATTTTGGGTTGCAGAAACAGAAACATTAATGGATGCATTTGCTCCGATATTTAAATTCAGATTCGGATTAATTACCAAGAACCCGAATAACGTTATCGGAGCTAATGGTTGTTCATAAATCTTTACTTTCTTCGAAATGCTACCCACACTGCCACCGGCACTTATCGATTGCTGTAATGCCGTTTCAAAAGAACCTTCCACTTTATAATAATTGGTCCCCAATGCTCCAATATCAATAATCAGATGAAATGTTGGAGTCATTACTACATTTTCACTTAATTTTATTTGATCATTAATAGTACTATTATTTCCATCGCCGTCGTATAATATTATGTTTGGAAATTCGAGCGAAAACTCAACACCGTTTATTCTACATGCCGAATCTGCCGGTGTAAAAGTTTTTGTATAATCAATATGCAATTCTTTAAAAGGCTTCCTGCAGGGATACTTCAACGGTTGTAAATGTATAAATAGTGCCGCTTTTTTGAATGTTGGTGATTTTCCTTAAAAAACCATAGGGCGCATTGGTAGTAATTCCAGAAACAATGATACTTCCAACCGTTAAACTTTCTAATTGGGTTGTATTTCCATCGAATACCACTTTAACTGAGTCTAAAGATTCAAGTACCAGCGAAGTGGAATTATCAATGATAACAGTTTTTGGACCTAATACATAAGAACCTGGTGTGTTGGTATCTTTTTCTTTTTTACAGGATAAACTGAAGCAGAAAAGAAAGAAAAGCGGGAGATATTTGAGATATTTCATGATTCGTCTGGCTTGCATCTATAAGGCATTAAATACCAATATATAAATGTACGAATCATTTTTTATATCATACTAATAAAAAATGAAATAATAAAATCCGAATGAAGCCGCTGATAGATATACAGCATTCATCAAACCAGCAATTCGCTCCTGAACTGCATCTCATAGAGTTTTCTGTAATAGCCGTCTTCCTTTTGCAATAACTCCTCGTGTGTTCCAATCTCCTTAATTTCTCCTTTGTCCAGCACCATGATCTTATCGGCATTCTGCACCGTAGATAAGCGGTGTGCAATCACAATGGAAGTCCTGCCCTTCACCGGGGTTTCTATGGCATGCTGTATCAGGTTTTCCAGATTCGGTATCTACACTGGACGTGGCTTCGTCCAGTATCAGGATCTGGGGATTATACACCAATGCACGGATAAATGAAATCAGCTGTCGCTGGCCAACGGACAATGTAGCGCCGCGCTCCATCACATTCTGCTTATACCCATCGGGCAGTTCCATGATGAAATCATGCGCACCCACCAGCTTACTGGCTTCTATCACCTGCGCTTCTGAGATGAGCGGATTTTTCAGGGTAATATTATCCATCACCGTACCGGAGAACAGGAAAACATCCTGCAGCACGGTTCCTATGTTAGACCGCAAGGCACTCAGTTTGTATTCGCGCGCATTTACAGCATCCAGTAAGATCTCTCCCTGCTGGATTTCATAAAATCTGTTGAGAATATTAATCGTAGATGATTTTCCCGAACCTGTGGCACCTACAATGGCCAATGTTTCTCCGGCATTCACCTTGAAAGAAATATCTTTCAGCACATATTCGTCATCGTTATACGCAAACCATACCTTTTTAAATTCAATGTCCCCTTTTATCTTTTCCGGAGCCAGCTTGCCCTTATCTTCTATTTTCTCTTCCGTATCCAACAACCGGAAAACACGCTCGGATGCGATGATGCCCATTTGAAGGGTATTGAATTTATCCGCCAGCATACGCAACGGACGAAAGGCGAGATTCAGGTATAATATGAAAGAAGTAAACACCCCGACTGTTGCAAACCCGTTCATCACCTGATGTGCACCGTACCATATCAGTAAAGAGATGGCTAATGCCAGAATGACTTCAACCACCGGGAAAAAGATGGAATAATACAACACGGACTTATCATTTGCTGAATAATGCTCATGGTTCAGTTTGTCAAACTTTTTAAATTCCCGGTCCTGCGCATTAAATATCTGCACGATGCGCATACCGGAAATATGTTCCTGCACAAAGGCATTCAGCTGCGCCACTTTCTCTCTGACATCATTAAAGGAAACCCGCACCTTTTCTTTAAAGATATAGGTCGCTATCAATACAATCGGGAATGTCGTTAAACACACCAGGGCGAGTTTCCAGTTGATAAACACCATGAATCCGATTACAAATATCAGGGTCAGGACGTCCGCTACTATCGTTATCAATCCTTCTGAAAAGATGTTGTTAATGGCCTCAATGTCATTGATGGTTCTGGTAGTGATGATGCCCACGGGTGTTTTGTCAAAAAACCGCAGGCGCATGGTTTGCACATGATTGAACAGGCGTGTTCGTAAATTCAGCATGATGGTTTGTCCCAGTTTAGTGGAATTCAGTCCAAATAGATATTTCACCAAAAACTCGGCAATCAGCGAGACCAATAAAACAAAACCCATCCACTCGAGGCCTATTCCATTCTGCGCGATGATGTTGTTATCGACTGTAATCTGAATCAGGTACGGACGAAGCGGAGTCACCACAGATACCAATATTCCCAGAGCGAAGGAAAGGAGGAACAATCTCTTAAATGGCAACGCCAGGCGTATCACCCTTTTGAGTGTCGCCCAGTCACTGCCTTTTACCTGCTTACTTTTCATTAAAATCGTATGTTATCTTCCACAAAAACAACCCTTTTGCGGGTACCGAAATTTTTACCTCCAGCGAATCTTTTGCATGAACAGCATCCAGCAGTTCTTGTTCAGACAATTTTCCCAAACCCACCATTAATAATGCGGCCGTAATGCGGCGCACCATATTCCGGAGAAAGCGATTGGCCGTAATGGTGAACACCAAGCCGTTTTCGGCAGTTTCCCAATAAGCATTTTCCAATTTACAGATTGAGGTTTTATTATCACTTCCTTTTTTTTCAAAGGAAGCAAAATCGCGTTCTCCAAAAAGCTGCTGTATGCAATGGTTCATCTTTTGAATATCCGGCCGCCATTCATGTACCTGAAAACTGAAATCTTCCAGAAACGGATTTTTATCAAAATGGATGAAATATTTATAGGTCCGGCTGACGGCATCAAATCGGGCATGCAAATCATCCACTGCTTCAAAAATCTCAGCAATGGAAATATCCTCAGGCAGTATCCGGTTGATACGGTATATGAAATTTTCAGGAAGGACTGCGTCCGTATCTGTATGCGCATAGTATTCCTTTGCATGAACCCCTGTATCCGTGCGTCCGCAGCCCACCAGTTCTACAGGTGCATTAAATATTTTGGACAAATTCTGCTCCAGCACCTCCTGCACGGAAACAGCATTCTCCTGTCGCTGCCAGCCACAGTAATTTTTTCCGTTATAGGATAGCCGCATGAAATAACGCATGTTATAAAGATACGGGATAGCAGATTTTTATAGTATTAATTTTTGACAATTGGTATATTCCCCCTAATTTTACCTTATGATACAACGCGTTCAAACCATTTATCTTTTATTGGCTGCACTGGCATGCATCGCCTTTATCTTCGTTCCGTTCGGACAAATCAAGACACCGGAGGGCGGAACAGAAACATGGGCCATCAAACAGGTCACTCCGGTTATGATTTCCGCTATTGTTGTCGCAGCTACCAGCCTTATTTCCATCTTTTTGTTCAAAAACAGAAGAACACAGATGAAGTTGGTCCTGGTGAATATCATGCTTTCCGTTGCGTTGATCGGATTGTTTGTTTTTGGCGTCACACAGCATATTGGGCTACGGAATTATACATTCGGTATCGGGGCGATACTTCCATTGTTCATCCTGCTTTTTAATATGCTGGCGTATGGCAGCATTAAAAGCGATGAGAACCTGGTAAAATCGATGGATAGGTTGAGATAAAAAAGAGACGAGATTTGTGATTAGGAGACATGAGATATTACAGTTTAAATCTCGACCTCCTATCCGATTAAAACTTCCAGATTTCCGCAAATCCGTCTTTGTTTACTCCGCAGATAATTGTTTTACCGATTTGAATATTCCTTAATTCCGGTGTTTTTGTATAACGCGTTTCCGTAAACGTGAGATTGTCGTAACTGTAGATAGTATTATCTTTTACATAATACAGCGCCCCGTCAATAACAGTCACATTACGGATATTTTCTATCGGGATGTTTTTGATATAATTTCCCTGATTGTCAAAAATAAAAATGCCATCCTGTCTGTCCACCAGGTACAGCAATATGCCGGATTCCAGGATTTGTCTCGGATTAATTTTTTTACCGGTTAACATGGAGATGGTATTACTGGTAAAGATGGCTTTCTGATCTTTGTCCATCTTAACTAAACGCTGGGTAGCGGCATCCCAGATCCACAGAAAATTATTATCATATGAAGAGCCGATACAGGTAATGATGTAATTCTGCAGACTATATGCATCTACGACATCCAGCTCGCGGAGGCGGTTGTCCAGCTGAATGATCTTCCCGTAATCGGGTGAAAACAGGATTGTTTTAAATCCATTGACACTGATGATTTCCGTATGTTCGTTGATGTAAATGCTGCCGTAGTTCTGGATAAAGACGCCGTCGGAATTATACCGCTCCACGATGCCTTTCTTCAACAGGAAAATGTCATTGGTCGTGTTGATGAAAATATCATCCGGCTTTGATTTCTCTATCGTTCTAAAATATATGGGGGTGCCGGGAAAGGCAACAGGAATAAAGAATAAAGAAGACAGTACAATAAAGATAAATCTATAAATATGTTTATTGAAACACGATGTGCAATTAAGAGACAGGCTATTTCCATTTTCAGTCTTCATATTTTACCATTTTCACCTTTTCGCCGTCGTAAACGGCATAATTACAGTTGATAATCCAGTCGCCTAAGTTAATGTACGTGCTTCTATCGCTGAGTTGTATCTCCATCGGAAGGTGGCGGTGTCCCATAATAAAATAATCAAAATGATGTTCGGTCAGTTTTCTTTTGCAATATTGAATCAGCCACTCCTTCTCTTCCCCGTGAAATACCTCTATTGTTGGGTCCGTGAAGGTATGCCTGCTCCAAAGTTGTGCAATTTTTATACCAATATCAGGATGCAGCCAGCGAAACAGCCATTGACAAAGCTTATTGGTAAAAATTCTTTTAAGGATTTTATATTTGGCATCGCCGGGACCTAAGCCATCGCCGTGTGCTAGCAGGAAACCCCTGACCCCTGAAGGGGAATTACATTCTAGTTTAACTTTGTCGTCAAAGATTGTTGCTCCTATTTCTTTTTTCAGATAATCCTTCATCCACAAATCATGGTTGCCGATGAAGATATAGATCTCAATCCCATCGTCCCTGAGCTGTAGTAATTTCGCCAGAAAACGGACAAATCCCTTCGGCACTGCCCGTTTGTATTCAAACCAGAAATCAAACGTATCCCCTATCAGAAATATGGCCTGCGCGTCTGATTTCGCAGCACTCAAAAAACGGCAAAGTTTCTTTTCTCTCTCCGAACTGGCTGCAGCATCAGGGGCACCTAGGTGCAAATCGGAGATAAAATAGACTTTTTTACCGGCAATGATATTGATGGATAGCTGTTGCAATTAATTTATTTTACAAATAATTTACAAAATTGAGCTGACGTTAATACACGAATGTTTTTTGCCTTCCCGAAATCTTTTAAATTTCGTGTAATTAAAAAAGCACATTTATTTTCAAGTGCCGTATAATATTGGATGGCATTTTCAAAATCGGAAAAATCGGAATGCAGGGCATTTTTAGTTGAATCATGCGTCGTATTTACTATCTGTATCATCTCTGAAAGGTCAATTAACCTTGATTTTACCATTGCCGGAGAGAATTCTTTTCTTAAAACATAAAACACATTAGCATAAATAATTGCGGAAGTGTGTAATTTAATCTTTTTGAGAGAAGCATATGTGAGTATTTGTTTGGCATCTTTAAAAAATGGTTTTCTTTCGGAAAGAAAATCAAGTATGATATCAGAATCAATAAATACATTATACACCATAATATTTTTTAAGGAGACGTGACTGCTTGTCTTTCTTGATATCAAAATCTTTGGGTAATTTCATTTTCAATGACCCAGCCAATTTTTCTACTTTTTCTATATATTCTGATTTATAATAGGGAACATCCAGTACGGAAAACGCCAAATAATCCTCCACCATAGCAGACAGACTTTTGCCTTCTTTTTTAGCTTTGATTTTTGCCTTTTCAATTATCTTGGCATCGATGGAAAGGGTCAATTTTGCCGTCATACGTATAAATCTACAAGTAAATATACGTATAAAATCTGATTTTCATCCTACTGCTTTAACTCAAACTCAGCAATTTTTCCCTTCAGGCTCAGCAGGTAATCGATATCATCGTATCCGTTAATCATACAGGTTTTTTTGTACGGATTGATATCAAAAAATTCTATTTCCTGCGTAGCCGTAAGCTCTATCGTCTGTTTCACCAGATTTACTTTCACCTCCACAGCCGGATTGGCTTCGATTGCAGTAAACAGTCTTTCCAGAAACTCCGGGGATACGACTACCGGCAGCAATCCGTTGTTCAATGCATTGTTCTTAAAAATATCCGCAAAGAAGGAAGAGACGACGACCCGGAATCCATAATCATAAATGGCCCAGGCGGCATGCTCACGGGAAGATCCACAGCCGAAATTCTTGCCAACCACCAATATTTCTCCCTGGTAGGTTTTATCGTTGAGCACAAAATCCACTTTAGGCGTATCGTCAGGATTATACCTCCAATCGCGGAACAGGTTATCACCAAACCCTTCGCGGGTGGTAGCTTTCAGAAATCGTGCCGGGATAATCTGATCGGTATCCACATCTTCCAGATGGAGCGGTACGCAGGTGGTTTGTATGGTGGTGAATTTTTCCATGTTTTTCTTATTTTGTCATTCGAATGCAGTGAGAAATCCTGCCAAACTGATTCAAAAGATTGTTTCGCTCTGCCCGCAATGACGTTTACAATAATTCTCTTACATCCGTAATTTTTCCTGTAATGGCAGCAGCGGCAGCCATCAGCGGACTGGCCAGTAAAGTGCGGGCACCTTGTCCCTGCCGACCTTCAAAATTTCTGTTGGATGTGGAAATGCAATATTTACCTGCAGGAATCTTGTCTTCATTCATACCCAGACATGCGGAACAGCCCGGTTCACGCAACTCCATACCGGCTTCCACCAAGATCTTATCGATGCCTTCTTCCTTCGCCTGGTTTTCAATTTGTTTGCTGCCGGGCACTACCCAAACCGTCACATGCTCCGCCTTCTTTTTCCCTTTCACCAGCTGCGCAAATAAGCGCAGGTCTTCCATTCTCGAGTTGGTACAGCTTCCCAGAAAAACATAATCAATTGATTTGCCTAACATAGACTGGCCTTTTTCAAACCCCATATACTGCAGGGACTTTTCCAGTCCGGCATCCTCGATAGCAGGAATCGTATCAGAAATCCGGATACCCATAGCAGGATTGGTTCCATACGTAATCATGGGTTCGATGTCCGCCGCATCATAAGTATATTCCTTATCAAAAACGGCATCCGCGTCTGTTTGGAGCTGCTTCCATTTTTCAACAGCCGCATCAAAATCTACGGGAGAAAATTCCCGTCCTCTTAAATAATCAAATGTTATCTCATCCGACGCAATGATACCACCCCGCGCACCCATTTCTATACTCATATTGCAGATGGTCATGCGCGCTTCCATGCTCAGGCTTCGGATGGCAGAACCCGCATATTCTACAAAATAGCCGGTGCCGCCGCTGGTGGATATCCTGGAGATGATGTACAGAATAATATCCTTGGATGTAACCCCTTTTCCCAATTCACCTTCCACGTTGATACGCATCTTCTTAGGTTTAGTTTGAAGGATACACTGCGTAGCCAGCACCTGTTCCACTTCAGAAGTGCCGATTCCGAATGCAATCGCGCCAAAAGCTCCGTGTGTGGAAGTATGTGAATCGCCGCAGACAATGGTGATGCCTGGCTGTGTGATGCCCAGCTGCGGCCCGATAACGTGTACAATCCCCTGAAACGGATGCCCAAGCCCGTATAATTCGATTCCGTAGCGTTGACAATTATCAATTAATGTATCGACCTGATGGCGCGATAATTTTTCTCGGATAGGCAGATCCTGATCCCTGGTAGGCACATTATGATCGGCCGTGGCAATTGTTTGTTTGGGACGAAGAACGGGGATGCCTCTTTTGTCCAACCCTGCAAATGCCTGAGGCGTAGTCACTTCATGAATAAAATGCTTGTCAATATAAAATACCTGCGGTCCGTTTTCAATGGACTCTACTACATGCGCATCCCATACCTTGTCAAATAATGTTTGTCCCATTGTACTGATTGAAATATAAACAGGATTACAAGTTATAGAATTTATACCCTTTAAGATTTGGAATTTGATTAAGCTATCATTAAAAGTTGGAATTTATTCTGTATCTTTTGAGTCCAAAAAATGAAGTATGGCGACACCCGTTTATGGTTATGCGAAAGAAGGTTTTGAGAAAGTAAAAACCGCCTTTGAAGAGAATTTTGAAAAAAGAAAAGAAGTCGGCGCCTCCTGCTGCATCTACCATAATGGAGAAAAAGTGGTGGACTTGTGGGGAGGTTATAAAAACAAGGAAAAAACGGAAGCCTGGGAGGAAGATACCGTATCCATCGTATTCTCGACCACCAAAGGACTGTCGTCACTGGCATTCGCCCTCCTGCACTCCAAAGGCCTCGTGGATTATGATGAAAAGGTTTCGGTCTATTGGCCGGAATTTGCCTTCAACGGCAAAGAAAACATCACCATCCGGCAGCTGCTGGCACATCAGGCAGGATTGTTTACCAATGACAAAACGCTCTCTTTTGAGGTACTGAACGATGAGGAACGCTTATCGAACCGACTGGCGAAACAAAAGCCATTCTGGATACCCGGCGAAAAGAAAGGCTACCATGCCTGGACGATTGCTATGTACCAAAATGAAATCTGCAAACGGGTAGATCCGTTTAGAAGGCCTCTGCATGTATTTTTCAGGGATGAAATCGGAGAAGTCTTAAACATTGACTTTCACATCGGGTTGCCGAAAGAGTTTCCGCACCACCGTTTAGCACGCATCATTCCATTTCTTCCGCAGGAAGCATTGGCCAAAGGCGGCAATTCCGATTTGGGAAACATCATGAAAGGGATTTTAAATCCGTTTTCCTACTTTTACAAATCCCTTCTAAATCCACCACACGCTTTGAATCTGAACAATTTCAACAAACGCAAGTTCTTGGAAATACCGAATGGCTCCGCGCATGGTTTCGGCAATGCCCGTTCCATAGCACAGGCCTACAATGAATTTGCGACAGGGGGAGGGAATCTAGGTATCAAGAAAGAAACGCTTTCGCTTCTGGAAGCCGCTCCCATCCACCCCAAGAAAGGCAGAACGGATTTAGTATTGCATGTGGATATCCCGTTTTCCCTGGGGTTTGCGAAACCATCAGAGTTTCAGAATTTTGGCATCAATTACAGAAGCTACGGCTCTTTTGGGGCAGGTGGTTCGGGTGGGTTTGCAGATCCGGAGAAAAGAGTTGCCTATGCTTATGTCATGAATAAAATGGGCACACATATCGCCAATGACCCGAGGGAAGTAGCGCTGAGAAATGCCACCTACGAGTGCATCTTTGATTTGGAGCGGAAACAGAATTCGTTGCAGTCGCAGGAAAGTAGCACCACATTGGTTCAATGAATTAATTCTTAACACTGCTTAATTCAATATTATCCACCCCGAACGCCCAACGTTCATTCAGCTTATCAATCAGCTTGCCGCAGAACAGCGCAAAGAAAGGCGCAGCGATAACATCAACGGAATAGTGCACGTGCTGCCACATAATGAGCAGCGCCAGCACCGGAGTGGCAAGAGTGAGATATATCTTCCAGAACCTGTTCGGGGAAAAATAAATCAACAGACACATGACGGAAACATGGCCGGAGAAAAACAAATCCTTCGTCACCACATTCACGTTATTCAGGAAGAATCCGGTAATCGGGTCCCGAAGATAAATCATGCCGGAAGGCGGTTCCAGCGGAACTGCATAAACCGTTATGGTGCGCAATATCAGTAACAGCGAGACCGCCTGCAATGCCTTAAGAAATAGTTTTGGTTGCAGGAGAATTAATATCAACGAAATCAATAACGAGGAATGTACTATGCAGAAAATCGGCAGGGAGTATTCTTTTGGCGGAAGCCGGTTCAGGAAAGGATCCAACAACAAGGTGCCTCTTCTAATCTCCAATATGCTTAGGTATAAGGAAGAAAAATAAATCACCAGTGCGAAGAGCAGGAACGTCATGAAAAACTGCACCCTGAAACGATTAGAGTCCCATAACACTTTCCAGCTAGTCGTCATTCTGTCAAAAAAAAATCGTATCATTTTTTTACTTTAAGATGCTCAGACACACCCGCTTACCCCAAAAAACCTATTCTATATTACGAATATTTTCGTAAAAAACATATTTCATCCGGGATTTTTATCCCCGACAACAATTTGTGCCATATCTTTAGTAAATTCATACGTGATAAATTTTATTGAAGATATCATCTCCCGTTTCGGCGGAAGATACTTTGGCAGTGAACAGGAAAAGGATGCACAATACTATACCGCTGACCTGTTGAAGCAATATTGTGACAAGGTGGAAGTGGAAGAATTCCTGTCACCGCTGGAAGCACACTTTCAGTCGCTCAAGATTTTTTGTATCGTTTATATCACCGTACTTATTTTTTTAAAGACAGATATCCGTATTGCGGCAGGCTTAGGCATTTTAAACAGCATTTTATTTTTAGGACATTTTGTAACCTACCGGCACTGGCTCGACTTTCTGTTTCCCAAAAAACCTTCCTGGAATGTGATTGGGGATATAGAACCGTTGCAAACTGCCACTTCAACCCTCATTATTGCAGGCCACATGGACAGTGTCAAAGAATTCAAATGGTGGTACAAATTAAAACAGACGGGTGCTGCGTTAACCGTTATTGCGGGATTTCAGATTACCCTTTTAGGCATATACGCGTTGCTATCCTTATTTATCAGTGCTGCATGGTTTACTTATATCTGGTGGCTTTTCGTCGTTCTCACACCCATATTGATCGTATTCTATGATATGCATGCTGAAGAAGTAGTGGACGGCGCTTCTGACAACCTGACGGGAGTGGCGATGGCAGTAGAAATGGCGAAAGTGTTTTCCAAAAGGAAGCTGCAGCATACCCGATTACGCCTGATTAGCTTTGGTTCTGAAGAAGCTGCCCTGCGGGGTGCCTATGCCTATGCCCAAAAGCATAAAAAACAATTGCTGCTGGAGAAAGTCTTCCTTTTTAATATCGATACAATAAAAGATCTGGAACACCTGACCGTTGCATCGTCTGAAGTAAACACGCTCGCGTTTTATAAAAAGGAGCATGTGCAGTTGGTGGAGGATGCCTTCTTGGCAACTAATGTTGCCTATAAAAAATTACCGCTTGGCGTGGGAGCCTCTGACGCGTCTGCCTTTCACATGCTGGGATTGCCGGCTGTATGCATCATAGGCATGGATTCCCAAAGCCTGGACCCCGCCTATCATACCCGGCTGGACAAAGTGGATTGCATCCATCCGGAGGCGCTGGAAGCAATGAAGAAAGTAGTAATCCAATTTATTGAAACCTGGGATACGAAGTAAAGATGGATTGTTTCTCAAAAATAATTAATTAAACAGCGCGTCAAAATCACTTACTATTTTAAGCAACTGTTCCGCCTCCGGCCAGCCATCGAATTCCCGGAATGCAAAGACAGATACATTACTGGTGGCGGGAAACTGACCTTTCTCGTCTATTATGGCCTGTACTCTTGGAATCAGTACAAACTGCAGCCACTCCGTAAATGCCATGGTGTGAGAGCCGAATGCACCCATGTTCACCAACTTTTCAGGTGCAATGGGTTCGGATGACCAAACATTTAAGCGCTTTAGTTCATCTTCCAGCTTTTTGATCTGCAGGGCACTTTGTTCATATACCATATCCATGTCCATAAATTCTCATAAATGTATTGAAGAACCGTCACATCGTCAACATACCATATCCATATACACTCTCCAACTGATTCTCCTGAAGTTTTTCTTGAGTGAGAATATAATTTGCAGCCATGGCGCCGCTGGTGTAGGCAGCTTCCATCAACATCGAAGGAACTGGCAGTTTCACCCAATCACCGGCGAAAAACAGATTAGGTATTTCTGTTTTAACGGAAGGCCTGTTTTTATATTGATTCAAATGAAACGCCGGAAAATCATCGCGGTGCTGAAAATATTCATGGCGGATTTTCATGCCTCTTAATTCCGGAAAGTAATGATAGAATTCCTGCAGCAACTGCAGTTGAATGGCTTCATCATCGATTAAATCATCCGGCAATGAATAAGAGTGCAGTTCAAAAATCCCGCCGTTATTCTTATTGCTCCACGCCATGGATTCCTTTTCCATCTTGTGATAGAAGGTGACGCTGTCCAGACATTTCAACCTGTCTGTAAATAGGAAATAAGGATAGCTTTTGTTCTCTTCAAACCGATCCGTCCATACCCTAAGAACGGCATATCGGTCCGTACATTTTATTTCACTGATGCTTTTTTGAAGGGAAATGCCATTTTCCAAACCTATGGATTTTTGAATCAGAGGCTTTAAATGTTTTATATCCAGGCTTAAAATGCAATAATCAAATGTTTCATCATTCACGACAAACCTATCATTTGTGTATTCAATTTTTTCAACGGCTGCGTTTCGAAGTATTTTTCCATTATGCTGTAAAATAAAGTCCTCAACCGGCTTCAAAAATGTATGTTCGAAATCATCGTCCAGCACGTCGTAAATCAGGCCGTCATCGTTGCTTAAAAAATAAAAATGAAATCCCTTAATCAGTTCTGCCAGACTCATTTTATGCGGTTCGGCAAAGAAGGCCCTGGCGAAACTGTTAAACACCAACCGCATGTGCCCGGGCATGGCGGTTTGTTGGGCGAACTGCTCAAAACTTACCCCGTCATATTTTTCAAATGTTTTAACGGGATGATAGCGCAGCAATTTTAAGAAAGACATCGACATCGGATTAATAAATGTCCGGAAGTTTAAAACCCCTTTTTTACGCAAGTCAAAAATATTTAATCCCGGTGTATTGTCGATACCGGCAAATCCCTGCTGTTTTCCATCCTGATACAGAATCACATAATCGTCAATAGGAATCAGATGCTTGAAGACATCTATTTTTTTCATGAAATTCCGCAGGTTATAATACTGACGGAAAAAGGCATGAAAGCCATGTTCCGTCTGCAACGTTTCTCCGTTGCTTTCAAATGACCAGGAACCTACTTTCCCGCCTAGATAAGCATTCTTTTCAAACAGGGTCACTTCAAATCCGCGCTCCGCTAAATTAGCGGCAGCACTCAGTCCGGCAATTCCTGCACCAACAATGGCTGCTTTCTTTTTTACAGCAAGCTTTACCGGTAAACTCTCATCAACCGTATTGACAGCGACTTTGTAATTCTTTAGTTTGGATTTTATCTTTTTGCGTAACCAGTTTTTCATCTTATTCGTCATTACGGGCGTAATGCAATGAAGCGAAGTAATCTGCTCAACAGAGAGATTGCTTCGTTCCTCGCAATGACGCTAACTATTTGTTTTTCGTTTCCACAATTTCATAAATTCAAAGGTTACCTCATCCGACTTGATGAGCAGGTCGCTCTTCCCTGTAACAGCCTTGATTCGTTTATTATTTTCCAGAAATTCGATATCCTCCCTCACAATATTCACAGACTTGCGGAGCATAAACTTTTTGGCGATATACAGCGGAAGAAATCCCAATATATTTTTCCATAATGTAATCTGACACATCATCACGTTATCTTCATCTATCTGGTAAAAATGTTCGTAGATAACCATGTGGCGATTCCTGAATCGGATATCCAGTTTGGAAATATTCGGAAACCAAAAACCGAAATGGGTTTCCACCTTTTGATTGAATCCGAAATAATATTTCTCAAAAAAGCTGCGGTCGTTCTCTCTGTGGTACATTCCGACAATCGAATTATCGTTTACTTGCAAATTAAAATCTATCCGTTCAGATCTGAGGGCACCCATCATACCTTTGATGGAATCCCGGTGCACGTGATTGATATGATGAGCATCAAATAAACTTTCCGCCACAAGCTGCAAGTCAGCGTTGATGACATGATAATTATATACCATCGGATAAACTTCCATTTCCGGCATCGGTGGAATCAGCGACAGGTCTTTCTTATTATCATCACCTATCCAGACCCAAACCGACCGGTATCTTATTTCGGTACTGTATCTTTTCACCCTGGCAGCCGGCGGAATCCGCTCCTCATCGGGAAGGGAGGGTATCCGTACGCATTTGCCTTCACAATTATACTCCCAACCGTGATAACCGCATTTGATGTTTTCCCCCTGTACATATCCCAGAGAAAGCTGGACATTGCGGTGACAGCAACGATCTTCCACTACGCTTACCTTCCCGCTTTCCGTTCTAAATATAACGATCTCCTCTCCGCATATTTTCTTACGCAGGGGATTCTGTTGTTCCAATTCCTCCAATAAACAGGCTAAATACCATTGATTAACGATCATAGAAAATGATAAAGTCTTTGTTAAACAAGAAAAGCAGGAAAATGTTTGTTATCTCAGTAACAAATTCAATACAGTAAAAAATGCAAATTGTATACCCAGCACCCAGCCGGCGATTCTGTTGGAAAGAACAGGAACCAATCTTCGGAAACAAAGAAACAATAAGAAGGAAACGAGAAACCAGGCCACATAATTCTGTAAGGGTATGATTTCATTACTCCAATGCCAGAAATCCAGGCGGATTGCCACCGGCTCAATCAGGATGTCTAACAATGTCATCACGGCTGCGCCCATAGTGGCAAACAACATACTATTTCTGATGGGCTGCAATAAGACTACAATACAATAGACCAGCATCATCCAGTTGACACCTATCATCAGCGGGACATCCAAAATCTTCAACCCCAGTGTTTTACCGTAAAAATAGCTGCCGAAAACCCACCCCGTTTTTACACCCGCTACTTCTATAAAAAACCCGAAAAGAAATACGAATAAACACATACCTGCCACTCTGAGGCTCCAGTCTTTATGATTCCAGAATAAAACAGCAACGGTGAGCAGTAAATTAAGAGGCGTGAGGGATAGAAAATGTTCGCGTGCCTCCCGGGTTCCCACACCTATCCCAATTAAACCTACAGTATAGACACTCAGTAAGATGAACAAGGCAGTATAAAAACGGTTATTGGGCAGGAATGAGTTCATCTACAATCTTTGCTGACAGGACACACAACGGAATTCCGCCTCCGGGGTGCACACTGCCTCCGCAAAAATACACACCTTTTATGGTATTACTGAAATTTGCGTGTCGTAAAAATGCGGCAAACTTGTTGTTGGAACTGTTTCCGTACAACGAACCTTGCCAGGACAGGTTTCTGGTTTCAATTATCCGAGGCTCCAGAATATCTTCCACTTCTATCAATGATTCGATATCCTCGCCCAGGGTTAGGCTCAGTTTTTTCAACACATTCTTTCTCGTAGCCGCTATTAGTGAGTCCCAATCCTGCCCGTTTTGCGGCGGCGTATTTACCATTACAAACCAGTTTTCACAGCCTTCCGGAGCATCTGATTTTACATATTTGGAAGAGATATTGACATATACTGTTAAATCATCATTCATGGTTTGTCGCTGGAAGAAAGCATCAAACTCTTCCTTATAATTTCTGCTGAAGAAAATATTGTGCAGCCCCAGTTCCGAAAATTCTTTTTTGATACCGAGGTAAAAGACCATTGCTGACAGTGCCCTAGGCTGGTTGAGGGTTTTTTCCGGATGTTTCTGATTGGGCATCAGCTGGCGGTAGGTATAGGCCACATCCATATTACTGATAACCAAATCTACCGGCATAAATTCTACCTGTGAAATATCTGTATGCTTGTTATTGACACGCTCAACATTATTGTATCTGATTCCTGCAACTTTATTCTTTTCTACGACAATCTCTTTCACCCTGGTGTTGAAATGAAAATGCACGCCCAGTTCCACGGCCAGCTGCCAGCAGGACCGTGATAGGGCGACCATGCCTCCTTCCGGAAAAAAGGCACCTATATGGTGTTCCAGATGCGGAATGATATTCAATGTTCCAGGCGCCTCGTAGGGGTTTGACCCGTTATAGGTAGCAAAACGGTCGAAATACTGAACCGCTTTTTCATTTTTGAGCTTCTTCTCATTCGTTTCATGCATCGTACTGAATAAATCCAGTGCACCTATCTGTGTACCGAGCCTTAATAAATCCAGTGCAGATATATTCTGGAAGGTGTGAATGGAACGATGCAGGAAGGTATCCGATGTCAGGTCAAAGATCTTCTTGCTTCTGTTAAGGTGCGCAATAACCACCTCTTTGTTTATACCCAGCTTTTCCTGCATCTCCTGCGCGGATTGCTCCACATCCGCAAATGTCTTAAATTTAGTGCCATCACTGTAAAAATAATGGGTAATCGTATCTAATCTCCGGTACGGACAGTAATCCGTAAAGTTTTTTCCGGCTAAAGCGAACAACTCTTCAAAATATTCGGGCATCGTAAACAAACTCGGGCCGGCATCAAATCGATAATCGCCCACCTGTATCTCACAAAGTTTCCCGCCGGGATAACTGTTGACTTCAAATACATGAACTTCATAACCCCGTACTGCCATTCTGATGGCACTGGCCAATCCTGCTATCCCGGAACCGATTATACCTACTTTCATTACTCACTCTAAACAATAGATAAATTAAATAGTTTAAATCCTGAATAAATGAGCTATTTCTGCTAAATTTAAAGACCTAAAAACAATCATATGTCACAAATCAGAGGAGCCAACGTTTTAGTAACGGGCGGCGCAAACGGAATCGGAAAACTGATGGCGCTGAAATGCCTGCAGGAAGGGGCAGCCAATCTCATCATCTGGGATATCAACGAAGAGAACCTGCACAAGACACAAAAGGAATTTTCTTCCAAAGGCTATAAAAACGTACATACGTTTGTGGTAGATGTGTCACACACCCATGACATTGAAAAATCGGCGACCGAAGTGTTGCTGGAAATAGGCAATGTGGACATACTCATCAATAATGCGGGCATCGTTGCCGGAAAACATTCTTTCTGGGAGTATTCAGCAAAAGACATAGATAAGACTATCTCCATCAATGTGAACGGCGTGATGCATGTGACACGGGTTTTTCTGAAAGATATGATCAAACAGCGCAAAGGGCATGTGGTCAATATCGCCTCTGCTTCCGCGTTGATTCCTTTACCAAAAGGCTCTGTCTACGCATCCAGCAAGTGGGCGGTATTGGGCTGGAGCGAAAGCTTACGTATGGAACTGGAAATGGAAGGGCCGGATTTACACGTTACCACCGTATGTCCGAGCTATATTGACACCGGCATGTTCAAAGGCGTGAAGGCACCGCTGTTATTTCCATTATTACAGCCGGATGACATCTGTACCAAAGTGATTAAAGCCATCCGGAAGAATGATATCTTGCTGATGGAACCTGAAAATGTAAATATTGTTCCGTTTCTGAAGGGCGTATTCCCAACCCGTGTCTTCGACAAAGTTGCAGGC
This sequence comes from Sphingobacteriales bacterium, assembly GCA_016719635.1. Classification (NCBI taxonomy): domain Bacteria; kingdom Pseudomonadati; phylum Bacteroidota; class Sphingobacteriia; order Sphingobacteriales; species Sphingobacteriales bacterium. The sequence goes on along the minus strand of JADJYT010000007.1, from coordinate 285,981 downwards.
TGGCTGGGTGTTTATGATTCCATGAGCAGTTTTGAAGGCAGACCAATAGAAGAACGCGTGCCGGAGAAAAAAAGCAAAGTGAAAATAGCCTATAAAATCATTATTATGGCAACGACAAAGACAACCTCCGATATATCCGATGTTTTACAAAAACAGCGGGATTTTTTTGAAAGCAATGCGACACGGGATATAGAGTTCCGCATCGAGCAACTGAAGAAATTCAAAAAAGCGATTCAGCAGCATGAAGAGGACATCTATGCAGCACTGAATGCAGATTTCAAGAAATCGAAATTCGAGGCTTTCGCCACCGAAATTGGAATTGTGTACGAGGAAATCAGCCTGATGCTGAAACATATCAAAAAATGGGCAACCCCTCAGCTGGTGAAAGATACGATTGCCAATTTCCCGTCCCGCAATTACATCTATCCGGATCCTTATGGAGTCACCCTCGTCATCGGTGCGTGGAATTATCCGTTTCAACTGACATTGGCTCCTGTGGTGGGCGCCATAGCGGCGGGCAACACCTGCATCATCAAGCCGCCGAGGGCTGCCATACACACCTATCACGTAATCGAAAAGATCATCAGCGAAACGTTTAATGAAAATTATATCTCCGTGCTGGATGAACACTCTGACAATAAGGAGATGCTTGCCCTACGCTATGATTATATCTTCTTTACCGGCGGCGTGGAAATCGGCAAAACCATTGCCCGGGCTGCGGCCGAATTTTTAACGCCTGCCACTTTGGAACTGGGCGGAAAAAGCCCCTGCATCGTCGACAAACAGGCGGATATCGAAGTGGCGGCAAGGCGTATCGCCTGGGGAAAATTCCTAAACGGCGGACAAACCTGCGTAGCACCTGATTATCTGCTGCTGCACGAAGAGGTGAAGGATAAATTCTACAAGGCTTTTGCAAAAAGTGTGAAAGATTTTTACGGCACCAACCCTCAGGACAGTGCCGATTACCCGCGCATCATCAATGACCGGCATTTTCAACGGCTGGCAGCCATGATTAAAGACGGTGCTATCATCGTAGGCGGCAAAACCGATGCTGGAAACGAGATACATAGCACCCACCTTAATTGAGATTGACAGCCTGGAACACCCGCTGATGAATGACGAAATATTCGGCCCTATACTGCCGGTACTGACCATCCACTCCATTGACGAGGCTATTTCAATTGTAAAGCAATTCGAGAAACCGCTGGCGTTTTATGTATTCTCCAATAATTATGCGAACCAGCAAAAATGCCTGAACACCGTTCAGTTCGGCGGAGGTTGTGTGAACGATACCATTTCCCATTTCGTGAACCCCGACTTGCCATTTGGCGGCGTGGGCAACAGTGGAATTGGCGCTTATCATGGAAAATTCAGCTTTGATACCTTTACCCATTACAAGGCAGTCACCAATAAAGTGACCTGGCCGGATGTGCCGCTGCGCTACCCGCCATATGTAGGCAAACTGGGGTTGGTAAAGCAGGTGATGCGTTAATCTCCGCAAATAGAAAAAGGTGAATCTTTATTCGTTACTGAAAGTAACGTAACCGAATGCATAAGGCATCAGCGTTACCGTTTTGGAGTTCAGCAATTCATCCCGATAGCTTACCGGCTTTAATTTATCGGGGTAATCTTTCTCGTAGTACGTTTTGCCGGCAGTGGCGTAGGGAAACTCGGCCTCTATGGCTCTCAACAGCACTCTTGACTTCACGGGTGCATTTACCGTCAACTGAATCTTTTACCGGAACGATTGACAAAATAAATATAGGTCTTATGTTCTTCTTTATTCATGTATGACTGACAAACCAATTTACGCCCCAATGAAGTATCCGCTGTGGCAATAAACTCAGTACCTCTGTATGTGTTCCTGTTCATTGTACTCGCCAAAAACTGAAAGGCATAATACTGGACTGTAGCCATATCTATCCCGTTAGACAATAAAGGTTTCAACTTCCCTTTTTGTATGGTAATCAATCCATCGATGGAATGCAGATTGGTCACTTCAATATAATTATTGTACCGCACGTTCAGGTCTGCCATGGTCAGGAAATTTTCAAAGACGTATGCTCCCTGTAAAAACGTGTTATCCAAAAACGTAAGATTGCCCAGATTCCATTCCGTTATCCAGAGTTTTCTATTGGGGCCATACTGCTGCATGAGATGACCGCCCAAACCGAATAAATAATTGGTAGCCTGTGGTGCAAGCGTGTTCATATTCTTCGTGTACACATTATCAAAATAGGCATCATTGTCACACGGAGGACAATCCTGATAAGGATGCCAGGTGAATGCATGGTAAAAATTCACTCTGCTCATCACGTCATTCCATCCGCGCATAAACTTGCTTCTGGCATTCGTCTCACCGGCAGGCACCCCGTCGCCGCCAATCACCACTATCTTCAGGTCGGGGTATTTGTTTCTGACAGCCGCAGCCGTAGCCTTTATCTTATCAATATACACCTTTGCATTCGGAAACTTATTGCGGTATTCCATCAGGCAAAATTCATTTCCCAGCTCCACCCCTAAAATGGGGATCTTGTTTCTCTTTAGCTCCTCAATTACAAAAAGGACTTCGGCTGTGGTGCCGGTATACACATTGGCACAGTACACGACTCCCGTATTCACGGACTTCGCAAGCCGGATAAAATTATACAGGATGTTTTCCGAACGCCTGGATTGTTCCATAAACAGCGTACCCAATCCCGGCGGGATTTCACCGAGCTTATAACCATACACCGGCAACTTCGGATGATAATAGTTGGCCACCGTACCACCCGGAAAGCGCAGTGAATTCGGATGCAGGGCACGCAGCAGCTGCACAAATCCGGAATCCTTATCCAGCTCCCGCTTGAAGGCAAATCCGATATTGATACCGAATATTCCCGGATGCACGGGCAAGGCAAAAATTTGTTCTTTTGGTGTAATAACGACCGGAACCACAGCCGATGTGCCAGAAAATAAATTATCTTCCTTTTTCTTATCTTTTGACAAACAGATGCGCAACATAAAAACTGCCAGCAACAGCACTATCGCCATTTTGTACTTTCTGTTCATACTGTTTGTGATGGATTAAGCGCCTGCTCTTTCCAGTAGAACTTCTCCTTAATCCGGAAATATTCCACAATCAACATAAAGAGCAGCAAGGCGAAAGGGCTGAAGAATATCCCGCCAGAAAAAAAAGACTGAATAAATACAACCCCGCATCCCAACAGACCGGTATTAAACAACACATCGTATTTGTAGTATTTCACCTTGCGCCACACATAAAAAGGATGTAAGAAAAAAGAGTAAATAAAAATCAACCCCACAATTCCCTGAGACAACAAACCGCCCACAATTCCTATATCAGAAAGGATCACATCTCCTACAGTTACCAGCATCAGCTCCCGTTTAGGCACACCTATCCCGAAGAAGATGTGCTGCGGATGCTTTAAAAAATAATTATAGACATGCGCCATCTCCGTCCATCGCATATCGGCGGAACCCTCTCCGGTTTTCTTGCCGAGGAAGAACTTGATGAACATGATATACATATCCGCCGTGAAGGACAGTATTTTCGGATTGATATAATAAGCGATGATAATGACCACTCCGGCTATGGCCGCTATGGTAAGCAGTTTTTTAATGATGTTATGCCATTTCAGGGTAACAAACATGAACAGAAACATCGGTGTAATTTCCGAAACCAGCTCAATCCGTCCTTTGTCGATGAACAGCTGATAGGACATCAGGAGCATCCAGAATATCAGGCTGGTCTTATTGTTCTTGAGTACATAGTCCAGGAAATAATATACCATGCCGAAAATCAGGAACGCACTTGAAAAACGATAGATATATCCTCCCTTTGATGGATTGTATCCCACCAACCCGTCTCCCAATGAATCCTTAAACGTTTCCGGCGGAATCGTGAGCGAAACATAGGTATACAACAGCAAGCAGAACCAGCAAAGCAAGATGTTGGCGTAAATATACTGCTTGATGGTAATCTTGTTGGAACGGATGGCATAATACACCAGACTGACCATTACAATAAAAAAGCGTGCAGACAGGTTAAAGAGCGATTTGAGTATTTTGACGTCTAAAACGATGTTGATTACAATGGCATTGTACAGCGGAAGCAATAAACTGATGAAAATGATGACATCCAGCATATTGAGCTGCCGCAACTTAAACACTTTGTAATAATAATAGATGCCCGTAGAAATAAAAATAAAGGGCATACCCATAATCATAATCATCCCTATGGCACCACTGGCAGATTTGAACTGAAGCAGGATATTGCTGGTAAATAACAAACTAAATAGAAACAAGCCAAACACCCTCAGCTCAAACAAAGGCTGGTCTCTTGTATATAAAGGCTTGTAGGCGAAATTCATTATTTCTTCTTTAACAACAAAACAGGCGTAAAATTACCTGTTTTTTGCTCATAATATCCATATTGCTCCGGATTCCTCAAAAAATTAAACAAGGCGGTATCTTTCTGAACATTATTTAACATCGTCAGGGTGGGCGTTTTATAAATGATATCAAAATCGTGTGCTTTCAGGAAATCGCTCAGCACGATATTCCGATTTCTGTAATACACTTCATTGTAATTGGTAAAATTGGAAGGCAACAGATTCGTCATATAACCCTCTGCATCAAATACACGGACACTGTCTTTGGTCGTAAAATTATTTTTGATAAACCGGACTGTCTTCAGATTGCACAAGCTTTCTTCCTGACGGAATAAGCTAAAATAGTGGAAGTCTTCCGCTTCCGGCGTAACAAAGAACCAGATGGCTCCGACCACCGTGATTTTCTGCAGGGATTTTTCAATCTCCACAGATACCGAGGATATGGCCAACCCGGTCAGCAACAGCAAAAGAGGCACCTGCAGCAACAGATAGTGCTGACGCGGGTATGCATATATACTGGCCATGAAGGAGGGAACGGCAAAAAAGAAGAGAACAGTTAATGTCAGTATATTGTCTGTAGCCAATGCCTTAAATCGTTTTCTTTTGTCTTTGGACGTTTTGGTAAATGTAAAATAAACAATAAACAGCATGGCACTCACCATGAAACATAACCAATGTAAGTCTTTTGTAAAACGGGCGCAAAAAAGCTGATAAATATCTTGCCCATCTGAATTCCATAATTGGTGATATTGGAAACAATATGCTGCTCGAAAGCTGCAGGATTGGAATGGATGATGGCAGGCAAAGAAGAAGCATCCTTAAAGTGCTGCTGTATGATATCCGGAAAGTCCAGCCAGAAAACATTCTGCAGATGGTTCCATTCTGTATGATTCCATGCATAGTGCTGCAGGAACACCCTGAGCCCTCTTCCTGTATCTCCGTTATTAAAGGGGGTTTTAAAAAAATAAATGATAAAGACAACCAGCACAGTCAGTCCTGCCATCAGCAGCCACTGCTTGCTCTGCACTTGACGGATATTTATAAAAAAGAAGAGGATGGTCAGAACAAAAAAAACAATAAATGGAAGGAACATTTCCGGCCTGGCATACGCACAAACAAACAGCGCGATGGAAAGTACCGCCAGCTTTTCCAGCAGCGACTTCTGGTATTTAGCAACAATAATACCGGCAATCAGTACTATGATACAGAAATGGGAAACCCTCGGCCACAAGGGCATATTGATGAACGTGGACAGAAAGAAGATGGAGAGGATAAATGCCAGCACCCGCTGCACGCCGCAGGACAACAGCAGTAAAAAAAATGCAATACAGATCAGAATAGTGGTAAGCGAAAAATTAAAATAATAAAGTTCCAGTCTGTCTTGGACGAAGAAAGACAGTAACTTGTACCACAACGAATAAGACGGGCCCCAGGTCTTGGGTATCTGGTCAAAAAGCTGGACACCCCTGCTCAGGTACAATGCTTCGTCCCAAAACAAGACATCCATATACCGCTGCAATCCATGTGTAATTCTAATGCCGCAGATGATAATTAACAGTATACCCACCATGGTAAATACATTCCATCGCAGGTGATTTTTTTCTTCGTACTTATTAATTTTCTGCCACACAGGTTTTCAGATCTTGTGCTACGAATATACTCCTTATTTCTCTTGCTTGCCTGTTCAGATGATAGTAAGTATCGTAAAATAATGAATCGTCAAAAATGTAACGGCCGGGGTTTCCTATAACCGGCAAACCGGTATCCCTCAACCGCTGGTGCAGTTCATGAATGGCCGCCAGGTTGTTCTTGTAAGATGTCTGCTGATAGCCCGGAAACAAAATACAGAATCGTATTCCCCGGGAATGAAACTCCCCGTCCTTCCGAATCAGATATTCCAGTATTTCTCCATTGATGGGCGCACCCAATTTGGGCATGGCCAGGAATGGAACTGGATTTTTATCCAAATGCAGTATGGCATCACCATATGCATTATAATTATGGCGGGTATATGCACCCAGGTCTGTCTTATTGCGTTTCCTGTAATTGGTGGGCAGATACTGAATATACTTATCGTGCAGATAGCGCGGCAGGTACATCAGCATCTTATTCCACTGCTTCGGCTCTATCAGCTTTTTGCCATCGGGATACACATCCATGATGGTATGCAGCAGTTCACACTGTCCGTCAGCCATTTCATTATTAAAGTCCCAGAAATTTTCATACTCCGGCATCAGCACCACGATATCCCCTTTTCGTGCATAACGCAGGGCATTATTCAATTGAAACTTCAACCCCAGACCGCCGTGAACAGCCGTATTGACACACGACAGCTGCAGCGAGTCGGAAATCAGCCTGCTGTCTATCCCGAAATTGACGTTTGAGCCACCCACCCAATATACCAATGGTGTAGACGGATATTTCTGCTGCAGGCTGTCGATGATCTTATGTTTATCCTGCAATGAAAAAAGTATGTTGTTGGTATTGGTAGGCGGCAATAAAATACCTCCCGCTATTATTCCGAGGAACAACACCAGATACAATCCTATTTTTACACCAAACTTCCGCATCAGAACTGGAAATAAATAAACTGGCGGCTGTCAAACACACCGAATAAGACAATACAAACCGTCATCCAAAAATAGATATTCCACCGGAACCATACCGGCTTTTGCTGCAGCCATTCCTGAATATTCGATTTTTGTTCTACATAAAACAACAGAAACACGGCCAGCGATAAAACGAGCATATCCACACCGGTAAATTTCCAGAATTTGATATACGCATATCCTTTCATTAAATAAGTAACCGGGTGCAGCACTCCGCTCAGGCTATGCTTAATTACATAACTGGCTTCGCTGATCGTATCCGCACGGAAGAAAACCCATGCAATAACTACTAAAGTAAATGTCGACAGCCACTGCATGAATGTCGGCATTTTAAGATGGGGAAATAATTTATCCCTCCACAATGCCAGCATAATAAAACTGCCATGCATTGCCCCCCAGACGATAAATGTCCAGTTGTCGCCATGCCACAACCCGCTCAGCAGAAACACCACAAACACATTGAAATAGCGCCTGTTTTCCGAAACGCGGTTGCCGCCCAGCGGGATATACAGATAATCCCTGAACCAGGAGGAAAGAGAGATATGCCAGCGCTTCCAGAATTCATCGATACTCCTACTGATATAGGGCACATTGAAATTCTGCATCAGCTGAATGCCCATCGTTCTGGCAGAACCGCGCGCAATGTCGGAATAACCCGAAAAATCACAATATATCTGTATGGAGAAAGACAACGCGGCAATCAACATCGGAAACCCATGAAACAATTCCGGCTTGAAAAAAACGGGATCTGCCAGCAGGGCAATCTTATCCGCCACCACACATTTCTTAAAGAAGCCCCATAACATCAGCCTCAACCCGCTGACAACGGAAGCGTACTCAAACTTCTTTTCTTCATGCAACTGATGGATGATATGCTGCGGGCGTTCAATCGGTCCGGCTACCAGCTGAGGATAAAACATGACATACAGGGCATAATACCCAAAATGCCGTTCCGCTTTCTGGTTGCCGCGATAGACTTCTATCGTATAGCTCATGGCCTGAAAGGTATGGAAGGACAAGCCTATCGGCAGGATGATTTTCAGAAACGGAAGCGCCTGAGTCGTTAGGTGCAACCCCTGCAGCAGGGTATTCATGTTATCTATAAAAAAATTAAAATACTTGAACACGGCCAGCACCCCGATATTGGCTACCAGGCTGGCGATGAGGTAAATCTTTTTTCTGCCGGATTTTGTTTCTTCCAGCAATATCCCGGCGAAATAATCGATGAGGATGGTGAAAAAGAGAATCAGGATATACACCGGAATAAAGAACATGTAAAAGACACAGCTGGCGAGCAACAGATGCAGCCACCGGTATTTGTGCGGCAGCAAATAATACAGAATACTGACTATGGGAAAAAACAAAAGAAATTCTATCGAGTTGAACAGCATATCGTATAAATCATCAGTTCAGGCTACCATCAGTGCCTGCAAAAATTAGGATTATAATTTTTGAAAAATACTACAATTTTATGATTTTACGAGCGCTGGACTCGGAAGAGGTGCGAAACAGCATAGTATATTCTCCCGCTGCAAGATTTCTGACATACACGACATCTTCATTCAACCCTTTGGTGCGGATGCCGAAATCATTGGTTTGTAACAGCCTGCCCTGCATATCATAGATTTCCACTTTCAGTTGGTCTGTATTCTTCATAAAATACTGAAAACGGACATAGTCACTGGTGGGATTGGGATATAAACTCATCAATTCAACGACCTTCTGATTGTTCTTCACACCGACAGAAACGCCATTATTTCTCGGATTATAGGGAATAAGCGAAGGGAATGTCCTGGGTGTAAAGGTAGGGCCCTGGTATTCTTTCAGGTGACTCTCATTCTGAATCGTACACAACGTCTTTAACAATGTCTGTCGGGTATTGGATGAACGGACGGAATCCATTTCCCAGAAATCACAACAGACGCTGTTTTGGGTAACATCAACAATACAGTACCCCTGCGATTTCAGTTTGATATACCTTAAGTGCGAATTATTGGAATACATGAAACTCTCCGCATTGGGCAGCACATCGCCCTCGCTGATGGCATCGCAGACAAACTCCACGCCCACACTGCCTGCTCCGGTAGAAGGATTGTACGGCGTCACTCCGCCCGGAATATCGAATGCCATAGCCACGTGTATATCACCGCTGAGCACCACCATATTCTTGATATCATAGGCATTGACGGTATCAATGATTTTCTTTCTGTCTAACGGATTGGCATCCCAGCCGGAAATCTGATGGGCGGGAAGGCCTCCCAAGATGGGCAATCTGTAAAAATAAGAGGCAAACACCACCTGATTGGCTAATATTTTCCATTTAGCCGTGGATTTTTTAAGCTGTTCTGCCATCCATTCCATCTGCCGGAAACCATGCATGGTCCGGTTCGGGGTATCATATGCCAGCGGATCTGAAGCCAGACTCATATTGACCCCCTGATCAAAATTATTGAACTGGGACCTTTCTATCCGGTCTTCCGTATAGATAATATCGGCTAAGTTGCCGGCACTCTGCGTAAAATTAATCACATTCGTTCTGGACGTATCCTCCCGCATCGGAATCCACTCTTTAAAAACGCGGATGGCATTTGCTTTCCTCAGTTCCCAGGTTCCCTGCGTTACCGGATTATGATTATCCGCCGTATCTGCATAGCAGTCATTCGCAAACTCATGATCGTCCCACAAAACAACAAACGGAAATTGCTGATGCAGATTCCGGGTGGAAGGATCTATACGGTACCATGCATACCGCAATCTGTAACTCGTCAAATCGTAAGAATCATACTCCGGAAAGGTTCTTCTTCTAAGTGTATCTACTCCGTCTTTCTTAAATCCATCTTCATAAATATAATCACCGGCATGCAGGATAAAATCCAGGTCATTTCTGTTTTTTATCGCATCATAGGCATTAAAAAATCCAAAGCTATAATTGGAGCAGCTCACCAGTGCCATGCGCAAACTGCTTACATTGCCGGTTGGCATCGTTTTCGTCCTGCCCCGCTGGGACAACCTGCCCAATGCTTCAAACTCGTAATAATAATACGTACTTGGCTGTAATCCTGTAACATCTATCTTTACCGTATAATCCCTGGAAGTATCAGCAGTTGTGGTGCCCTGTGCCACGATGTTTCTCATGGCGGTATCTGTTGCCATGCGCCATTTTACCGGCACACTCACGGAATCCGTTGTTACCCTTGTCCAGATAATCACTCTGTCGGTCAGCGGGTCGCCGGACGCCACACCATGATAAAAGGGCTGTATGGTGGAATCTAAGACAGACCGGTCATTCGGATAAGCGGTGTTTTGCGCAAAAACGGAGCCAATCCCAAAGGTTAACAATACAAGCAGGATATAAAGTGCTTTCATGTGTATATTTTTATTGTTTTTAATGGCGCACCTGGAATATCCATTTATTCATTTTGGTTTGGCGTGCTTTTATCAAATGGATATTTCATAGGAATAAAAACCTATTTTCAAATATACGGGATAAAAACTGAACTCTCTTTTCAGAAACAGGAAACCAATTCCAAAAAGTTCAGAAACATGGTTATTTAACAATGTTTAAACAATAAACCGTAAAAATAAGGCTTCATGCAAACGCGCCGTTTTTTCCCAGGAAAAACCTTTCGCCCGTTCCAACGCATTTTCAGATAATTGCTTGTGCAGTACAGCATCGTCCATCAGTTTCTGCATGGCATTTTTCAGTTCTGTGGTACTGAGCGGATCGACGAACAATCCGGCATTGCCGGTGATTTCGGGGCAGGCAGTACTATTGCTTGTAATGATGGGTACGCCGCATGCCATCGCCTCCAGTAAAGGCATCCCGAAACTTTCATGAAAAGAAGGAAAAATGAATGCGTAGGCTTCCTTCATGTATTTGGCTACCTGTTTTCTCGAAACAGGCGTATGGATGAGTGTTATTTTAGGGTCTGTCATTATTCCCGGATAATTCGGACAGACGAGCACCAGAGGCAATTTATCCACCTCTTTCATCTGACTGTAAGCTTCCACAATCCTGTCCACATTTTTTTTAGGCTGATAGACGGATACGTGCAGCAAATAAGATTTTTCTCCGCTCTGCCGGTAAAATAAGTTGTCATCATATCCGTGATAAATGACGGAAATCTGACCGGGTTCGAGATGCAGGTATTCTACCAACTCCTCTTTCGCGTATTTGGACACCGTGATAATATGCGCTACCTTTTGTCTGTAGATACTCCACATGAATTTCCTGCGGGCATTGATATACCAGCCTTTCAGCTTATCCGAAAAACGAAGGAAATTATACTTCAGCGGCAAAGAAAGATTGGCTGCACCATGCACCGTCACGATCCACGGAATGGATGTTTGGAGTATTTTCCGGTTGGGATATTGCGCCCCTGTGCAGGAAGCATCCCAGATAATGTCTACTGGAGGAACTTCGTCATCCTTACCCCAAAAAACAACTTCATGACCGAATGCCTTCAGGTGCTCGACGACATTATCCGTGTAAATCCTTACACTGGTCTCATCCCGTTGTGGTTTCCATACTCCGATTTTCATCTCTTGAGTTTTTCGCGCATCTCCGTCATCGGATGTTCAAAATATTTGAAACAAAGTATGGAAATCATCAGGGACGCCGCTACGTACACCACAAACAGCAGGATGTTTTCCATTGCCGTTGCCGGCGTGTACAATTCGTCAATCACATACATGACGATGCTGCGGTGAAAGATGTACAATGAATACGAAATCAGGCTGATGACGGTGATGAAACGCGCGAAAAAATGAGGGCGTGTCATCTTCACCTCTTTCATATAGACGGTCAGGCATAAGGATGCAGTACTGGACAGCAGGAAAAACAAGGTGAAAGAGATGATGGAAGTCTGATGGCGGATATCCGGCAACAACACGAGATAAAAATAAATCAGATACGCCGACATCAACACAATAAACAGTACCCCGAAAAGATTTCTGTATTTCTCAAAAAAACCTTTGTAATAATAATTGACCCATGCCATAAAGATGCCGGCAGCAATGGTATCCAGCCGGAAGAATGCCATCCGCGACATATCAATCCAGGCCAATGTGGTGTGTTGGGTAAACAGGTAGATGCGCAACAGCATCGGCACTGCGAAAAAAAGCGCAATACAAATCAGCATGTTGTATTTAATATGCACTGATGTGTTTTTATTTTTCGACAGAAAGGCATTCCCTATCAGCAGTAATACCGGAAACAACAGATAAAACCACTCCTCTATGCACAGCGTCCAGGCTTCCATCATGAAGAATGGAGGTGCCGTGAGTGTAGTCTGCAAGAACAAGGCGTGCATCAGGAATTTCAGTTTTAAGAACAGCCAGTTGCCGCTCAGCACACCCCATAACAAGGCGGTCAGGAACAACACCAGGTAATAATTCGGCAGTGTCCGGAACCAGCGGCGAATCCAGAAATTGTAGGCTGTCTTTAAGTTGAAGGTTTTTTCCTTTTCATAAAATTTTATCAGAATCATGCCGATCAGAAATCCGCTGAGAACAAAAAACAGGTCCATCAGCCAGAATCCGATTACGGAAACAAAATCGTTGAACCTCGGGAAAAAATGCATCTTGGAACGGCCGTGTGCATAGACCACTATCAGAATGCCGACGCCGCGCATGATATCGAAACCGTACACACGGCTGGAGTAGTCAATATCAATCGTAAAGAACCGTTTTATCTTAGCATACATAGCCGTGAATAAAGATAGCTATATTTTGACTTTCGGACATGAATTATTTCCTTTCAGAAATGAATGGAACATAAAAGATATGGAAGCCGAATTTACGTTTAACGTAAATACTTCCCACGGTGTTCCAGACCACTACATTCATCGCATTTGCCCATGCGGCACCTTCTATGCCGTACACGGGAATCAGGAGGAAATTGAGCAGGATATTAATAGCTACTGCAAGAAATGACAGATTCCGTATGGAAGCATGATGGCCGGTTGCATTTAGAAACTGGGCAATCGGTCCGCAGGCGGTATTAAAGATCTGTCCGACAGTCAGGATGCTCAAACAAAATGCCCCGGCAATAAACTCTTTGCCATACATCCACATCACATATCTGGAACCGAACAGAAACACGATAAAGATGGGCAGACTCAGCCAGAACATCAGCTTGGAAGAGCGTTGTGTCAGCCTGGCTATTTCATCTGTTTGGTTGGAATAATACAACTGGGTGATTTTGGGCTGAATGGTGGTATTTAAACTGATCAGGATAGCGGACGCCAGCGTAGAGATATTGACGCAGGTCTTGAATATCCCAATATGATCCGTTGATACGTCATAATATTTCAGGATGAAGACATCGATACTGATGGTGAGGAAAAAACTCAGATAGGTCAGCAGCATCGGAAAGGCCAGCTGCAAAATCTGCCGGTATGAAACCTGCCGCATAACATCCTCCTGTCTGGAAGGATGTTTGAAATACTGAAAAATCGGAATGCAGGACAATACCCAGGGCAGCAAACAAAGTGTCCACCAATGCAGGTAAATCGGATTGTAGACATTAAAGAAAAAATACGTCAGCACCAGCAGCACCAGCATCCGTATCACGGTTCCTGCAACCAATAGAATATTGGATACATGCACCTTCAGAATAGCGCGCAGACTGAAATAATTTAAATCACTTAATGCAAAGAAGAGCAGGAAAACACCGGAAATCTTAAAGCACCATTCGAGTTCCGGTTCATTCCATTCCACACTCAGGATGTGCGCAGTAAAATACATCGCCAGCATACAAAGTGAACTGAACACTGCAATCAGCAGATTACCTTTCAGGTAAATCTGATAGGCTGAACGGAGATTGTATTTTTCCCGGTATTCCGGTATCAGTTTTTGCAGGGCATCTTTCACGCCGAAATTCGCGACGATGGCAAACATCGACATCACGGTTACGACCAGGGTAAGCTGTCCGGATACTGTAGCCCCATAATACCTCGCGATGATGATGCCCGACAGAAACCTCAACCCCTGCACAAAAAACAAAGACAGCGCCGTCGTCATACTGCCTTTCAGTACAAACCCGAAATGCTGATCTTTGAGCAGTGTCTTGTATTTGTCTTTGTATTGCTGGAGTTTCAAGTGCTGGTACTTAATGAAATTATGCAGAAGTTTTCGGGGTGCAGTAAAACCATTCCATCGCCGCCATTCTTCCTTCTGCAAAAATGATCCTGCGGGTATTCAAATCCAATGTATCGGTTTCCGGAAAAGAATACATTTGCGCTTTCTTCACATCATCCACGCTGGCAATCACCCGGATATCATGTGTGGCAGCGAACACATCCCGCAAATAGGCGGAAATGGTTAAATCAAACAGGTCATGCACTTCAATCAGCACATCGGTATTTTTCAGATTATGCATGTTTTCTTTGGTGAATAACATTTTTTCATACCCCTCACAATCGCTGAGTACAAATGCTTTCTTATTCGAAAAATCAAAATTCGCCAGTCCGGCAGCATCCATTTTTTCTCCGATAAGCACTCTGCTCTCCAGCCCGTTAAGTTGTGCAATCTGGCGGCAGATGTTTCGTGCACGTTCGTCCACGTCATACGCATAGACGGTTGCTTCCGGCATTGTCAATGACAATCCGTTGGCATAATATCCTTCTGCACTGCCGATGTCGAGTATCGTATCATACCGTCCATCGATGACTTGTTTAAATACCGGAATCAGTTCACTTTCATAACTTCCAATAAACTTAGGAAATACCGCACTCCCGGCGGCTTCAAATCCGGGATATACAAGTCCCTTAAACAATCCGTTCCTCACTGCCGGTTGCTGCAAAACAGTAAGTTTTATAAAATCAAGTGTTGGTTTCTGCTCGACCAGCCTGCGCTGAAATTCAATCTTCTTAAAAAACGTAACGAAAGGGCGGATGATGCTCCAAATGAAATTTATCCCTATGGCTACCCTTATTGCTTTTTTTACATATTTTTTCATGCGTTTCAAAGATAAGAATTTTACGTTAAAGAGAGTTTCACCGCTGTATTGGTGATTTCTGTTTAAAGCCGTAAATTCGCAAGATTCTATATATAATCCATGCTGTTCAACTCGTTACATTTCCTACTCTTTTTCCCTGTCTTCTGCTTTATCTATTTTGCGGTTGCCAAAAAGCATCAATGGAAAGTGCTGGTAGCAGGTGGCTATTATTTCTACGGGAGTTTCAGCCCGTTCTTTGCCATCATCCTGTTTGTCATTACCTGCAATGATTTCTTAGCGGGTATTATGATGGACAAAGAGCCAGAACAGTCCAAAAAGAAAAAATGGCTGTACCTGAGTATGGCCGGAAACCTGGGTATCCTATTTACCTTCAAATACCTGGACTTTGTTGACAATAATGTCCGTGAACTTTTATCGCTGTTTCATATTCCATGGATAGTACCGGAACCCTGGTTCAACTCCTGGATAGTTCCAATAGGGGTTTCTTTTCTCACTTTCCAATCACTGAGTTATACGATAGATGTCTATAAAGGCATTACAAAAGCGGAAAAACAGTTCGGTTATTTCTCCTCCTTCACCGCCTTTTGGCCCGTGATGGTCAACGGACCGATTGAAAGGGCCAAAAACCTGCTGCCGCAAATTCACCAGCCGCATGATTTTGATTATGACAATCTGCGGAAAGGCTTGTTCCGGATGGGATGGGGATTGTTCAAGAAAGTCGTCATTGCCGACCGGCTGGCTTTTTATGTCAATGATATGTATGCCCACTATGATTTGGTTACGGGATGGACTGTCTGGCTGGGTGCCTTTTTCTTCTTATTGCAGGTCTATTGCGATTTTTCCGGTTATTCGGATATCGCCTTAGGAGCGGCAAAAGTCATCGGTATTGATGTTATGGAAAATTTCAGACGTCCGTTTTTTCCAAAAACCTTGCGGACTTCTGGACACGCTGGCATATCTCGCTATCCACCTGGCTCACCGATTATGTATTCTTTTATCTCGGCGCCTACAAAGCCAGCGGGGCAAAAGTAGTCTTCAACGTCATCTTCGTGCTGGCATTGTGCGGACTGTGGCATGGTGCCAACTGGCCGATGGTGATTTCGTTCACCATGGTGGGGGTATGCATGGCTATCCGGTATCTGTGGCAGAACAATGTGGTCAGAGCCATACGTCCGAGCAATTCTTACAAACTGTTTAACAAATATTTCCCCGGTTGGGCGCATAGTGTTGTAACGATTCTGATTTTTCTTTTTTGTTTTTTACTGTTCCGTGTTTACAGCGCACAGATGGCTTACAACCATGCGCATCCCGGGGCGCCGGTTGAATGGACGACCATCGCGAGGTGCCTTGTATGGAAATCTGTTCAAACTGAATTCAGCCGTTTATATGAAAGACTGGCTGATGCACAAAGGCATGGTGCAGTTTGCAATACTTTCCGCTTTTATCTTTATTTTATTTTTGGTGGAAGCACTGATTGGCGACACCAAAATTGAAAGCGTCGTATTGGCAAAGGAAAAATTACAACGCTGGACCATCTATATATTGCTGGCTGTTTGTATTGTATGGTTTGGTGTATTTAACAATACCACATTTGTGTACTTTCAATATTAATGACAATGACCAGAAAGATCCTGAAAAATATTGGCATCCTGTCCGGCATAGTACTGCTGCTGTCATTGGCGTTTAAATTCACTTTGCCCTTTTACTGGGGTGACAGTACTCAAACGGTGAAATTCAAGCATTATAAAAAGAACAGTGAAAGATACAACGCCGTATACCTGGGCGGCAGTCTGGAATATCGCCACATAGACCCTTCTGTTATCGACAGCATCCTGCAGAAGAACGGCATCGAATTCCATTCATTCAATATTGCTGTGGACGGACACACGATTGTTGAACAGATGACGGACTTAGACGGTGTCTTAAAAATTCGAAACCCCAACCTGAAGTATATCTTTCTCAGCATCAGCAGTGAGCCGTATTTCTTTCCTGCCAATCTCCATACATCCAAATGGGTGTGCTGGCACAGTGCCACTTCTACGATGCGTGCATGGAAAATCATTCCGACGCTTCCGGATGACCTCCGGACGCGGGTTAAATTCTCTTATTTCTACGGCATGAGCTGGATGGAAAACATACTGAAAATCGGTATGCTGCCCGATGCACTGAATTTCATGGTGAATAAGGACAACTTCGACAAAGGCTATTTAGGCAAAAACCAGGATGGATTCTACCCGTACGACTACGAAGCCAATCGTTCGTTTATGGAATACAAATGGGAGGATACGTTGATACGCCAATCCAAAACGGAATACGAAAACAGCCCTGCAAAGCGCGACAGCCTGACCAATGAAGTGCTGAAAAGTTTTGTGGAATATAAGGGTTCTGAAAAACCAAATGCGGCGATGGTCAGCCTGTGTATGGAAGCCTATCAGAAATGTGCCCGGAAAGGGATACAGGTGTTTTTTATCTTACCGCCACGCGGCAGAACCAATTACAGTCTGCTGCTGCCGGTTTTTAACGCTATGCCCGGTGGCAGTAAAATTGAAGTGGCTGACCCCAGAAAATATCCTAAATATTATGAACCGGGTTATGGCTATAATTTCCACCACCTGAATTACAAGGGTGCAAGGCTGCAAAGTGTGGATATGGCAAAGCAGCTGCTGCAATTAATGAAGGCAGCCAAAGACTCTATCTGATAGGTTTTAACACCTCCCCGATTCCTGTTTCCGTTAAATTAATTGTGAACGGATGATTACTGCAGATACTGCACGAATATTTTTCATCCAGCAGAATCTTTCTATACGAAAACAATTCACCTG
Source organism: Sphingobacteriales bacterium (assembly GCA_016719635.1). Taxonomy (NCBI): domain Bacteria; kingdom Pseudomonadati; phylum Bacteroidota; class Sphingobacteriia; order Sphingobacteriales; species Sphingobacteriales bacterium. The sequence continues at coordinate 268,196 of JADJYT010000007.1, read as the reverse complement.
CACAACTCACCTGCATAGGCATAGCCGGATGCTCCTGTTTTTTCAGCCGAACATGTGTCTCCGATAGGACTTCCACTCCCCTGCCGTCACATTTGATGGCGCTTTCCTTAATTGCCCAAAAGTCAAAAAACGTTTGCATAGAATCTGCCGCAGATTCAATAAGACTCCATTCATCCACATCAAAATATCTGCGGAAAAGTGCAACATCCAGTATCCTGTGTTTTTCAACATCAATCCCCACCCTGAGGTTTTCTGCAATGGCGACAATGACGTATTCTCCGGAGTGTGAAATATTGAAATCAATCTTCTCATTCAGGAAAGGGCGTTCTTTAGACGTGAATTGAACAGCATCCAGTGTGGCCCCCGACTCTAATCGATTCAGACCATATTGCAACAAGACTTTTCCGAGCAGGGATGCCTGCGCGCTTTCCCGGTGTTTAAAGGACAAAATTGTTTCCTGAAAGCCGGAAGGCAGCAGATGCAATAATTGCTGAAACAGCTCCTCTTTTATTTTCTGAGGATGACGGATATAGAAAATATGAACAAGATTATTTTCCAACTTTCATTGTTGATTTTATATACTTTGATAAAGTATCGTTCTCATATAAAAAGAAATGACCTCCGTCAAAAACCTTGTATTCAGGAGTTGATGAAAAGTACCTGTTCCATTCCCTTATTCTAACCGAATCAATTAATCTTACATCATCCTTTCCATTCATAATGGCACAGGGAATTTGCAGCGGCGGCAGTCCCGCAAACTTTCGGTCAAAATACTGCATGGCGGAAAAATCAGCTTTCAATATCGGCTCATACAGTTCCCGCAACTCAGCATGGTCAGCTATCATTGCAGAACGGGCATCGTAAGCGAGTATAAATTCCCAAAAATCATCCCCCGACAGTTCCGTCAGATTATCAATGGTTTCATAATGGGTAAAAGGTAATCTCGAAGTGAGAAAAATAGCGGCAGGCAATGGAAGGTTTTTACTCCTTAACCGGTGTGTCAGCAGGAATGCGAGCACCGCCCCCATACTCATCCCTACAAAGAAATATTCATCCTTGATGTCATCCTTGATTTGCCGGAAGATATCATCCAGCATTTCTTCTATCGTCCATAAAAGTGGTTCTGAGAATCGGTCACCCCTGCCTGGCAATTCAACAGCGAGACTTGCTATCTCCGGCAACAGGGAATTTTGCAACTGATGATAAGCATACTTATCTCCTCCGGCATGATGTAAAAGAATGGCTTTCATGGTACAATCAGGCATTTACCGATGCTGGTTAATCTTTGACACTTGGAACAAACTTATCTATTTTCTTAAACCAGCGGAGCAATGCGCCGTCTTCCGGCTTAATTTCATGCCAGTTCTCCTGATGCAGGCTTTCCATTTCCTGGCTGAACATGATATCCGCCATCGTAATGGCCTGACTGGTATCAATTTCTCCGCCACCAAAGTACGTATCAATCAGGTATCTGTGCAACTCCTTTGGTGTATTATACTGGTGCAGCATTTCCATGCGCAATTCGGCACCGATATGTTTTTCCATCAGTATCAGAAACTCACCACTCATCATACTGTCAAATCCCTGTTCTCTATAGGCCTTATTGATATCCACTTTTTGTCCGGCTTCCAGCCCCAATACTTTTGCCGCTTCAATCTGCATATAGGCTAACAGCGTTTCTCGCGTCGCTTTTGATGTATCGGGTCGACGTTCAACGGTCATCTGTCCACCGTTTTTATCGGTCACTGTGGACTGTAGACTATGGACTGTGGACTTTTTTCCGAAAACCGGGTTTTCCCAATAGACTTTCCAGTTCCATCCGTAAGCAGGTAATAATACCCGGTTAATTGTTTTCCCTTTATAAAAAAACCGCCAGTCTATCTTTATTCCTGCAGAATAGAGCTGCTGCAAGGTATGATGAAAATGCCCTGAATTATCTTCCTCTTTCTTTGCAGAAGACAACCATACCACATGCTCATTTGTATTGGTTTGTCTGGCGAGGCTGACCAACACCGGTGTCGGGCCTGCTTCCAGATAAAGAGAGACATTCAGCCGTTGCTGCAGATATTCCACACCATTGTTAAACCTTACCGTATTCCTGATATGTTTCGAAAAATAATCGGCAGTTAGATCCTGTATGCCAATTTCCCTGCCTGTTAGATTGGATATCACCGGAATATCAGGCGTCTTCACCGGAATCTGCTGCGCGAAAGCGGTAAATCGTTCCAATACAGGCTCCATTAAATGCGAATGAAATGCATGAGATACATTCAATGGAACAGCCCTTATATTATGCTCTTTCAGTTTTTCTACAAAGGAATGTATGTCTTCCTTTTTACCGGCAACTGTGCAGTTTTTCACAGAGTTCACAGCTGCCAGATCCACAGCTGTACCTTGCAGAAACGGCCGCAATGTTTCTTCATCACAGAAAACCGACGCCATACCGCCGGTATCAGCAGGCAGCGAATTCATCAGCGCGGCCCGTGCCACCACCAACTTCAGCGCATCCTGCAGAGAAAAAACATTTGCTACTGCCAATGCCGCTATTTCGCCGATGCTGTGTCCCATCAACACGGAAGGCAGCACACCAACACGCATCCACAATTTACTAAGTGCATATTCCACCACAAATAAAGCCGGCTGTGTGTATTTGGTTTGATGCAGTAAACTCTTATCGGTATCATCACCCCACAGGATATCTTTTATAGAAAATTCCAGATGAGGCTTCAGCAATTCATCACATTCGTCCACCACATTCCTGAATATGTCAAAAGAATCGTAATACCCCCTGCACATTCCGAAATACTGAGCACCTTGTCCGGTAAATAAAAACGCCAGCTCCTTATTCCTGTGTGCATCCGGATTGGAGACGGCATATTTTCCAGACTTGTTTCCGGAAATAAAATCATTCAGCCCATCCAGAATATCCTGCTTATTATTCGCCAATATGGATACAGAATAATCGAATTGGTTTCTTCCCACCTGCAGTGTATAGCAGATTTCCGTTAATGTATGTTTATCAAAATAACTCCGGTCATCCACATATTCCTGAGCCGTATTCTTTAAGGCAGCCGCATCTTTGGCACTCAATATAAAATGATAAGGACCGGCTATTTCATCAGATGCCCGTTTCGGTTTCGGCGCCTCAAAAATCATGTGCGCATTGGTGCCGCTGTATCCTGAAAGATTAATGGCTGCATAAAGCGGCTTATCACCCTCCGTTTGCCAGGGCATATTATCCAATGGAATTTTAGACTGAATGGCATTCCATTCCACATCCTGATTTAAGGACTTAATATTTATCTGTGCCGGAATGGTGCGATGCCTGATGGCCTCTATAACCTTGAACACCATTGGCATACCCGTTCCTGCTTCTAAATGTCCGATATTCGCCTTTACGGAACCTATATAAATCGGCCTCGTTCTTCCTATATAGCCTTCGTGGATAGACTGCACTTCCACGGCATCTGTAAAACGGTTGCCTATACCGTGCGACTCCACAAAAGCCACATCATTTACATCAACGCCTGATTCCGCAAGCGCTTCCTTAATGTTGGATGAAATCACCTCCGGATTCGGCGCGGTAAAGCCGTTGGTATTTCCATTGTGTCTTACGGAAGACCCTTTGATGATTAATTCAATCGTATCGTTAGCTTTTTCAGCATCGTTCAGTCTTTTGAGCAACACCACCCCGCAGCCTTCACCACGAACATAACCATCGCAATCGTCCGCGAATGCATTGCATTGATTCGTGGAGGAAAGTGAGCCCAGCTTGGACAATCCCACAAACATTTCGGGCGTCAGCAGTAAATTGGCGGAAGCCACCACGGCCAAATCGATGGTGTTTTTTTGCAGGTCCTCTTTCGCAAGGTGCATCGCCAGAAGGGTGGACGCACAGGCCGCATCCACATTATAGCTGGGCCCGTAGAAGTCATACAAAAAGGAGACGCGCCCGCCGGCAGTACCAAATAAAATTCCGGTCGTGTCGTACAAATCGACGGTTTCCAGGTTGCCGCTTCTGAATCGTGCAGAAATGTAATCGGAATTGCCGAGTGCAATGTACACACCTGTTCTGCTTCCCTTCAACTGATTGCTCGGAATGCCCGCGTGTTCGAAGGCTTCATAAACGACTTCGAGGACCATACGCTGCAGCGGGTCAATACATTTAGCTTCTCGAGGAGAAATGGAAAAGAACGGCGCATCGAAGGACCGAACGTCGTTTTCCAGAAAAGTACCGAAACGTGCGTTGGTTTTTCCGGCTTTATTGCCGTCCGTATCATAAATACTATTTATGTCAAACCTATCCGCAGGTATTTCCGTTACGGCAGATTTTTTTTCCTGAATCAGGTTCCATAATTTTTCAGTCGTATTGATATTTTTAGGAAGCCGCACACCGCAACCTACTATCGCTACAGGCTCCTTTACACGAATCGGAGCAGCTGTCGTTGACTTCGTATTTTCCAGTTCAGCTTCCAGTGTCTTTATTTTTATCAGAGACTTCTGGAGCAATTGCTGCATCTGTTTTAATTGTTCATCATTCATGTGTAAACACTTTGCAGGTTAATTTACTTTGTCATTCAACTGTTTCAGCAGTTCTTCCAAACTCAAACCTTCCACCTCCTGTTCAATAATTGAAGAAGGCTGTTTGATTGTCTCAAATTTTATGTCCTGTACCGTTTGGATTTGCTCTTCTTCCTGTTTTAATTGTTTGGCAATGTGATCCGCTAATTTATTTACTGTAGGATGCGACCAGATAACGGAAACATTCAATGGAATCGCCAGATCTTTCTGCAGTTTGTTTTTTATCTGTAATGCCAGTAATGAATCCACGCCATAGCTCTTAAACGTATCGTCCTCTTTTATTTTCTGTGCATTCATCTTCGTAACGGAAGCTATCGCCTGTTTAATTTGCTGTTTCGCATATTTTATTGCCTCCGATAAACTCGAAAAGGCCACAGGGTTTTCCTCTTTTAAGACAGTTTCAGGTCTTCGGATCACCTTACTAAATAAATAATTCGTTGCTGTTTTAGGATTATTTTCCATCCATTTCCCAAAATGGATATCCATCGCCATCAACTGTCCTTCTTCACTTAAGAACAACCGGTTGAAGTAGTGAAACAACTCCTTCTGCGGCAGCGGTTGCAATCCGAAATCTTTTAATCTGTCACCGCGGTTTTCCTGTCTTGCCGCCAATCCGATATCCGCTATGGTTCCAAAATTAACCGATAGACCCGCCAGATGATGATTTCTCCGGTAGTGAACCAATGCATCCAGGAATGTGTTAGCCGCTGCGTAATTGCTTTGCCCGGCAGCACCCAGAATACCAATGACAGAAGAATACACGGCAAATATATCGAGACTATTGTCTGAAAACTGTCGGTGCAGGTTCCAGGCACCGTTTGCTTTTGCCTGAAGGGTGTGCTCAAACCTTTCGCGCGTCATGTTTTCGAACATCGCATCATCCAGTACACCTGCCGCATGAAAAACACCTTTTATGGCAGGCTGCCTTATTTTTATTTGTTCGACAACATGGCTTACTTCACTTTCATTGGCGATATCCGCGAGATACGAAAATACAGCGATACCCTTCTTTTCCAGCGGATGAATTTCAGCCTGGGCATTTTCTTTCAGTCCGCTTCTGCTGATGACGGCTATGTTTTTTGCGCCTTTATCTGCGAGCCATTTTACCGTTTCTAATCCCAATCCGTTATTACCGCCGGTCACAACATAGGTTGCTTCAGGCAGTATCAATTTTGTCAGCGAAGATGTCGATTGCTGAATGATGAAAGGCACATAGTTTTTATCTTCCCTTACCGCCAGTTCTCTATAGGTTTCTTCTGCAAATAAAAGTGCCGGAATCTGACGAAGTTCCGAATCATGTATATAGTTGGAAATATCCAGCTGTACGAATGCTATATTGCTGTACTCATTCTGAACAGACCGCAGCAATCCCGTTAAAAAGGCGGCATTCAAATTAACCTGACGATCCTTTTCCAATACCTGCGCACCATTTGTTAGCACGCAAATTCTCGTTTGCTGCTTATCAGAAAAATGCCTTACAATACGTTGCAGTGAATCAACGCCGCAATCATAATAATAACTGTAAGGCTCCTCTTTATACAAACTGCGCATGTGCAACACGATATCTGCCTCCACACCGTTTAAGTCATCTTTAAAATCGAGCACCTGAACAACGCATCCATTTTCTTTCAACGCATTCTCTATTTGTTCATGACAGCCATAGGTATCTTTAATGACCAGAATTTTTTTTGCTGAAAATTCGGATTGAATTACAACCTCACTCCACTCTATTCCGTAGAGATTATGATCGACATTTTGAGGCGCAGACACTGGTTGCTCTGCAAACAAAGGTGCTGCATCTATCCAGTAACGTTCTTTCTGCCAGGCATAGGTGGGCAGTTCGACAAATGATCTTATTTCAGGATAAATGACCGTCCAGTCGAACGGCGCATTTGTACTAAAAAGTTCCGTAAAATTCTCATAGAACGAGAGTTGCCCGTCTCTGTCACGCATGAAAGAAGCCACAGCCTTTGCCTTGTATTCCGACTCCGATGTGTTTTCATGGATGGCATGCAGCAAGGTTGGATGCGGGCTCATTTCCACATAAACGACATGGTGCTTCTCCGACAGTTTCCGGATGATATTTCCAAACCGGACAGGCTGCCGTAAATTATTTGCCCAATATTCAGCATCTAATTCATCTCCGTCTTTTAATTCATTATACACGGTAGAAAAAAACTGGATGGAAGATTTTTGAGGCTGCAGGTGTTCCAGGTTTTTTTTAAGTGTCTCTTTGATGCCATCCATCTGCGGCGAATGGGAGGCCACATCTACTTTCACTTTTCTGTTGAACCGGCCCTGTTGCTCCAAAACAGAAAAGACGGCATTCAATGCATCCGGATCTCCAGAAAGAACTGTTGAGTTCTTACTGTTCATCACAGCTACCGCCAGCCTATTTTCATATCCCTTCAATAACTCAATTGCTTCCTTCTCCGTTAAATCCGTCGCACCCATTTCCCCCTTGCCGCTCACCTGTTTCATCAGGCTGCTGCGAATAATAATAATCTGCGCGGCTTCATGAAGGGTAATATTGCCGGCCACATAAGCGGCAGCCACTTCCCCCATACTGTGTCCTACCACCGCATCCGGTAAAACACCTTTGCTCATCCACAGATTCGCCAAAGCAATTTCGACAGCTACCAAAACCGGCTGAACAATATCAATCTCCTGCAAACGGGATTCTTCTTCCTTTTTATGCAGCTCCTCCAGCAAATCCCAGGATACATAATTCTTATAGACCAGGTTGATTTCGTCCAGTGCCGTCCGATAGACCAATTCTGTCTCATACAGCCCTTTGCCCATCTGTATCCATTGAGCTCCCTGCCCCGGAAAAACAAAAACGGTTTTCACCGCATCTTCTTTATCAAAAATCTTTTTGGATTCGTATGAATTGCTGTCGACAAAATCCTGTATTTTTTCCAACAACATTTCCCTGCTGTCCGCCACAAACACTTCCCGCTGCGGAAAATGTGTTCGCCTTAATGACGCCATCGCACAGATATCCTCCAATGCAACATACGATGCAGCTATGAAATCCGCATATTTCTTTGCAAGATGCAGCAATGCCTGTTCGTCCTTGGCCGAGAGGGGTAACAGGTAGATATCTTTTCTGAGTTCTGTATCTCTTGAAGCGGCATTTGGAGCCTCGCTTAAAATAGCATGGGCATTGGTACCGGTAATACCGAATGTATTGACACCGGCAATCAGGGGTTTATCCTCCACCCACGGAATTGGTTCTTTCGGAATGGTTAATCCGATTTCATTCCAGGCCACCTTTGGATTGGGATGGTCAAAATGAAGACTCGGCAAGATTGTTTTATGCTGAATGGAAGTAATGACCTTCAGAATTCCCGCCAATCCCGCCGTGGCTTCCGTATGTCCGAAATTGGTTTTTACAGAACCCGCATATATCTTATCCTCTTTCGTTCTGCTGTTAGAAAAAGCATTCCAGATAGATTTAATTTCTGCAGGATCCCCCGCCTTGGTTCCTGTTCCATGCGCCTCTATATAGGAAATATCTTTTGGATCGACTCCTGAATTTTTAATCGCTTTCCGAATCATAATTTCCTGAGTAGTGGCACTGGGTGCAAAAAGATTCTTATGAGACTGCCCGTCACTGTTGCATGCGGTGGATAAGACCAATGCATGTATTCTGTCGCCGTCTCTGACAGCATCGCTCAAGCGTTTTACAATAATCATGGCGGCACCTTCGCTGCGCACGTAGCCGGTTGATTTCTCATCTCCGAATCGGCACTGACCGTATTCCGATAGCAGTCCCGACCGGGAATAACCGATGGAAACAAAAAAATCCGTAATGGTGTTGGATGCGCCCACAAAAGCCATATCACATTCCCCGGAACGCAAACTTTGAGAGGCGATATTCAATGCGACTATAGAAGAAGAGCAGGCAGTATCCACTGTCAGGGAAGGTCCCTGTAAATTATAAAAATACGATACTCTGCCGGAAAGCGCATAGCGTCCGCTGCCGGTGGTGGCATAAACATCAATATCCTGATTGGCGTTCTGTAACCGATGCTCATAGTCGCTGGTCCAGTTACCGACAAAAACTCCGGTATTGGAATCCTGCAACGTTTTCTCCGTCAAACCGGCATTTTCAATCGCTTCCTGTGTTACTTCCAGCAATATCCGTTGTGCAGGGTCTATCTTTTCTGCTTCCAGCGGAGAAATATTAAAAAAGTCCGCATCGAAATATTCTACATTTTCAATAAATCCTCCGCGCTTTGTGACGATTTTATTCTTTTCTCTGTTACTGTCTACATATGCATCCGCATTGCAGATCCTGGAGGAAGGATAATCGCTGATGGCATCTGTTTTATTGATAAGCAGTTTCCATAAATCTTCCAGGGATTGTACGTTTCCGGGAAACCGGCATCCGATTCCAATAATGGCTAAAGGTTCTAACTTAATGGCGTTTGAAGGATGCGTTTGCATGAAATAAAATTAACTAAATTCTTTATATTAAGAAGTTATTGTTGCGGAGCTCCGGCAGCTGCAACTGCTTTCAATTTATCCTCTTCCCTGCCGTCTTGTATAGCCTTGCTGATTAACAATGGTATGATGATTAAAATCAATCCAACAGCAAAACCAATGGCTGTATATAATAATTTGCTTAAGTGATTGGGTGCAGTGGAAAACATAGGATCATCCACCACACGAATGATGTTATTAGCCGGCGTCAAGCCCGCTTTTGCATTTTCCCTGGAGGAGGCCGCCTCGTTAAACATGACATTCAGCGTGGCGATTTCCTGATTCAGCTTTTGCTGCTCAACCACCGTCTGACGTTTTCTGTTGAACAGATTTTCGTCTTGTGATTCGGCCACCATTCGCTGGCGCAGAGCAATCTGCTGGGAAATGGAATCAAATCTTTTGGATACGCTATTAAAAGAAGCGGTAGCGTTTTCAACCTGTTTGGTTTGGTAGAACTGAAGCGTATATTTCAACATGGATGCTCCCAACTGTCTGGAAAGCTCATATTCCGGTGTTTCCACTTCTGCTTTTATCATCCCTGTCGGCAAATCAAATTCCGCGGTCATCAACCCTCCGATAAAATCGTCATACATGATGGACAGCAAATCCATTTCTTTCTTTGAAATCTCCTTTATGCTGTTTGCCTTGAACTTAAAACCCTTCCACTCCGGATCTTCGTCAAACCCTTCATCATACTTATAGGCATGCATATAAACGTTGGCGATCTTTTCTGTTTTTCCGTTTACTTCCATATAATCCAGCATGGAATTCAGGAAAATATTACGGGAAGAAAAGATGCCTGTTAAAACATCGTTCGAGGAACCTCCTGCAAATGAAACGCCCATCATAGACATTAAACCACCCATCGCACTTGCCCTGGAATCCACTGCATTAAAGGAGATATTGGCGACATAAGTCGGAGGCGTCATTTTTGCATAAAAAAAACCTGCGGCAGTTAAAGCCCCCACACCGACGATTGATATATACCACTTTTTTAGTAAGTATACTACGTAACTCTTGAAAGACTCAAGAACATCGACTAATCTTATATCTTCTTCTGAAAACTGCTGCATGAAATTATTTACTTTTTCAACACAAAAATTAAAGTCAATGTGGTGGCTATAGACGTTACAGCTGCAATGATACTCGGTAAAACGATATTCCAGTTTAACGCGGATTCCGGACCTTTCGGCGGCTTTGGTGTCTTCTTTTTCATGTCTACTGTAATCAACGCACCTTCATTGTCAACTGTCGGGTAATTCTTAATCCCCATCACCGAACGGGTATAATCCAACCTTCTGTTTGGGTAAATTACCATAGTGGATTTTTTCAAGGCACCTTTCTTAAATCCGCCGGCGTAGTGTTTTATGTACCAACGAGCGCTTTTACCCGGTACAAATTTGCCGTTGACAGTTTGTGTAGTATCCAAATTTGGATATTTAACGGCGCCTCCCCGGATGCTGACCAGCTGGTTAACCGTTGTTATTTCAATTACATCCCCGTTCTTTAATATTAAATTGGCTCTTGACTTCGGGTCTTTAAAAGCATCCTTCAGTTCAAATATTGTCGTCTGCAGCTGATTGTCCGGTCGTGTTAATTTTGCGCCCTGTACATAGGCATAAGGTGTCAAACCGCCGGCACGCTCAATCAGATCCAGTACTGTTTCGTTCTTATCGAGGATAGGATAGATGCCGGGAAATTTTACTTCCCCCTTGATTGTCACATTCATTTGCTCCTCAAACCCATACATTTTACGCACATAGACTTTATCCATCGGCGCTAAGACAAACGCTTTCGAGGTTTCATCCATTTCGAGGTTGTTACCTATCTTAACTGTCTTAATGACCACTCTCTGCGGCGTAAATTTCTGAACAGAATCCCTGCCGCTGATATTCATCACGCGGGAAATTTCGATTTTAGAATTGGCGGCTTCTTTTTTAAGGCCCCCTGCATAAAACAATAAGTCGTTCAGTGTCATGCCCTCTGTAAAATCCAGGATGGTTGGTTTTAAAACAGAACCATCAATACTGACTTTAAACTGCTCTACAAATTCTTCCTTGGAAAACAACTGTATCTGATCCGCTTTTTGGAGCAACAAATTATCAGTAGCATTTTCATCCAGTAATATTTCCTTGAGAGAAAATTTCTGGTTGACATATGTATTGTCGTCCAATCTTCTTTTGACATACGCCCTATCCAGATAGGTTTCATATTTTATCCCCCCCGCACTTCTGATAACATCTGATATCCGGAATCCCTCTTTCAGCTCATACTTTCCCGGATATCGGACAGGGCCAATTATACTGATGAAGTTTTCAATTCCTCCGGGTATGGATGAAATGGAAACGACATCGCCGTCCAGCAATTCAAAGTTAGAATTTATACCGACCAGGTCTTCATAATTGACATCAATAATCTGGGATTTATCCTTATTGGTTCTGGTTACCTGAACGGATTTTATATATGCATCCGGCGCCAATCCTCCGGCAAACCGGATAATTTCATTCAGATTTTCATTTCTCAACAATTCATATTTTGCCGGTCGTCTTACGGATCCGGATATCTTCACCAGTTTCGTTTGAGTCGACACATAAATAAAATCTCCTTTCTGCAGGAAGAAACTTTCCTGCAACAACGGATTAAACAGGAATTCATACAAGTCAAACCTCCTGATCGTTTTTCCGTCTCTACGTACCTGTATATCCCGCACGCTTCCTATATCTGTAATTCCATTCGCTGCATTGATAGCATTATAAATAGAATTGATGGCCGGAATCTGGTAGGTACCGGGCGATTTTACTTCGCCGACTATATTTACATCTATCGTTCTGGAATAGTTTAAAGTAATCTCATATTTCGTATTGGCTGTGTTGATGAAGGTGGCCAGTCTTTTACCGATTTGTGCTTTTACAGCACCAAAGGTAAGACCCTTCACATATATCCTTCCGAACTCAGGAATCTGAATATAGCCGTCTTCACTGACTTTGAATTTGTTATTATAATCAGAATATCCCCAAACAGCTATACTGATTTCATCATCAACCCCTAATATATAAGAATCCGGTGCCTTGGAATCGGAAGATTTTTCAAACAACGCCAATTTGCCTGTTCCAAAAAAGTCATGTCCGAAGATTTCGTTCGGTTTTACATTGTCATTCGCCTCTGCAGATTGCTGCATTTTATCCATCAGCTCCTGCATTCCGTCCTGTCTTGCTTTCATTTCCAGCACAGATTTCAACACATCTTCCAGTGGATTAGCGTTGGGGTCATCCTTTTTACCTTCCTCAGACTTGGTTTTCACGTATTTCTGGATGGCTGTTGGGTCTAAGCCCAATAACTGCAATTGGGATAAATTGGATGTAGCCGTGGGATTACCCGCATTTAAAGACTGCATCTGCTTGGCAGCACCGGCAGCAGCAGCCGTTATACCGCTTCCGGTTAAGGCTCCGGAAAAATTACCGAAACTTTGTGCATAAATTACAAATACTGAGAATATTAGAAAACACAGCGTAACTAATTTTTTCATTCTGGTGGGTTGTTGAATTGGCAAAGGTAATAAAGAATGTGGGAATAATATAAGATTTTTGAGTTTAATGAAATTCCGGTTTTCCTAAATTATGTTATGATTATCCTGCCGTCTCTTTCCAAACATATCGAATTAAAATCCCGCTGAATTCACTTAATTTAGCTGACTCGCAGGTTGTCTAAACAACTTACCATTTAATCATTTAACTGTATTTATGTCAAAAAGTGATATATCTGATACCATTGTTGCGCTTTCCACCCCTCCGGGTATGGGTGCAATAGGTGTTATCCGTTTATCCGGAACAGATGCCGTCGCCATTGTAAATAAGCTGTTTAAAGGGAAAAACCTGCTGCAACAACCTACTCATACCATCCACCTGGGCAAGATGGCTTATAACAATGAAGTGCTGGACGAAGTACTGATCAGCCTGTTTATTGCACCTCATTCCTATACAAAAGAAAATGTGGTGGAAATTTCCTGCCACGGCTCTCCCTATATTCAGCAAAAGATCATGGAGGCTCTGCTGTACAGCGGCGCACGTGCCGCCCAGCCGGGCGAATTTACCATGCGCGCTTTCCTGAACGGACGGTTTGACCTGTCTCAGGCAGAAGCGGTAGCCGATATCATTGCTTCGGACTCCCAGGCGTCCCATAAGATTGCCCTGCAGCAGATGCGGGGCGGGATATCCACCAAACTGAAAGAGTTACGGGCTGATTTGGTCGATTTTACCGCCCTGATAGAACTGGAACTGGATTTCGGGGAGGAAGATGTGGAATTTGCCGACCGCACCAAGCTATTTGAGCTGCTCTACCAGATTCAGGAAGAAATCAGACTGCTGCAACAAAGCTTCCGATATGGAAACGCGATTAAAAATGGCATCCCGGTAGCCATCATCGGAAAGCCTAATGCCGGAAAATCCACCTTGCTGAATGCATTACTGAATGAGGAACGCGCTATTGTGAGCCCGATTGCCGGCACCACCCGCGACACCATAGAAGAAACCATTACGATAGATGGTTATTTGTTCCGCTTCATCGACACAGCGGGAATACGGGAAGCCAGTGATGAAATAGAAAGAATGGGTATCCAGCGCAGTATGGAAAAAATCGCCCAGGCCAATATTGTCATTCATGTGCTGGATTATCAGCAGGCGAATCAATACGAGGATGTTTTGGCGTTAGAAGCATCCATCCGTCTGAAGAACCCCACGATAAAAATCATTACCGTTATCAATAAAATTGACCTCAGCGGAAACAGGGATGAATTCCCCAAAAGAGAAACGGATATTGCCATTTCTGCCAGGGAACACTACCATTTAGACACTCTGAAGAAAGAGCTGGTGGACTATGTGAATTCCCTGAAACAAGACAATCAGGATGTGATCATTACCAATATCCGCCATGTGGAAGCGCTGGACAACGCCCATCAGGCCATTGAACGGGTGATAGAGAGACTGCAGCAACAGATTCCAACCGATTTAATTTCCCAGGATATTAAAACCGCCCTTCGCCATTTAGGAAATATCACCGGCGAGATTGATATAGATAAAGATATACTTGCTACCATTTTCGGGAAGTTTTGTATCGGAAAGTAATACGGACATTTCCAAACTGCCAAAAAGTTATTACCTGTTAATCCTATCCGGTTTTGTGTAACTTTTGTGAAAGAATCCAGATTCCTGCTGCAGCAGTACCATAAAAACGCTAATTTTTCGTTGGAACTCATACAATAAATCAAAAAATAGTCTATTTTTACGGCTTCATCAAACAATAAATCAACATCATTTTAAACTTAAATTGACAATCATGGCTCAAGGACAAACAGCAAAAACCGCAAAAGGCGGATTTAAACTACCTCCCATCGTAGTTATTATCGTGGCGTTAATTGTATCCGAGTTGATATTCCACCTGGTATTCGGTGACCTATCACACTTTAAAGATTCTTTAAGAAAAGAGCCTAAACCGGGCGATTACATGGGTATCATCTACAAGGGCGGCGTTATCGTTCCCTTCCTGATGACCATGTTCATTCTGGTAATTACCTTTTCCATCGAAAGATACCTGACCATAGGCAAAGCAGCCGGAACAGGTAACCTGGAAGTTTTCTTACAAAATGTAAAATCAAAATTAGCCTCCAACGATATCAATGGTGCCATTGCTGAATGCGACAAACAAAAAGGTTCCGTAGCAAATGTGGTTCAGGCCGGCTTGCGTAAATACGCTGAAATGGAAAAAAACACCGAACTCGAAGGGGAAAAGAAAGTATTGGCTATCCAGCAGGAAGTGGAAGAATCTACCTCTTTGGAACTACCATCCCTGGAGCAGAACTTGCCCATTTTAGCTACCATCGCTTCTGTGGGAACATTAATCGCACTGTTAGGAACGGTAATAGGTATGATCAAAGCATTCGCAGCATTGGCGACTTCCGGCTCTCCGGACCCTGCGGCTTTGGCATCCGGCATCTCCGAAGCGCTGATAAATACCGCACTGGGTATCTTCACTTCTGCAATTGCCATTATTATGTACAACTTGTTCACCAGCAAAATTGATAAGTTGACATACGGCATTGATGAGATCGGATACAGCCTGTCTCAATCTTTTGCTTCGAGAAAACATTAATACTTAGAATTCTAAAGTACGGAATATGCCAAAAATAAAAGTACCTCGTAAAAGTACCATAGTAGATATGACCGCCATGTGTGACGTGGCGTTCCTGTTGCTTACATTTTTCATTCTTACGGCAAAATTCCGCCCAACACAACTGGTTCCGATTGACATCCCTACTTCAAGAGCAGAAAAGAATGCAACGGATGACATCCTTACAATCTCGGTGGACAAAGAAGGCAAAGCATATCTGGGTATCAATATTCCCAAACGGAGAACGGAGATTTTGGATAAAATCATCGCTAAATACGGTGATAAATATCCGAATGTTGCGGCAATGACACCTGCACAGAAAATGCAGTTCGCCAACCTTGAGATCATAGGTGTTCCCACTCAGGCCCTCCCTCAGATAGTAGGGCTGAAACCCGAACAGCTGCAGGAGTTTAAATTTCCCGGGATACCGAAGGATTCTACCGAGAACCAATTGGGCGAATGGATAATGGCAGCACGCTATGCCTATGCAGAAGATGATATTAATAAATTAAAATTTGCCATCAAAGGGGATAAGACATCCAATATTAAAGCCGTTCAGCGCATCATAGAAGTATTGCGCGAAAAAGATGTGTACAGCTTTAATATCATCACCTCTCTGGAAGGCAGTAACGATTAAATTTTTAAATGGAAGTTCCGAAGGAATTCCACCTAAAATAAAACAACATGGCAGATTTAGATACCTCGCAGGGGGGTGGGCATGGTAAGAAAGGCGGCGGTAAACGCTCCAAGAAATTGTCCACCCGTGTCGATTTAACCCCAATGGTTGACTTGGCATTTTTATTGATATCTTTTTTCATGCTTACAACCTCCTTATCCAAACCGGTTGCCATGGATCTGGCGATGCCTAAAAAGGATAAGGAAACCAAACAGGATGTGAAAGAATCGAAAGTATTGAGTATCATTTGTGACAAAGACGATAAGATCTGGTATTACGAAGGACTGAAGGTGGCGGGATTAAAAACGACCGATTACTCCTCCGGCGGACTGCGTCAGATTATCCTGAACAAACACAAAAAGGTTACATCCATACACGGACTGGATTCTAAAAAAGATGTACAAACTATCGTTTTAGTAAAATTAACAGATGACGCAAACTATAAAAATATGGTGGACGTTTTAGATGAAATAGACATTACGAAAACCAAAATTTATGCGATTCAGGATATTTCTGATATTGAAAAAGAAGCGATAGCTAATGGCGGAAATGTAAAATCATTTGCCGCAGAATAGGCAGGTATTACTTTGACGTTCTTTCGTTAAATTAAAACAAGGTATACGAAATGGAAAACACAAATTATAAAAATGCGTCGTGGGATGATATTATCTTCGAAGGGAGAAATAAGGCCTATGGTGCATATGAATTGAGGAAAATTTCAGATAGACATAAGCTGCGGGGCATTGCCATTGCACTGCTTGCATTTTTATTTATCGTTTTATCCTCTCAATTTAAAATATTCTCTTTTCTGACATCCAGTAAGAAAGAAAAAGAAGTATCGTTGGAAATGACCAATGTAGAACTACCGCCGCCGCCGCCGCCGGTAGAAGCACCGCCGCCGCCGCCACCGCCGCCGCCGGTTCGTCCTACCATCAAATTTGTAGAGATGATAGCGAAAGAGGATGAGAAAGTGGCTGAAGAACAACCCCTGACCAAGGTAGAGGAAATCAAGGAAACGCAGGTTTCTACCTCCACGCAGGAAGGTGATAAAAATGCGAAAGCCATCATTGAAGAAACCGGAACCGGAACGGGTCCTGCTCCGGAACCGGAACAACCGAAAGAGCCTGAAATTTTCGACCGCGCCGAAGTGATGCCTTCGTATCCCGGTGGAGTTCCGGAACTGATGAAATTCCTGCAAAAGAACATCCGATATCCTTCACTGGCCCGTGAAAACGGACTGGAAGGAAAGGTAATTGTGAAATTTTATGTGGATACTGACGGAACCGTTCGCGAACCGGCTATCTTAAAGGATGGTGTTGGAGGCGGATGCGGCGATGAAGCTATCCGTGTGGTTAAGTCAATGCCTAAATGGACTCCGGGGTCACAACGGGGAAAACCGGTAAAGGTATTTTATACATTGCCTGTTACCTTCAAATTACAATAATAAAGACATACTTGATAAAAAATCCCCAATATTGACGGGGGATTTTTTATTTTTAGTCCATGAATTTCCTACAAAGTCCCGGATTCATCCTTCGTGTCATTATTGCCGCAGGCTATATCATACTCGGAATCCTGCTTATTATTCACCCATCTGTATTGGGCTTCCTTACAAAAGATATGACCAGGGCATTCAGTGCCGTTTTAATCATATACGGATTATTCAGAGGCTACAGAGCCTATCAGTTTTTTAACGATGAAGAGTAAGAACCTGCTTCCTTTGGCTGTTTATTTGTTCCTGACATCTACACTGCTGCTATCGTGTAAAATGAAGTTGACGGAGAAAGAAAGCATTTCCAATGAATGGAACAGCGGTACAATTACGATTGCAACTGATGAAAACCTTAAAGACATCCTGCAGCAATTAGTGCAGATTTATGAATTCGAACATAAAAACGCCAGAGTAATTTTAAACTTCCAGCCTCAGGATAGAATCATAACCGACTTCATAAACGGTGACATCAAATCAATGATCATCAGCAGAACCCTGACGGAGGAAGAAACGGCCACCAGCCAGCAAAACCAGACAGTGAAGATTACCGCACAAACATTTGCTTACAATGCCGTTGCCGTCATTGCCAATAAAAGTTTCAAGGATTCTATCCTGGATATGTCCACCTTGAAAAATTACCTGAATCCTTCATCACCACTCAAATTAGTGTTTGACAATCAGCGTTCCGGCATAGCCAAACTGATTATGCATAAAGCCTCCATAGATAGAGCGTTATTTAAGAACGCCTTTGTGGTTAATAATGCGACGGAAGTTGCAACATACATAGCGGGAAATACCAATACCATAGGGTTTATTCCTTTTAATATGATCAGTGATGAAGACGACAGGAACAGGGATGCTGTATTATCAAAAGTGAAAGTATTGGACATTCGGCAGGACTCCACTTTCGCTGCCATTTCGCAGTCAAGCATCTATACCTTTAGCTACCCGTTACAACAATCGCTAACGATCGTATTAGGCAATAATCCTGAATTAACGGGCAGGGGTTTCAGCAATTTTCTCTGCAGGGAAAGATCCGGTAAAATATTATTAAAGGCAGGTTTGGTTCCCCGTTTCATGCCAACACGCACAATAAATATTCTGGACAATCTCAAATCAAATTAAGACGTTGCCCCTTATAATAATATCTTAACTTTCAATCCCTATTCTTTTTGTATTTTTATAGACACAATTCGAGTTATGGCAGAAGATAAAATCATCATTTCGTACAACGGTCAGTCGAGTGAATGTCCTATCGTAATAGGTACTGAAAACGAACCTGCAATGGATATTGCCAACCTGAGAGATGATACAGGATTAGTTACGTTGGATTTTGGATATAAAAATACAGGCGCTACCAAAAGTGCCATCACCTTTTTAGACGGCGAGCTCGGCATCTTACGCTACCGCGGTTATGAAATTGCCGAATTGGCGGAAAAATCAAATTTTACGGAAGTTGCATATCTGTTGTTAAACGGCGAACTGCCGACTACTGCCCAACTTAACGAATTTAATGCAAAATTGCAGACGAATTCAGATGTTCCGGAGGAGATTGGCACCCTGTTAAGAGCACTGCCGAAATCCACTCATCCTATGGCTCAGTTAGCGGTTGCAACACTGGCACTCTCCGGAGTATATGCTAAAGATGCCGCTAAGGTTACGGAAGAAACGATTATCAATATATTGGCAAAGTTTCCGGTATTGGTGGCAATGGTCATGAGAAACTCTCAGGGACTAGATTTTGTACCAAATGATAAGAGCCTGGACTACGTCTCCAATTTCATGAATATGGCTTTCGGCAAACAATCATCTGCGGTTGTTACGGAAGCAATGGATAAATTACTGATTCTTCATGCTGACCATGAGCAAAACTGCTCTACGTCCACCGTTAGAATGGCAGGGTCTTCCAACGCGAACGTGTATGCATCTGTTTCCGCAGGCATCTCCGCCTTGTGGGGACCATTGCACGGCGGTGCCAATCAGGCAGTACTGGAGCAATTGGAGGCTATAGAGAAAGACGGTGGTAATACCGCTAAGTTTGTAGCCCTGGCAAAAGACAAAACTTCCGGTTTTCGATTAATGGGATTTGGACATCGCGTTTATAAAAATTTCGATCCCCGTGCTAAAATCATCAAGAAATCCTGTGATGAAGTATTGGGTGACTTAGGCATCACTGATAAAAAGCTCACTATTGCGATGGAACTGGAGCAGGCTGCACTGCATGACAGTTATTTCGTCGACCGAAAATTATATCCGAATGTTGATTTCTACTCAGGCATCATATACAATGCCATCGGCTTCCCGACAGATATGTTCACTCCTTTATTCGCATTAGGACGGTTGCCGGGATGGGTGGCCCAATGGAAAGAGATGAAGGAGAACAAGGAACCTATCGGAAGACCACGTCAGGTTTATACCGGTGCAACCGTACGTCCTTACAGTGAAGCGGCGGCAAGATAGACTCCCTTCTTCGCCTTCTTGACATGATTAAAATTATAAGCCTGTCCTATTAATTTAAGTTACCTTTGCATGGAATGAAGTCCATTATTACCATAGCTTTCTCTGTCTTCTTTTTGCTTTCCACCATGCAGCAGGCTACTATATTCCTGCTGTATAAGCTGAATGAAAAAGAGATTACTGAAAAATATTGTGTCAATAAAAATGTTGCCGGTTCCTGTTGTCTTGGCAAATGTCATTTAAACAAAACGATAGCAAAATCCGAAAAAGAAAATACTTCTAACCCTTTTGCAACATTCCATCTTAAGGTGAAAGAGGTAGAGATTCTCTGCCATAAGATTCAACAAATCACACTTGCCGGACTTCCTGCCAATAAAGTATTAAATAGTTTCTACAGATTCGTGCTTTTAGACGGAATTCGCACTTCCCTGATAAAACCTCCCTCCGTTTTAGGTTAAATTATTTTTACACCTAAAACAACTACTATCATGTATAAGTATCTATTAGCCGCCATGTGCTGTATAAACAGCCTGTATGCGTGTGATTTCTGCGGATGTTCACCCACCGTCCTGAATGCGGATGTACTTTCATTACAACCGCAAAATTCAATAGGTACATCCGTGCAATACAGAAATTACAAACATCTGGCTTCAGATTTTAATGCAAAACGAACTCAGATTGTCACACAAAATTTTTATGTGTCCTATGCCCCCGCCAGATGGGTGGATTTAAGAGCCTCTTTACCGGTTTTATGGATTATAAATGATTACCTGAAATTAGATGCCAATACACCGAAATTACAAGAAAAGAAAGCCGGAATAGGTGATTTTATCCTGCTCTCCAACTTCCGGGTATGGCAACGCCCCCCATTTTCCAGAAAGGCAGGGCACTTAATAAACGCAGGATTTGGTCTGAGTTTTCCAACAGGCAATAAGAAAGTATCTGAAAACTTGTTATTGCAGGACTTCAACTTCGGCACACAAGCCGTGGGATTCCTGTTCTCTTCTGCCTATAGCCTGAGTGTCAAGAACTGGGGGTTGGTAAATAATGTACTGATTAAAATTAACCTCAAAAATAAACAACAGGTGACCTATGGCAATCAATACAGCTATCAGGTTTCTGCCAATTACTCCGCCTATGTGAAGCACTTTATTTTGATTCCATCCGTAGGATTAGGTGTAAATGTACAGGATAAAAATATCCGCAATAACATTTTACAGAAAAAGTTGGGGGCATGGAACCTGGCACTCAATTACGGGTTACAATTTACGGTCAGGGACATTACGTTCTCCGCAAGCGCCACCCATCCGCTCGCTCAAAAAACATCAGATGGAAACATTCTGCAACTCTCCGGATTCAATTGTCTGCTGAAATATCAGTTGCCGCAAAAGAAATCAAAGAAAATAAATGAAACAAATCTTTCCATTCCTAAAAACTAATCACACTTTAAAAATCAACAAACATGCGTAAAACAATCATTCCATTTTTAATCACTCTGACAGCGTTCAACATTTCCAGCTGCAAGAAAGCTGCTGAAGACATTACACCTCCTTCCATTACCATCTCATCTCCTGCGGAAAATGAGGAAATCATGCAAATGACTGCTATTGATTCTTCAACTGTAACGGCTGTCATTACGGATGAGGATTTACATGCGTACTCATTACTGATTTCAAAACCGGATGGTAGTGATACCTTGCTATACATACCTGAATCACACCAGGAAGTGAATTCCCTCAATATCAGCGAGAAATTTAAGCTTCCGGTAGTTGTAGGTACCGTTGATTACAGAATCACGATACATGCAGAAGACCACAGCGAAAATGACAGCACGGCTATCCGGAATTTCAAGATTAAGCACCTGTAATTCCAACTTGAATTACAAAATAGACTAATTTTATAACACATAGGCACATAGAAAATTTATACAGCAATGCGTTCTGTAGTATATACTAGGTATGTTAAAGTACACATAGGTGTACGCAAAACGTACACCTATGTTTTTCTATTATTTCCAGAACAAATTCTACTGTCTTTTTTTTTTTAGCATCTAAAACCTATGTGCCTGTGTGTTTAGAAAAATGATTATTTTTTTTGTGGATATAATCATAATGTCACTTTGGTATAATTCCATATATCTGGCCGGCATGCCAAAAGCAGCTGACCATTTTTATTTTATATCTTTGCACTTCAGCCCGCATAGTTGACAATAAATAATGATTGAAGTTAATCCGCATATAGAAGAACGCGCCGTACTGGTCGGCATCATCCGAGATAATCAAACTGCCGAACAGGTTGATGAATATTTGGAAGAACTGGCATTTCTGGCAGAAACCGCCGGTGCGGTGACGGTGAAGAAATTCACCCAGAAGCTCAAACACCCTGACACCCGTTATTTTGTCGGATCCGGGAAACTGGAAGAAATCAAGACCTACAAAGAGTTTGCGGATATCAATACCGTCATCATTGATGATGAGATCTCTCCTGCACAGCAACGCAACCTCGAAGAAGAATTGAAGTGCAAGATTTTAGACAGAACCAGCCTTATCCTTGATATCTTCGCCATGCGTGCGCAAACGGCACAGGCCCGCTCGCAGGTGGAACTGGCCCAGTTGCAATATTTATTACCCCGTTTGAAGGGTTTGTGGACGCACCTGGAGCGGCAGCGGGGTGGTATCGGGATGCGCGGACCGGGTGAAAAAGAGATTGAAACGGACAGACGGGTCATCAACGACAAGATCGCGCGACTGAAACAGGAACTCCTCATTCTCGACAAACAGGAGCAAACCCGCAGAAAAACCAGGGGCGAACTGATACGGGTGGCACTGGTCGGATATACGAACGTAGGCAAATCCACCATCATGAATCTGCTGAGTAAAAGCGAGGTGCTGGCAGAAAATAAACTGTTTGCCACTCTCGATACCACGGTCCGAAAAGTGGTGATTGACAATATCGCTTTTTTACTGAGCGACACGGTGGGGTTTATCCGCAAACTGCCGCACAACCTGATTGAAAGTTTTAAATCCACCCTAGACGAAGCGAAAGAATCAGACATCATTGTTCATGTGGTGGATGCTTCGCACGAAAACTTCCGGGATCATATCAACGTGGTGAATGAAACCCTCTCCGACCTGAGCGTCACCCAACAGCCAAGGCTGATAGTATTTAACAAGATGGACCTGTACCGGGAAAAATATTTTGACAAGTTCCTGCCGGAAGAAATCAAAAAGGAATTATCGGAAGAGTTTGAAAAGAATATGCGCTCCTGGATGAACTGCAACTGTGTGTTTATTTCCGCCACCAACAAGGAAAATATAGACGAACTGCGCAATACGATGATTCTGATGGTGCAGGATATGTACCACAAACGCTATCCGTATAAAAGTAGTTTTTACGGATAATTTTTGTTATTTTTAAGTATGTTTAAGCTAGACAGGAATTCCTTTGCAAAGCAATCTTTCAAAGACGCTGCAGATTATGCCCGACATCATAAGAATATGACCGTTAATGAACGCCTGGCTTTGGCTTATTACCTTAATGCCGCCGCCTATAATTTTGACATCAATCACCCGCCCAGGATGGATAAGACTTTCTTTCTCAGGATTAAAAGAAAGTAATGAATAATATATTCAACAAAGACTTTCAGGATTTCCTTAGAGCATTTAACAATTGTTGTAAAATATATCCTTGCAGTCGGATATTCTGTCATTATTCATGGTTATAGCAGAACAACCGGAGATATAGACCTTTGGGTTGAAAAAACAAATTCTAACTATAACCGAATTTGCAAAGCCTTTATTGATTTTGGGATGTCTACATTTGATATGACTGAACAAAACTTCCTGTCTAATGAATCAGACGTATTTTCTTTTGGAAGAATTCCCGTCAGAATTAACATCTTAACAGATTTAAAAGGAGTCGTCTTTGATGAAGCTTATGATAAATCTGAAATTCATGAAATAGGTGACATTCCCGTCAGGGTTATTCATTACAAACATCTAATTGAGTCCAGGAAGGCTGCCGGCAGATACAAAGATCTGGATGATATTGAGCAATTAGAAAATAAATCTTAAACTCCTTTCACCTGCTCTTCATGATACCTATTGGTAAACCTGCCGACAATAAAAATATTTTTTGTCAGTAGCCTGTCTAACTGTAAATGTTCGATATCTTCCTGTTTCACTTTTCGGTAAATCGGATTCAGTGTTCCGCCGTCTTCAGCAGGTTTTGCCAATGGGTTGTATTGAAATTCCGGATCCACCAGCGTCCCTCTCGGATACATGATGCCCGGTACGCCCTTTCCTGTCAGATTTAAATCCGACGGATGGTCTAGGCCTAACGAATGGCCATATTCATGGGCGGCTGTGGTGGAGCCCGGATACAAATTATCCAGCTTAAAATAGCCGGAATTGCTGCCCACCGCATCCACACAGGAAACATTCAGCCGGGCGAATGCTTCGATGCGGATATAATTGTTCCCGGGATTCTTATTTTCCCGGATACTGTTTTCCCGTATCAGGTGATTGTACTGCGGGGTGATACGAAACTGCACCTGAAACCATCTGTTTCCCAGCAGCACGATACCTTCCGGTTCATTCCACATCATTTCGATTTCATCCGATATCTGTTTGGTGAGGGCATAATCCGCGGCATTGCCATAGGAAATAATGGCGGACGAAATCCGGATGATTCTTTTAGATGTATCTAATTCGAGGAAGCCCATAAAACAAGATAAAAACAATTTATGAATTGCCCATCACTATTGACATATTCACTATATTTACCGCATGAAACAACAGATTGAAGCCATCCTGAAAGCTTCCATTGCCGTAAAGCAGCAAGTGGCGGAAGATGGAAAACTAATACAAACCATAGAAGACGTTTCCAACAGCATTGTCGCCTGCTTTAAGCACGACGGTAAAGTTTTGTTCTGCGGCAATGGCGGTTCCGCGGCTGATGCCCAGCATCTGGCCGCTGAATTTTCCGGAAGATTTTATACCGACAGAGAACCCTTGTATGCCGAAGCTTTGCATGTCAATACCTCCTACCTGACAGCCGTAGCCAATGACTACAGCTATAATGAAGTTTTTGCGCGCCTCGTAAAAGCGAAGGGAAGAAAGGGCGACGTGTTGATTGGTTTATCCACCTCCGGCAATTCGGGCAATATCGTGGAAGCCTTCAAGGTAGCCAGAGAACGCGGAATGATTATCATCGGATTTACCGGTGAAACCGGCGGCAAGATGAAAGAATTCTGTGATTACCTGATTAACATTCCTTCTAGTGACACGCCGAGAATTCAGGAATGCCATATCACCGTAGGGCATATCATCTGCCAGCTGGTGGAAGAGAAATTATTTTAGCCATCACCCGAAAAGACTTGAAAACCACCCAGCATACCACACCGGCCATCATCCTTGCAGGAGGCTTCGGCACCCGGCTAAGTACCGTTGTAAAAGACGTCCCTAAACCTATGGCACCTGTCAATGGCAAACCTTTCTTACATTATCTGTTTAAAGAATTACACCATCAGGGCATCCGCGACGTGGTTCTTTCTGTCGGGCATCTGAAGGAAGTCATACAGGATTACTTTCAGGATTCGTATTTGAATATGGACATCCAATATGCCATAGAACAGGAGCCGCTAGGAACCGGCGGAGGTATAAAACATGCTTTAAAACTGGTGGATGAAGATGCGTATATATTGAATGGGGATACGTTTTTTGATATTGAATTATCCAGATTAAAAAACAGCACCTCAGATATTACCATAGCACTGAAACCGATGTTTCGGTTTGACAGATATGGCACGGTGGAACTCAATGAAGCAAACAGGGTTATTGCGTTTAACGAAAAGAAACCGTGTGAACATGGTTTGATAAACGGTGGCATATATTATTTCAGGAAATCATTGTTTGACAGGATAGGGACGGGTAAAAAGTTTTCTTTTGAAAAAGACATTTTGGAAAAACACCTGAATGACTTGACCATACAGGGAATTGCGTTTGATAATTATTTCATCGATATCGGCATTCCGGAAGATTACGCCAAAGCACAAAAGGATTTTCACTGATGAAAAACACTCAAATCCATATAGACGAATCCTGGACACTGTTTCTCGACCGGGATGGCGTCATCAATAAAAATATGGACGGCGGGTATGTGCTGAATTGGGAGCAATTTGAGTTTCTGCCGGGCGTACTGGAATCGATGCCGAAACTGTCCAAATTATTTACGCGCATTATAGTGGTTACCAACCAGCAATCCATCGCCAAAGGATTGATAACGGAAGATGAATTACGGGAAATACATCAGAATATGATGAACATGATAGAACTGAACGGCGGAAGAATTGATGCCGTATATTTTGCACCGGATTTGGCCTCTGCCGAGAATATATTACGCAAACCTAACAACGGGATGGCTTTCTTAGCCCAAAAAGATTTTCCGGAAATTGATTTTGTAAAATCCGTAATGGTGGGTGATAAACTGTCTGATATGCAGTTTGGAAAGTCCACCGGGATGACAACTGTTTATTTATCAGGAGATTATAAAAAGTCTGAACTTATTGATGTGCAGCTATCCAACTTACAGGAGTTGGTGGATTCTATTAATTAGCTGATCAAAAATTATTGGCATATTTATTGACTTTTAGCGGATGATTGACTATATTTGAATCTCAGTATATGTTTCTTACCGCAAATAATAAACCCCAACTCATGCGTAAAACGTTTACACTACTGCTTTTATTGTTTACAGCAATATTTATTTCACCTCAGCTATCCCGGGCATCCGTCTTTGAATTAAGCAGCACAGATACCAGATTCGGAGACAAAGAAGTCATTAAGTTGTATCCGAATCCGATGACATCGGAAGCGAATATCAAAATCAGTGAAGAGGTTGATTTGCAGTTCAGCAAGGTGAGTGTTGTCTTTTACAATATTGTAGGAAGTGAGGTGTTTAAAATCAGTCAGGTGAAAGACTACGAACAAAAAATCACCCGTGACATTTTCAAAAGTTCAGGTATCTATTTCTTTCAGTTAAAGGTGGATGAAAAAGTTATCAGCACCGGAAGGATTACAGTAAAATAATTATAAAGCATAAAAACAAGAAGGCCAACCGATCGGTTGGCCTTCTTGTTTTTAACTGCAGGGTTAATCATCCGGTTTTGAATAATTTGTTTTCTCACAGCCGAACGCCTGCACAAAATAGTCATCCATCTCATTGGCTTTTACAATCAGATCGCTCAGGTTTTGTTTGATAGATTCCCCTCTGTCTGAAAAAATATCACTCATACGGACCCTATAGGACAGATAAATATGATGCTGATAAATTCCAAGATGGAAAGGCGGAACCGGATTGCTCAAGGTATATTTCAAGAAAGATTCGAGGTTATTTGCAGGCAGTTTATTCAAGGGGGACGTAGCATACAAATAGTTTTTGTCAAAGACAAAAATGCGGACCAGCGCACTGCCATGATGGAACTCCCAGTATTCCATGCCGCTTCGAGTCAATATCGGGTCAATGCCCATTGCTTTAATGGCATCCTCCACATATTGGGACAGCTTGCTGATTTCCTTATCATCAAATATCTTTTCATCAATATCGGCTCCGCAATTCGGACAATAGTCCGTTTTCTCACAGATCATCGCCTTGCAGGAATGACATTTGATGGAATACTGACAAGGCGGGTTTTGTGCAAAAGCATCCAGCTCTTCACGTACAGTCCTGGCCGGGATGGCAAACCCGACATTATCCGCATCGGTAAATTTTGCCGTAGTCAGGCCTACCAATAACCCATTGGCATTGACCACCGGCCCGCCGCTGTTACCGGGGTTGACAGCCGCATCTGTCTGTATATATCGTTGTCCGTCCAGTAATTGATTCTCATTTGAAACGATGCCTTCCGTAATCGTATAGGGCATACCAAAAGGATAGCCCAATACAAAAACCTTGTCCCTGCTGTGCACTTCCTCGACCTTATCGAATGGAACATCTACAGACGGCGTATGTGAATGACAACTCAAAAATGCAATATCCGCTTCAGGATTCACATACACGACATCGGCGATATATCTGTCCTGCCGCTGATCTTCTATGGACACTTTTTTATTGCCTTCCACCACATGATAATTGGTGACAAAGATATTCTGGGATTTCAGGTAAAAACCGGAACCGCTGCCACTGGCGGTATTTATTTTATAGACTGCTTTTTTTAATTCTGTATGATTCATCTTACTCGCTCCGTAATGAGCGTATTTATAGTTTGAATAATTTTTTGAAGAACCCCTTTTCCTCTTTCGGCTCCTCTTTCTGTTCCTTCACGGCTGCTTCTTTTCGGGCCGTATTATTTTCAGTCATCACTTTCTGTACAGCTTCAAAAAGCCGTTTCGAAGCTTCCTGTATGGGCTTGCCGGATGTCTCTTCCATCGCTTTTGTCAGGATTTCCGCTGCGCTATCTTCTGCATTATTGCTGTACATCAGGTTCAATATTCCATATTGCAGGGTGAGTACCGCACCGGCGTAATCCAGGGCTTTTATTTCCTTATCCGCCGTTTCATAAGCGTATTTCAGTATTGTACGCACAGTATCCAGGTTGGCTGCGAACTTATAAGAAACGAAAACATCTATCTTATAAAGGTCGTTCTCAAAGGCAGAACGCTCCATCGACTGTATCTTCTTTAAAAATTCTTTGCCGGCACTCAATCGTTGATAATAATCTTCTTTGCCATTCATAGCATTCAACGTTTTCTCAATTTCGTTCCGGATATTTCCCTGCGGGGCACACAGGTAATCTATTTTAAGCAGGGTGATGACGAGGACGTCCCATAAGAAATTCGTCATTCGTTTATTCTCAAATTGCTCATATACGGAGAACGCTTCCCGGATATACAATTGAATCGTGTTCCAGGCAATGTCTTTCTGTTCCTGCGAGTAGCAGGTAACCTTAGGTTCCCGTATTCTCCCCGCATCAAATTTTGTTATAAATTCATCATCGTAATTGTCCGCGTTGATGCAGATTTCCCTGAGCACATCATAAACCTTATAGGGTTCGCAGCTATCCAACGGACAACTATACCTGAAATACAATTTGTCGTCCTCCAGCACAATCTGTGAGATGGTCAGCGGTGTAAAATTAATCTGAGCCGTCTGACGTAGAATTGGAATTTTCTTAGCGCTTTCTATCGACAGGAAAGGAGCTTCCACCGCCAGTTCAGTCCCTGTGATTTTTACAGATACAACAATGGAGCCATGCGGAATAGTATATTCGGTTTTTTCCGGATTTGCGTATTTATTCTCTATTGTCGGATCAATGTAATTAATGCAGTTTCTCACCGATTCTGCAAATTGTTCATTTTCGTACAGATGCAGTACCTTATCCCAAAGGGTATCATCTATTTTACTTTTCAGTGGCCCGGAAATCGTTCTGACAAAGGAGAAATTGTTGTTCATGCAGTAAAATTATACCTCATTGAGGGTTTAAAAATACCATTTTAAGTTTTAATCATTTTAAAAATCATACTATTTTCAACCTATTTCGCTACTTTTGAATTTGATTACAGTTCATTCATGATTAAAATCCTTATTGCAGATGCACAATATTTAATCCGACTGGGATTAAGGGATTTATTGTCTGCCATAATGGATTTTACAGTTGTTGGAGAAGCCGCGAATTCAGCCGAATTACACCAAATGGTATTTGAGCATCAGCCGAATGTCGTCATCTTTGATTACTTCAACAAAAACTTTAAAGCCGATGATATCCAGACGGCAAAGAAGCTGTCTCCTTACACGCGTTTTCTGATAATCTCGTCTGATGACAATAAATCGAGCATCTATAAAGCCATTGAACTCGGGGCTGTCAGTTTCCTGACCAAGGAATGCGATAAAGAAGAAATCATCAATTCCATTTATGCAACCGCAAAGAATGAGAAGTTCTATTGCCATAAAGTAATAGACATCATTATCGAAAAGCATATCCATACGGATGAAGATTCCTGCAAGCCGCTCAATCTATCGCTGCGTGAAACAGAAATCATCAAACTGACTGCAAAAGGCTGGACAGCCAAGACCATCGCAGGGCATCTGTTTCTAAGTACACATACAGTATATACACACAAGAAAAATATCATGAAGAAACTGAAGATCAATTCTTCTTCTGAAATGATCATATATGCGGTTCAAAACAGCCTCATTACCAAAGAGGAAATGGTGGCCGAGTAGCGTATACCTAGAATTAGGTATCAAAATCACAAATTTAGCTATTGTTTAGACTGATTTAAGATAATATGTTTGTGCTTATTATTTTAAATTAGTCTAAATAAGAATAAATGCTTTCTAAAATCTTTTATACGGTATCATTATTGTTTATAGTACTATTTTCTGTTCATGCAAACACAATATCAGCTACAGATTCGTTGACTAGCTCAGACACTTTAGAAGTTCTTACAACACAGGAATTACCAAATATTACCATTATTCCTCAAAAGAAAAGCAACAACGATATACTCAATGAATTACCTGGTTCCGGTGCTTTTATAAATGAGGTGGAATTAAAAAAATTATCTGTAATAAGTGGCAATGAAGTTTTTAAAAGAGTTGCCGGGTTGAATGTTGTTGATGAAGAAGGCAGTGGGTTAAGGGTAAATATTGGTATTCGTGGGTTAGATCCTGACAGAAGCAGTGGTGTTTTGATGTTAGAAGATGGGATACCTATTCAGCTTAACCCGTATGGCGAACCTGAAATGTACTACACGCCGGCAATGGAAAGAATGAGCAGTATAGAAGTAGTAAAAGGTAGTGGTCAGATATTATTTGGTCCAAGAACTATTGGTGGTGTTATAAATTATATTACAGCTGATGCACCTGTAAAAGGGCATGTTGGAAAAGCATCTTTTAAAGGTGGCAGCGGCAGGCTCTTTTCTTCTTATATAGATTATGGTGTTGGAAAAGGAAATGCTAATTTTCGTGTAAATTATTTGCACAAACAGGCAACAAGACTGGGTACATTGAAGTTTAATGTTGATGATTTTAATGCAAAACTTAAATTAAAACTCGGAAAAAAATCTGTTCTTGGTTTTAAAGGTCAGCTATACAATGAAAAATCAAATTCAACCTATGTAGGATTAACCACACCAATGTTTGAAAATGATGATAAGTATACAATTGTCGCACCTGATGATTTATTAAAAATAAAGAGATTTAGTGTATCCGCAACACACAAACATTTTTTCAATACTCATTTAAACATTACAAATGTTGGTTATGCATATACTATCACCAGGGATTGGCGCAGGCAAGGATTTAGTTACAGTAAATCGGCCGGCAATCAAACCGGCAGTATATTTGGAGATACGACTGTTGCAAACGGTGCAATTTATATGCTGAATGAAACCGGATTTCGCAACCGGACATTTTGGGTATACGGATTAGAATCTAAAATAGATTATAGATATAACATAAAAAGAGTAGAAGGAAATTTACAGGCTGGTATTCGCGGTTTGTACGAAAATGCGTTAGATCAGGAAAAGAAAGGCAATTCACCGAAAGCTGTTACAGGACAAATTCAGGCTGAAGAATTCAGACCGGGTTGGGCAATTAGTGGTTACATAGAAAATAAATTTACATTCCTGAAAAAAATAACTATTACCGCCGGTGTACGATTAGAAAGTTATAATTATAAAAGAGAAATCAGAATGTATAAGAATGCTGCCGGTCAATACAGAGACACCAATATTGTTGCAAAGAACAGAGTATTTGCTTTTATTCCTGGTGTTTCTATCAGCTATAATCCAAAAGAAAAGATGACCATTTTTGCAGGTGTGCATCGTGGATTTTCTCCGCCAGGCTTAAAAAATTCAATTAGCGCATCAGGTGAAATTTTAAAACTTGAACCACAGCTAAGCTGGAATTTTGAAGTTGGAACAAGAAGTGAATTTTATAAAGGTTTGAATATGGAATTAACGGTTTATTATATTGATTTTCAAAAACAAGTTATTCCTGTTTCTGAATCTTCAGGCGGAACCGGAACCGGATTTATTAATGCCGGGAGAACTAAACACTATGGTTTAGAATCCGGATTAAGCATCAACTTTGGTGAAATGTTTAACAAGAAATATGATCCGTATTTTAATATTAACACGACTTATAATGTAGCAAAACTAAGCAGCGACAGATTCAAGAAGATTAATGCTGATACTGTAAATATTAACGGATACGACTTGCCTTATGCACCCAGAATATTTTTATCTGCAGTTGCAGGACTTCTAACACCCTTTGGTTTAAACCTGCAAATGGTGTTTAATTATACAGGCAAACAGTTTACGGATGAAATTGAGACAATTACACCAACAGCAAACGGAAGAGCCGGACAGATTCCAGCCTATTTTACAATGGACGCAGCTGTCTCCTATATTATACCAAAAGCACACACGACTATTGGCATGAACTTTAAGAATATCACAAACAGTCAGCATATTGTTTCGAGAAGACCGCAAGGAATTAAGGTTGCAAATCCATTCTATATTGGCGGCACTTTAGAGTTTACATGGTGATTCTATACAATAGAAAATAATTCCTTTTAAGGTAATCATTTGCATATTTAGTTCTGCTATTTCAGTATGAAAAAATCAGCCTTCTTAATTGTCTTATTTGCACTAACTTTTGTTAATTGTAAAAGAGAAAAGAATGCAAGGTTTGAGCCCTTCTATTATGCCTCAGAAGTAGAATTTATCAATAATAAGGACGGCCTTTCCGATTCTGCCCTCGCAGGCAAGCTCATGTTCTTTGACAAGAATCTCTCAGAGCCGGCGGGCACCAGCTGCGCAACCTGCCATGCTCCGATGAGCGGATTTTCGGACCCCCGACATATCTCCTTTTCTACCGGCTCCCGCAACGAACCCGGCTTACGCAATGCACCGTCCATTAGCTATATGAGTTTTGCACCCAACAGGAAAGAAGAACTGGTCCGGGGCGTAATGGAAGAGGTAGGCGGCTTCTTCTGGGATGGCAGGGCAGAATTCCTGAACGAGCAGGCGCTGTTTCCGCTCATCAATGAGCACGAGATGAACAATGCCAGCTTCGCCGGGGTATCCGAAAAACTTAAACACGCCTCTTATTATCCTGCACTTGAAAAAGTATTCGGCAAAGAGGCGTTTCTGAAAACCGACCTTATCGTTTTTTATGCAGTAGGTTGCCTGCAGGCATTTCAGCGTTCCCATCAGGTCAATCCGTTTACGAGCAAATTCGATTTTTACCGGAAAGGAAAACTAAAACTGAGTGCGCAGGAAATGCGCGGCATGCAGATGTTCAGCGATACCACCAGAGCCAAATGCTCCGTCTGTCATTCCATTCAGCCGACGCCTTATGCCTCCACCGACAAAATCATCTTCACCGATTATTCGTATGAAAATATCGGACTGCCCAAACATCCGGTACAGCTGAATCTGCCCATTGATAGTGGTTTAGCTAAGACAGAAGTGAGCAATCCGAAAGAAATCGGCCGATTCAAGACGCCGACGTTACGCAATGTGGCCGTTACGGCACCCTATATGCACAACGGAATCTTCCACACACTGGAAGAAGTGCTGGAGTTCTATAACGAACGGGATATCCATAAAAAATTTGTTCCGGAATATCCGGCGACGATGAACAGGACGGAGGTGGGAAATTTAAAATTAAAACCCGAAGAGCTGAAAGACATCATCGCTTTCCTTCAAACGCTGACAGACGGGTATAAGATAAAATAAACAACTTTATTTGCACCGGTTGGATGGGTTTAGTAAAATCAATTGTACCTTTAATACACCAAAGTGATGAAAAGAATATCCATTCTTGTTGTACTGTCAAGCCTCTTCCTCCTTTGCTGCAAACGCAGTTCTACAGAAGAGGAAGAAACCTTTTATTATAACTCCGAAGCTGAATTTATCGCCAATAACAGCGGCTTGTCTGACACGGCACTGATCGGCAAACTTATTTTCTTTGACCAGAATCTGTCAGAACCTGCAGGTATCAGCTGTGCCACCTGTCACTCGCCGATGAGCGGATTTTCGGATTCAAGGCATACCTCCTTCTCTGCCGGGGTAGGCGGACTGTTAGGAACCCGAAATGCCTCGGCCATCAGCTATATGGTATTCGCACCCAACAGACGGGCTGAGCTGGTACGCGGGGTATGGGAAATGGTGGGTGGTTTCTTCTGGGACGGAAAAGCGGAATTCCTGAATCAGCAGGCACTCTTCCCGCTTATCCATCCGCACGAAATGAATAATCCCGGATTCGGAGCTGTTTCCCAAAGAATAAAAAATGCAGCCTACTATCCGAAACTGGAAAAATTATTCGGAAGCGCCGTGCTGGCAGACAGCCAGACCATCGTCTTGTATTCCGTATTGTGTCTGCAGAAATTCCAGCAATCCCGGCAGGTCAATACCTTCACCAGCAAATTTGACTTTTACCTGAAGGGAAAAGCGGCACTGACCGATCCCGAAAAGCGCGGTATGGTTTTATTCAACGATACCACGAAATCCAAATGCAGCCTTTGCCATCTTACCACTCCAACCAGCTATGCCACCACCTCTAAAATCGTGTTTACCGATTATTCGTATGACAATATAGGATTGCCCAAACATCCGGACCAGCTGGGTATGCCCGTTGACAGCGGCCTGGCCATCTTTGAAAGAAATGAACCGTTGGAAGTGGGAAGGTTTAAAGCACCTACCCTGCGCAATATTGCCATCACGGCACCCTATATGCACAACGGAATCTTCAATACCCTGGAAGAAGTGATGGAGTTTTACAACGAAAGGGATGTCAATCCGGCATTTGTACCCGAATATGCTCCCACGATGAACACCAACGAACTGGGAAATTTAAATCTGTCACAATCGGAAATCAACGACATCATTGCCTTTCTGAAAACATTGACGGATGGCTATAAGATTCCTTAAAAATGAGGATTTCATCGGGATAGCAGATTCCCACTTTCAGGAGAATGACATTCTTTTCCATATCCGGACATCAGGAAACTTAAACCGTCCAGGTGGTAAGGCCTTCTGTCGTCAACGTATAGGGCATTACTTTACCGCCCAGTGTATTGAGTTGTTCTATCAGCTTATACTTATGGATATAGGGCGCATAAAAAATCATGAATCCGCCGCCGCCAGCACCGGATATTTTACCTCCGGTGGCCCCCGCCTGCATTGCCGCTTCATAAATGGCATCGATGGAAGGATTGGATATACCTTCTGCCATCAGCTTTTTATGCATCCAGCCGTCGTGTAATATCTTTCCGATATGGTCCACTTCGCCTCTCAGAATCGCTTCTTTCATCAATATGCTTTGTTCTTTCAGCTGATGCATGGCTTCGATGGAAGCCGTCTTATTGGCGTTTACATTGTCGGCCTGCTGCTGAATGATTTCGGAAGACAAGCGGGATGTCTGCGTGTAGAACAACACCAGATTATGTTCCAATTCATGCAGGTATTTGGATTTGATGCGCAGCGGGTTGACAATCACCTTATCGTTGGCATAAAATTCCATATAATTCACCCCGCCAAAGGTAGCTGCATACTGATCCTGTTTTCCGCCCGCCATCTTCAGGTCTTCGCGCTCGATAGAATATGCCAGATGTGCGATATCGTATTCACCCAGGGGCAACTTCAGCCACTCGACGAATGCGCCTAAGATTGCCACCACTAAAGTCGAAGATGAACCGAGTCCGGAGCCCGGAGGCGCATCGACATAGGTATTGATTTCAAACGATAAAGGTTTCTTTATGAAGTCCCGGACTATACGGTTGTAAACGCCTTTCACCAGATCTAATGTACCATCAATCGGCAGCTGTGCTTCACTCTGAAATTCGATGATTTCATTTCTGTCAATCGCATCGATAACAATCTTACCGTCGTCTCCGGGCTTGATGGATGCATAAGCATAAAGGCTGATGGTCGCATTCAGGATGGCCCCTCCGTAAATGTCGGAATAAGGAGAGACGTCGGTGCCGCCGCCGGCCAGGCCAATACGCAAGGGTGCTTTGGAACGAATAATCATAAGGCAAATTTACGATTTACGATTTATGATTTATGATTTTGGACAATTTATTAATGCATCAGAGGAAACTCTTCACTTTCTCCGCCATCACTTTCCAGCTGTATTTCTTTTTTTCTTCCAGGATATTTTGGATAAACTCCGTCTCTTTATGCCCGCTGTAGAATTTCAATATCGCATCGGCAACAGACTGTTCATTTGGCTCCACTACAAACCCGACTTTATTGTCAGGTACGATTTCCGGCAAGCCGCCCACATTCGTCACCAGCATCGGTTTGTTGAAATGGTAACATATCTGTGTCACTCCGCTCTGTGTGGCATGTTTATACGGCTGCACCACCATATCTGCCGCACAAAAATAATGCACGACTTCATCATCCGGAATGAATCGGGTGTGTAATTCGACCTTATCTTTCAGGTTCAACGCTCTTATCAGTTGTTCATATTCTTCCTTATTGGAATAATATTCACCGGCAACAATTAGTTGGATATCGCTGTTGCGCAATTCCTCTTTCGCCATTGCCTTCAGCAAAATGTCCAGGCCTTTATAATCCCTGATCAGGCCAAAAAACAACAGGTATCTTTTGGAAGCATCCAGTTTTAATCGCTGCAATGCCTGTTCTTTAGTGATGGGTGCACCATAATTATCGAACAACGGATGCGGGCTTAACAGGCGTGGTTTTTTCGTATCAAATACACTTAGATCATGATAGACACTGTCACTCATGGCAATAAACGCATCCACACTGTTTACAAAATAGGCCGTGAACAGTTTATCGCCGATGCGCTTTTCATGCGGAATGATATTATCCAGTATGGAAACAATTTTAGTATGCCTGTTCCTTTTTACAATGCGGCAGATGGTGCCCAGGCACGGCGCCATAAACGGAAGCCAGAATTTCACCACGAGGATATCCGGTTTTTGCTTTTTTACTTTCAGCCCGACCTTTATCCAGTTAAACGGATTGATGGAATTGACAGCCACTTCAATGCTTAAATCAGCCGGTTTGGGTAATGATGAATATTGTGTGGTGCCCGGAAACAGAAACTCAGGATATTGCAAGGAAAACGTAACGATAGTCACTTCATCCCCTTGTGCTGAAAATTCCCGGGCCAGCCGCTCATTGTAAGCTGCCAGTCCGCCGCGCAGCGGGTATGCCGATCCGAGTATGGTGACTTTCATCATTGCAATATAAATTCAGCAATTTTATCGCCGACTTCCGAAGTACTGTATTTTCCCTGATTGATATCTTCCGTCACGATATTTTCCTGCATAGCCTTATCGACTGCCTGAACGATGGCTTTGCTTTCTTCCACCAAACCAAAACTATATTCCAGCAACATGGCTGCGGATAAAATCGTTGCCATCGGATTGGCAATATTCTTTCCGGCTGCCTGCGGATACGAACCATGTATTGGCTCATACAGGGACACCTTATCTCCTATGGATGCAGAAGGCAATACACCCAGGCTGCCGGCAATCACAGAGGCCTCGTCGCTGATGATATCACCGAACAGATTTTCCGTCAGGATGACATCAAACTTGATGGGCTTGGTAATCACTTCCATGGCCGCGCTGTCGATATAGTTGCACTCCAATTCAATATCCGGATGATTTTTGGCATATTCCGTCACCGTTTCTCGCCACAGGCGGGAGGTGGCCAGCACATTTGCCTTATCCAACAAAGTAACTTTTTTCTTTCTGTTGCGGGCAAACTGAAATGCCTTCTCAGTGATGCGCAAAATCTCTTCCTTGCTATACACACAGGTATCGTATGCTATCGACTGATCCTCGCTCCTGCCACGCGGCTTGCCAAAATAAATACCTGATATCAGTTCCCGAACGACTACAAAATCCACGCCTTTAATCCGGTCATTCTTCAGTGGTGACGCATCCAACAAAGCATCATAACTTTTCACAGGACGGATATTGGCATACAAACCCAGATTGCTGCGCATCTTCAGCAAACCCTGCTCCGGCCTTACTTTCGCAGTCGGGTCATTGTCATATTTCGGGTCACCGATGGCGCCAAAGAGGATGGCATCGGCATTCATGCACAATTCATGTGTTTCATCCGGATACGGATTGCCGGTTTTATCTATGGCTGCCGCACCTATCCATCCGT
The DNA here is from genome assembly GCA_016719635.1 of Sphingobacteriales bacterium. NCBI lineage: Bacteria > Pseudomonadati > Bacteroidota > Sphingobacteriia > Sphingobacteriales > Sphingobacteriales bacterium. Next base: position 230,176 of record JADJYT010000007.1, on the reverse strand, counting down.
AGGTATATTCAAACGCATGGTTATATTTTCGTTCAACGGCCTTCAATGCTTTAACCGCCTGTTCAATGATTTCAGGGCCAATGCCGTCTCCCGGCAATACTGCAATTTTTTTCTTCATCCCTCAAAAATAAACAAGATTATATGATTAATTATTTAAGTGGTGTTATTAAATTTATACAGATAGGAGTATATGTTGAAAGCAGCAATCTTTCCTTTATTACTGGTCATTGGCCTGGCACATGCAGATAAATTGTCCGTCAGCACAATTGAATCCGAACAGGCGCATATCTGTTTTCTAAAAGAGGATTATTACAGATCGCTCGTGTGCTTTACATCTGCCCTGAAAAAGTCGGATCCAAGATATCAGCAGTCCCGGATAGCAGAAATTTTATCCGGGATATCAGAATGCTTATTACAGCTCAAACAGTACGGCGCACTGGATAAAACACTGTCTGTCAGTAAGCCATATGCGCAGCAATGCCATTCCGCTGCCTATACGAAACTACTGCTGACCGAGGCTAAATATCGGATAGAAAAGGGGAAATATGCTGATGCCATTCATTTGCTTAGAACTACAAGCACCCTTATCCATGACAAGAACCTATCTGACGAATGTAAACTATTGTTGGGAGATGCCTTTTTTCGGCTGGATTCATTTACTGTCAGCAAATCCCTGTTTGATGCGGTTTATCATACTGCTGAAGATTCCCTATTACGGGCAAAAGCCTGCAACCATATCGGCAGCTGGTATTACCTTGAGTCGGAATTTGACAGTGCCACTGTTTATTATAATAAGTCCCATGAAATTTATGAACGAAGATTAGGGAAACAACATACAAAGACGGCGCAGGTAATATATAACCTTGGATTGCTGGCCGGGCAGAACGGCGACTACTATACCTCTCAACAAAACTTCAGGGAAGCTCTAAGGATTTACCGTTTGAAATTCGGCGAAAACCATCCCAGAACGGCGGAAGCATATGCCGCACTTGGCGGTGCTTATCTGAATACGGATAATATTGAGAAAGCCGTTTATTACTTTAAAAAAGACAGAGCTATACTCCAAAAACTGTATGGCAACAATCAGCCGGACATCATTTACAGTTATCTGAATTGCGGAACCGCCTATTACTATCTGCAGGATTATGTCAACGCGGAAGCGCAACTCCGGATGGCGATGCAATTAACAGAAAAGTTTTACAGCCAAAACCACAATCTCTATAGCCAGTGTATCCTTGAATTATCAAAAATGCTGACAGAAAGAAAGCTGTTTCAGGAAGCTGATTTAAAACTTAAAGACATTATTGCCGTTCATCAGAAAGAGAGAAATGAATTTCTGGCAGATGCTTATTATCAGTCAGGAAATAATTACCTGGCACAAAAGAATACAGCCAGGGCATCCTACTATTTTTCAGAGGCCAATGGTCTGTATAATGAAATCTATGGTGATAACAATATGTATTCCATTGATGCCTTAACCGGTTTATCCAATGTCTCTTTACTGGACAATCATCCATCCAAGGCGCTGGAATACGCAACGGCAGCCTTGAACCAAACCTTGTTGTCAGGGAAAATCATTCATCCTTATGACCATTGGGAATGTATATTACAAACACTGAAATGCAGGCAAGCGATATATAAGACAAAGCAGCCGGGCATAAAAACAATCAAGGCAGATATAGACCTGATTAAAACGACCCTACAGGAAGCTAATAAGATTAAACAAACTTATTATTCCGCAGGCAGCCGTTTATATTATTCCCAAAAAATTACCAAACTCAATGAGCTGGGCATCTTCCTGCTCACCCACTTTTATAAACCGACAGATGCCTATCTTATTCAACATTTAATCCTGTTTGCCGAAAACAATAAAGCCAACCTCCTGCGAAGCAGGATTGCCGATTATACATCCAATGAGATACTGCCCGCAGGCGAACAGCAGCAATCGGAAAGAATTATAGGCAAACTAAACTACTTCATGCTGCTACAGGAAGACAGGGATTCGGAATCTCCCTCGCTGAATGATTCGATATTGTTCTATCAGAACGCATATGAAGATTTTTCTAAAAAGATAGAACAAGAATATCCGAAGATATATGCACTGAAATACGGCGAGAAACAATTATCCATCCAGCAGCTCCAACAGCATTTACAATCCGGCCAAACGATGCTCTTATATATGAATGATGGGGAAAATTATTATTGTATCTCCGTCTCTAGAAGCAAAATTATCTACAAAGACTGTGGTTCTAAAAAACACATAGATTCATTGATCACAAATCTAAACACATCGATTACTCAGAAAAAATATGATGCTGTCACCGGTTATACCTTATACAAGGCATTACTCCCCATGCTTTTGGAGAAAGATATAATTATTGCTCCGGATGAATTGCTTCAATCCCTGGCATTTGAAGCGTTAGTCAGCCATCCGAAGAAACCGGATTACCTGATATATCACCATTCCGTACAGTATGCCTTTTCTGCAGGCACTTATTTTAATTACCCAAAAACGGATGACAACCCTACTATCCTGTTTTTTGCGCCTGATTATTCTAGTACCGCATTTGCGCCGTTAAATACACAGGAAGAGTTCAGTTCCTTGCGCTCCCATTCCCGTTTTGACGGAAGAACCGGCAAAGCAGCCACCAAAGCGTCATTTATTGAAAAGACGTCGAATACAGGCATCGTCCATATCACCGCTCATATTCTGGTTGATAGCATATCCCCCTTATCCTCTGCTCTGGTTTTTCAGCCGGCGGTCAATTACCTCTTGTCCATCAGCGAAATCTGGAAGCTGAACATCCATGCGCAGTTAATGACGATAGCCGCCTGCAAAGGGAATTTTGGAAAGCAACAAGGCGGGGAAGGAATGCAAAACTTTGCCTGGGCCTTTCACTATGCTGGCGCCGACAATGTCCTGTCCACCCAGTGGAATGCATCTGATAAATCGACGGGTCAGATACTCAGCACCTTTTACCAATCGCTCTTTTCCGGCACATCCAAATCGGAAGCGCTGCAATCGGCAAAAATAAATTATATCCGAAATGCAGACGCCATTGGGTCACAGCCTTTCTATTGGGCAAATTACACATTATATGGGAACAGCCATCCCATTCGTCTTTCCATAAATTTCTTATCAAAATTCTGGTGGATTCCTGTTATATTTTTCATTGTTTGTTATCTTGCACTGATAAGCATCCACAGAATTACCAAGAAACCTGCATCATGACTCTATACAAAGTAATATGGCTTGAATTATTAAGATATATGTTTCTGTTCTTTGTATTAATGTTCACCGGAACGGCGGGTTATATGTTGCTGGAGCAATATTCATTACTGAATGCCCTCTACATGACAGTTATTACCCTGGCATCCGTTGGTTACGCTGAAACAATTCCACTCAGTGACGTAGGAAAAGTATTTACCATGCTGCTGATACTGACAAACCTTGCTATACTTACATATGTCATTACCAAAGTATCCCGGTTTTTGTTTGACGGAGAATTCCATAAATTATATAAACATCTATCTATGCAAAAGAAAATTGACCTCTTAAAAGACCACGTCATCGTATGCGGCTGCGGGCAGAACGGATTGGAAGCCATCAAAGAGCTGAAAAAAACCCACATACCTTTTGTTGCCATAGATAAGAATGAGAAGTCTACGATTGAAGAATTTGACTATCATATATTCGATGACGCCACCAAAGACGAGGTTTTAATAAAAGCAGGTATCATGCACGCCAAACATATCTTAATCACGACACCCAACGATGCTGATAATATGTTTGTAGTATTGGTTGCGAAAGAGCTAAACCCTGACATTATTGTCATATGTCGTGCCATGAAAGATACTTCCGTAAAGAAATTAAAAACAGCAGGCGCTACAAATGTCATCATGCCGGACAAATTAGGAGGTGTGCACATGGCCAACCTGGTATTATTGCCAGATGTAAAGGAATTTATCGATGTGATGAGCACCTATCAGAATAACGGCTGTGCCATCAGCGAACTGACTCCTTTAAGATCTCAAAACCTACAGGCTATTAACTCCTGGCATGTATGCGGTGCCACGATACTCGGCATTAAACAGAAATCCGGAGAGTATATTATCAATCCCGCGCCGGATTACAGCATACAATTATCAGACAGGATTATTGCCATCGGCAGCAAAACACAGCTCGAAGACCTGAAAAAAATTATCTGATTTCCCTTTCTTATCTGATTTTTCAGCTCTACCTTTAGGGAATGCTGCTGCCGTTAGAATATCATTTCCCGGAACGGACACTGCCTGCCAGGCAACTGGACAAGTTACTGGCAACCGGTTATTTCCGTACAGGCAACTATCTAATGCGCACAAGAGTCTTGTATTTCAATGATGAAGTTCTCAATACGCTGCATATCCGTGTGCTGCTGAACGAACATGAATTTTCCAAGAGCCTGCGTAAAATTCTTCGAAAAAACAACAGCCGATTTACCTACAACATACAGCCTTATAACATTACGGCAGAGAAAGAGATATTGTTTAAGGAACATCGCAAACGGTTTAAAGGAAATGCCTCTTCCAGCATCTCTGCATTTTTATTTGACAATTTCAACAAACACATATTCAGCACCTACGAAATCAATATTTATGACAACGGCAAACTGGTCGGGTATAGTTTTTTTGATGTAGGTATTACCAGCATGGCGAGTATTATTGGTGTCTTCGACCAGCATTATGAAAGATACAGTATAGGCATCTATACGATGCTGCTAGAAATGGAATATGCCAAATCCATCCAGCTGAAATATTACTATCCCGGATATGTGGCATACGAGCCTTCACAGTTCAATTACAAACTTCGTCTGGCAGACTCCTTTGAATTTTACGACTGGTATACCAAACGATGGATCTCGTTTGAGAAAAGGCATAAGAAAACCAAAGTCAATGACTTCTTCACGCAGAAGATGCAGGAGGCAGAATCCTGGCTGAATGCGTTTAAAATACCGTATAAGGAACTGTTCTATCCTTATTTCTATATGGGCAGCATGTACCCGAAGTCTGATTGTGTGAAAGGTGTGCATCATCTGCAGATACAGGATTTTGATATTGAAGGCTTGTACTATATCGTGGAATTCGAGCCGGGAAAAATGGAACTCATACTTTCGGGTGTGACCATCCATAAATACCAGTTTGAAGAATATATCGATTTCGGCGACACCTACGATGATAAGAAATGGAAACGCGTGCTGCTGTATCTGCATCCTCAGATTGTCCTACACAATGAATTTGAACTTTACGCCGGTTACATCTTTCTGCAGGACTTATTTAAACAACATCTCCAACCGCCTCCTGTTCCTCGAAGCCGTTTCTAATATCCCGCTGAAGGTATGTTACTCTGAGTATTTTTAGTATATTCACACATGGATTTAATGGAAATCGTTCCGAGGGCCCAGCGCGTCATGAAACACTATGACATTACCTTCCTGACGCCGAAAGAGTGGGCAACACTTATCCAATACGGTTCGTTAAAGACATACAGGAAAGGCGAGAATTTTATTAATGCCAACAACCTGAACACCAAGATCGCCTTCATCTTAAAAGGAGGGTTCCGTTTCTTTTATGAAAAGAACGATAATGAAATCACCTGTCTGCTGGCATTTGAAAACGGATTGATAGGCAGCTTTGAATCCAATATCCTGAAGCAACCCTGCACCCAGACGATACAGGCCATCGAAGACAGTGAATTATTCATTATCGATTATAAAGACCTCGAAGCCCTGTACGACAGAAGTCCGAAATTTGAAAGGGTCGGGCGGCTTATTCTCGAATATTATCTCGCTTTTTTACAGCAGCGCATCACATCCTATCTGCTGGATACGCCGGAGGAGCGCTATATGCGGTTGATTCGCGAAACGCCTGATTTACTGAACAGAGTCCCCCTGCAATATATTGCTTCCTATATCGGCGTGACACCGGTATCCTTGAGCAGAATTAGGAAAAGGATTTTGAAAAAATAACACCCTGTTTTACTAAATATGGACTGGAGAATAATTGCTGATTTGGCGGTTGGTACTGCAATACCCCTCCTCTTTATGTTTTTATATGCCCTCAGAAAAGTAACCGGACAGGAAGTTGTCTTCTTTATAACAGGATTTTTAATTGGTACTACATTTGAATTTTTTATTTGGTATATGGGTCCTTCTTTTTTCTATGTACGAATGGAATGGCCCCTTCCGTGGCCAACGTACTATTTATGTCATTCATTCTGGGATGCGGGATTGTTTATGGGGGGATATTATCTAACTGGTATAATACTTAAGAAGCCGTATGCACTATTGTACACGCATTTTGATTGGCGGGAACTGGCTGTAATCAGCATCTGGGGTATTGTTACTTCATGTATCGTGGAATTATCCGGAAACGGAATTATATGGCAATATATTCCACACCGATGGAATCCTGTTTGGATAACGGTAGGAAAGCAAAGTTATACACTCTTTATTCAAGTGGTCTGGATTGTATCACCTGTCATTTTCTATCTTATCTGTCTGTCGATAAGAAAACGGGATTTCTCAAAAAAATAGAATATATCACACCTCCACACTGTTCTTCTTCGCCACCTCACCCAAAAAGGTACCGGCTTCGGTCATGGTGCGTTTGCCGGTTTCGAAATCCACGCTTACCAATCCGAAACGATAATATTGCCCGATGTTCCATTCGTGGTTGTCCATCGTGCTCCAGTGGAAATAACCCAGAATCGGAATGCCGTCCTGCTGCGCCTTGTGCACCCAGCCCAGGTATTCTTTGATGCTTTCAATGCGCACTTTCGGGTCGTGCGTGCAGATGCCGCTTTCCGTAATGATAATCGGCTTCTGGGTTTTCTTCCAGTAGCGGTGAAAAATGGTATAGAATCCCTTCGGGTCATATTCCCACATCAGGTCCGTTCGTCTGCCCAGTTTTTTCAATTGTTCCGTATGATTCATATTATCCAATGGCAACGGGCGGAACGACATTTTCGCGTAGTAGCTCAATCCCTGAAAATCCTGTTTCAAAAAATGGTTGTGGCAATATTCCATGAACCACCAGTCGAATACCTTGGCAAGAATATGTCCCGGGAAAATCTCCCCTTTGAACTGCACGGTATTAAACGAGATGCCGACCGGCGCCTTTGATTGCTGCTTGATGATATCGTATGCTTCTTCGTGCGCCCTGTTCATCTCTTTCAGTACTTTTCTCGCCTGCAACAGCCTTCCTTTTTTAAAGGGCGGAAATTCACCGGTCAGCCAGCCATTGGAAACATAGACGTTCGGCTCATTGAAGGTATTCCAGGTGTCGACCAGATGCCCGAATGTATCGACGGTTTTCTGTACAAAATCCAGCCACAACCTGCGGTTGCCCTCTTTTTCCCAGCTGCCTTCTTTTTCAAACCACAGCGGATTGGTGAAATGATGCAGCACCAGCATGATATGTTTGCCGCGGCATTTCAATTCTTCCATAAAGCGCAGATAGGGTTCCACTTCCTTCTGGTCAAATTCGGCAAACGGGGCTGTCTGCAGTTTTGACCAATCGTGACTCATGCGATATCCATTGCCGATTTGGCAAATGTATTCCAGGTCTTCGTCACGATGCAAATCGTGCTGAGAGCATTTGTCAAACGTAGTGCCGTCTTTGCACTTCAGTCCCTTCCAGTTATGTTCGGATGCTGTCTCAATCTGATAGGCGGCGGTGGAAGTTCCCCATATAAATCCCTCCGGAAATTGTAATTTCATATGAATAGTTATTAGTGATTGGTCTATAGCCTATGGATTACCGACTATCAACAAACAAATATACTAAACAATTTTACGTTAAAAATCTTTTTATCTTCGCAGTAGTTCAAATGGCTGAAAATTCAATACCTAAGAATCGTGTCAGGATTTCCAACAAGAAAAGCCTGCTGGAAATCCGCATTCCCCTAAAAAAAAACACGAAGGCATTGGTCGCGATGATTTTTGCTACCGGGGTGTGGGTTTTTGCTTTGTTTATTATGGTAGGCATTACCCTGAAGCACACCACCCACTTTTGGATTGAGTTCGGGTTAATCCTTGCTATCTTAGGTTGGTTTGCAATGGGAATGGCCGGTGCCAGCTTTTTTATATGGCTGTTTTTCGGCAGGGAGCGGATATTGATTAATAAGGAATTCTTCATTACCGACAAACCGCTGGTGTTCTTCTACCGCAGGAATTTTTATGACGTGAAAGACATCCGGAATATCCGCACAGATGTGGAAATATATAAAGCAAACAGGAATGGGAACTGGATAGATGAACAGCGAACGGTAATTAAATTTGATACAACCAACAAGCTGGTAACATTTGCCAGAGGGGTAACCAAGGCGGAAGCGGAATATATTTTACTGCAGCTGGCACAATCATCCTACCTGGATAAGATTCAGTTTGCCGTGGAACATCGTATTTGAATGTATTACAGCATTTCTTTCCCCAATTTATTAATAATCTGCAGCCTGATATCTGCCTGCTGGTCTTTCTTAGCCTTTTCTTCAAAATAATATTTCAGGTTCCTTACTGTCTGCTTGGCACCGGTAATTATATAATTTGATTCTTCATAACGGGCTATATCATTTAAAAATGAAATACCTTTTTCCAGTATGGCAGTATTGGTGCGCTGTAAATATTCACCAAAAGACTTAAAGTTGGAATAGAATGTCTTAATATTGTTCAACCAGATCGCTTTTCTAAAGAACTCAAAATTATCTTCAATGGTGTCTTTAAATATCTTTGCAATGGACATCATTAAATCCGGATTTTCTGTGACAGCCATCTTCGACGCATAAGTATACGCTTTCGGCTTATTATACAGATGAAGGCTGCCTAACGCCGCAGAAAGCACAGAGACAGATGAATCGCTGATGAGTATATGCTCAAGCAACGCTATACTTTTATCTTTCTGTATTTTTACCATCTTGGCAACCGCCTTTTCTCTCACCTGTGATCTCGGATCTGTATTGATTATTTTTTGTAAGGTGAGTACCAGCTGGGATTTGTCCGAAAACTTATCCGGATCCACCAGATTGGCGGCATCCAACCGGAGGTACCAGTTATCATCCTGCAACGCCTTCAGAAAAACGCCCTGTACGGCAGCATTGTCTTTTTGCTTGTGTACCAATGCCTCCATAGCCTCCCGCTTGTCCAGATATAATGGAGCATTATAGAACTTATAAATATTTTCGGCTTCACTCAAATCTTCTATTTTTTCACAGGGCAGTACCTTATCTGCATCAAAGTTCAGCAACTGAGGAGCGGTAGCCGACGCAAAATAGAAAGTCATCACCCTGTCTGTGATATCTATGATCTTAGTTTCTTTCTTCCCATTATTGTAAATATCCACCTTGGTTGGAATACGAAACGTGGGTCCTTCGGTACTGGCCTGCGTTTGCCGGACAGTTAATTCTATTGTCTTATTTTTTTCATCGTACCGGTGTGTGATGTCTAATATGGGGTGTCCTTTATCCAGCCACCACTGATTAAAAAACCAGTTTAAATCCCCCCCTGATATTTCTTCAAAAGCTTTTCGGAGATCTGAGAGTTCTGTATTATTAAATTTATGATTTCTGAGGTACCTATTTAAGGAGATAAAAAAGGCATCATCCCCTAAATAATTGCGCAACAGATGCAATACCCGTCCGCCCTTTTCATAACGGATGGCGTCAAAAAGGTCGTGTTTCCTGTCATAGTAATAATTGACTATTGGTTCATTGGCATACTTAACGGTATGCAGGTATTTCCTAAATGAACCATATCCATATCCATCCGCCTCTTGCCTGCCATATTTATACTCCATCCACAAATATTCCGAGTAATCTGCCAGGGACTCATTAAGGGTGAGGTTGGCCCAGGATTCAGCAGTAACCAGATCTCCGAACCACTGGTGAAACAGTTCATGTGCAATTATATAATCAAAGTCCAGGTCTATCAGATCCTGCCTCGAACATAACAATCTGTCATAATAGATAACTACTGATGAATTTTCCATGGCACCCGCCGTATAATCAAAGGCGATAACATTTGCCATCTTATCCCATGGAAAGTCAACCCCCAGCTTCTGAGAAAAAAACTCCATCATTTCAGGCTGATGCTTGAACAAGGCGGCTAAAGATTCCTTATACTTGGGAAATGTATAGTAGGAAACCTCCTTATCCCGCCATTTATCCGTATGCTTATAATAATCCCCGATGCTCAGAAAAAACAAATAAGGAGAGTGTGGTTTATCCTGCTTCCAGTGGTCTGTTTTGGTGCCGTCCCCGTTATCTTTCGTATCAATCAGTAATCCGTTGGAAAGTGAGGTGAGATTTTTATCCAAAATGACCAGAATTTCCTGAGTCGACTTTTGGTTAGTGGCATCTAATGTCGGAAACCAGCAGGATGAAGATTCCTCCTCCCCTTGCGTCCAGAGATGCATGGGTTTATATGGATTTTTGTCCTCTACATCTATAAAATATAGACCTCTGCCGTCATCCACCTGTACACTATCCTGCGCATATGGCATCGCTACATAGTCAATCACAACATCCAGCTGGTCGTTTGCGGAATATGACTTATCCAAGTCAATCTTTAGTTTGAATGTATCATATGTGTAGCTGAGTTTGCGTATGCCTTCAGGAGTTTTTAGCTCAACCGAGTTAATTGCCATCCATTTGGCATCCAATATCAGCTGATTCTGATTATAAAAGTGAGGCTTTAATTTCAATTCAGCCTGACCGTATAATTTCTTTTCAGTGAAATCAGGCCTGACCGTAAGTTTCGTACTCACCAGATCAAATAGTTTTTGGTAGGAACCCCTATAGGAGGTAATAAGATTTTGAGGCGTAATAACCACCTCATCTAATTGCTTAGAAATCCTGATTTTGTTTCTTTTTTTAGGACAATTAGCACTTAACGACGTGAAAATGAGAAATATAGATAAAAATAAACAAGTTTTATGCATGGACACTTATTAACATCATTTGAAAAAGTAAAAGTAATGATTAAAGGCTAATTACTTAATATCGTGTTGTAATATGAAAAGGATAACAGCTATCAATCATTTGTTGTTCAAACATAAGAAATATTACAATCAACTTGAAATGACCCAAATCAATAATTAACAAGCCCGATGAAATACAAGATCTTTTACCAGCAGGATAAGTCACATGAAATCGAACTGGACAATGAGCAAATAAAAATCGATGGAAACCCGACGGAAATCGACCTGGTGAAATTACTCGACAACAAGTTTCATATTCTGGAAAACCACAAGTCCTATAATCTGGAAGTCATTCATGCCGATTACAGCCTAAAACGGTTTTCCATCAAGGTCAACAACAATATATACGACCTGAACCTGCAAACCGAATTGGACACCCTGCTGGATAAAATGGGTATGTCTGCCTCCGGTTCCGATAAAATGGAGAATGTGAAGGCACCCATGCCCGGCCTGGTGCTGGATGTACTGGTAGAGAAGGGACAATCTGTTCAGAAAGGCGATAATTTACTGATACTGGAGGCCATGAAGATGGAAAACATCATAAAAGCCAGCGGAAGCGGAGTGGTTAAAAGCATTCACATCCATAAAAAAGATGCCGTCGAAAAGAATCAGCTGCTGATTGAGATGGAATAAACCCTCTACTCTCTGAAGGAAGAATGACAGAACGGAAAGTCCCCTACAGTGGATTCGACATTAAAATACCTTAACTATGAATCTAGTTTCTCCCGAAATAGAAAAATATATAGCTGTCCATACTACTGACGAATCAGGTATATTGGCCGAGCTCAACAGAAAAACGCATGCCGATGTGCTGATGCCGCAGATGCTGAGTGGCAAGGTACAGGGGCAGTTTCTTAAATTCATTTCCCGGATGCTGCAGCCGAGACGGATTCTGGAGATTGGAACCTATACCGGCTATGCCGCCATCTGCCTGGCAGAGGGGTTGACGGAAGACGGGAGACTCTTCACGATAGATATCAATGAGGAACTGGGAGAATTGGTAAAAACATATATAGATAAAGCCGGACTAAGCAATAAGATTATTCCAATTATCGGAGATGCGTGCGATGAGATCGCGAAACTGGATGAATCCTTTGATCTGGTATTCATCGATGCCGACAAACAGAACTACAGCAACTATTACGACCTGGTTATTGACAACGTGCGGAGCGGAGGATTTATCCTGGCGGACAACGTTCTTTGGAGCGGCAAGATTATTGAGGAGAAGAAAGACAAGGACACAAAGAAATTAGCAGAATTTAATACAAAGGTTCAACAAGATAACCGCGTGGAAAACGTTATAATTTCCATACGGGACGGAATCATGATGACACGGAAAAAATAAGAAAATGAAACAACTGAAACATACACTCACACTATTTTCCTTACTGTTCGCTGCAACAGCCTCTGCACAGAAAAAAGACTCGTCTGCTATCGTTGCGTACATTCAGCAGTATAAGGACATCGCCATTTCCGAGATGAAACGCGCCGGCATACCCGCCAGCATCACGCTGGCACAGGGTATACACGAGAGCAGTTTCGGAACCAGCTACCTTTCTACCAATACCAACAACCACTTCGGCATCAAATGTAAGAATGAGTGGACAGGCAGAACCTTTAAATACACAGACGATGCACCGAATGAATGTTTCAGGGTGTATGACAAGGTCGAAGATTCCTACAAAGACCACTCCGATTTCCTCCGGTCAAGAACCTGGTATAATGGTTTGTTCGCACTGGATATCAACGACTACAAAGGCTGGTCTTACGGATTGAAAAAAGCAGGCTATGCCACCAATCCAAAATATCCGGATATATTGATTAAAACGATTGAGGATTTCGAATTGTACGCTTTTGACAAAGGAGAGAATCCTTCCTATATGCAGCCCTCAACGGCTCCCGTTACAAACGAATTGGCTTCAGACGAAAAACTCACAGAAAACAACAGTGTAAGCCCGGATGCCCCAAAAGCATCCGTCGAAGAAAAAAAAAATCCGATTGTAACCCCCGTTAAGTCCGCTCCAGCCATTACTCCTGACTTCAACAAGAAAGTCAACAAAAAAATCAACAAAATCAACAAGGTAAAATGCGTCAAACTGTATAAAGGAGAAACACTGGAGCTGATTGGAAATGTAATGCGTATTGAAAAAGAAGATTTACTGAGATACAATGATCTGAAGGACGACGCACAGATAAAAGAAGGGCAGGTAATCTTTATTCAGCAAAAGAAGAAGAAAAATAAAGAAGGTACTTACAAAGTAAAAACGGATGACAACTTATGGAGCATCTCACAGAAAAAAGGCGTTCGTCTCTCCGCATTGTTAAGGCGAAATAAGTTGTCCGAAGGAGAAGAGCCGGCCCCCAAAGAAACCATTTATCTGAAAGGGAAGGCGAAAGCAAAACCGGCCTTACGTGCAAAAAAGGAAAGTTCCTTTACAACGGTCTTAAAATACAATACAGCAAATACCGATAATCCTACTGTTACAGAAACTATAGTCCGCGCCAGAGATACCATCTACCCTCCTGCACAAACACCGGAAAAATCCGTCATCGACAGCAATAAGATTCTTGGGTGGGAGAGTGACACAAAACTGCTGGAAAAAACCGGCAATGATACTTTACCCGCAAAAGAGGCTGCTGTCAAAATACCTCCGCCAACCATACAGCTACCCGACAATCTTGGCCGCTCGGTGTCTGTTTACGAAAGGGGAGTGGAGCCAACCGTTTATCCTGCGGTGATTGATTACGACAATTTACCTAAAAGCACTACCGGAATACATACGGTCATCAAAGGCGATACGATGTTTAACATTGTCAAACGGTATAAAATTTCTATCCAGCAATTGATGGAATGGAATAATTTATCGGAACAAACCGTTAAATTAGGGCAGCAATTAAAAATTCAGCCTTAACGTGCAAACGATACACATTAAAGATAAACTCTTCCATCAGTATATCACCGATGAAGAAATACAAATACGCATCGAATCCATTGTGGATGAACTGTCTCAAAAATTCAGGGATAAGAACCCCGTATTTGTGGTTGTCCTTCGCGGAGCATTTATGTTCGCCTCCGACATCCTGAAAAAATTTAATCATCCCTGCGAGATAGAGTTTGTCAAACTCTCCTCGTATGCGGGCATGCAGTCTACCGGAAAAATAAACGTGGCGTTGCCGCTCAAGGAATCTGTCATTACCGGGCGTGATATCATCATCATTGAAGATATTGTGGACTCCGGGCTGACCATGGATTTCTTCAAACATTACCTCGAAGGACAGCATCCTAGATCCATTACGCTGGTATCATTATTATTCAAACCGCAGAATCTGCAGAAAGAGGTGAAAGTGGATATTGCCGGATTCATTATCCCGGATTTATTTGTCGTCGGCTATGGACTGGATTACGACGGTGTCGGGAGAAACCTGAGTGCCATCTATCAGGTGGTACCCTGATTGTTCTGTCTGATCAAGTTCATTACTAATTTTTTATTGAAAATCAATTCTTTACAGGAAGGAAGCTGATTCAGTTAAAATTCGTTCCTTTAATGAAAAAATAATAATAGAGTCAAGGCAAAAATTTATATACTGCTGATAATCTGTTGATTAAGAATATACAGTGTCTGCTCAATTTATTTTAAAATTTTCAAATAAATCCGTATTTTTGCAGTCCTTTTAAATCTACTAACAGGCAAGGCATGTCCGATTTATTCAAAGAATATAAAATTCCTCATGCCGGATTAAAAAAGGATATTCATGAGTTTTCTTATGAATTAACGGAAAAGTTCTTTGCCAATTTCGATAATGCACTCATCAGCAAGTGTTCCATTCAGGTGAATATCACATTTGATAACCGTCAGGAACCTTATACGATAGAAGTGGATTTAGACGGTACTGTTTGGGGAGAATGTGACCGATGTACGGGATCCATTCCACTGTCCATTCATGCTTCGTTCGTCGTGTATGTAAAATATGTTTATGACGAAAGCATGAAAGAACAGGAAGATGCGGAAATTATCTACATCGCCAAGGATGACACCAACATAGACATCACACAGTTTTTATACGACTATGTGCATCTCTCCATCCCGATTCACAAGATTTGTGACAATCCGGGAAAAACGAAATACTGCGACCAGGAAATTGTGCGCATTTTAGAACAAAAAACAACAGACGATACCACAGACCCCCGTTGGGCGGGTTTAGATAAATTAAAAGACAAATTAAATTAAAAGATCATGGCACATCCTAAGCGAAGACAATCTACAACAAGACGCGACAAAAGACGTACGCACTACAAAATGGAAACTCCGAATGTAATCACCTGCAAGGTGACCGGAGAAAGCCACTTGTCACACAGAGCCTATGTTTCCGGTAATGACTTATATTACAACGGAAAAGTGCTGATTGAAGGATACGTTAAATAGTAAACAGCAGCAAGTAGGCAGTAAGCAGTTATTTACTGCGTTCTAATTTACTGCATGCTAAAACCTAACTTATGGCATCAACATCAGACATCCGCAATGGCATGTGCATCAACTTCAACTCTGACATTTATAAGATAGTGGAGTTCCTTCATGTAAAACCGGGCAAAGGCCCTGCATTTGTTCGTACTAAATTAAAGAGTATCACCAACGGAAAGGTCGTTGACAATACATTTCCTTCCGGTGTGAAAATTGACGAGGTTCGTGTGGAACACCGCGAATATCAATTCCTGTATAAAGAAGGAGATTTGTACAATTTCATGAATAATGAGACCTATGAACAGATCCAGATTTCTGAAAAGATCATCAATGCGCCGGACTTCCTTGCAGAAGGGATGATGGTAAAAATCGCCGTTCGTGCGGAAGATGAACTGCCGCTCACCTGCGAATTACCTTCTACCGTTACTGTAGAAGTTACGTATGCGGAACCGGGTATCAAAGGCGATACCGCCACCAACACCCTCCGTCCATGTACCGTTTCTACTGGGGCTAAAGTGATGATACCTTTGTTCGTCAACGTAGGCGATAAAATAAAGGTAAATACCGAAACCGGTGATTATATGGAACGTGTAAAAGCGTAAGATATGCTCCTGACAAAATACTCAGCTCCGCTTATGGCGGAGTTTTTTTATGCTTTTCCGTCATTCCGGGTGTCGTTAGAAATCTTCTGAATGAATCCGTATTCTTCAAAAAGATTTCCCCTTTCCGTCAAAATGACAAGCAAATTTTCTATATTTGATTCATGGACATTGCACAGATAAAGAAACTCATCCAGTTATTGAACAACCATAATCTGGGTGAAATAACGGTTAAAGAAGGTGATACTAAAATCACCATCCGCCACAGAGATTATGTAAAAACAAGCAGTGCTGCACCTGTCGTTTCTGCACCGTCTGCTCAAACAAGCACTCCTGCTGTTGCTGCAAAAGAAAGTTCAACGGATGCACCATCCGGCAATTTTACCACTGTCAAAGCTCCGATGATCGGCACGTTTTATCGCTCTGCGGGCGAAGGCAAAGAACCATTTGTAAAGGTGGGCGATAAAGTAAGGAAAGGCGATGTGCTCTGCATCATCGAAGCGATGAAACTGTTCAATGAAATACAAAGTGAAGTGAGCGGAAAAGTGGTAAAGGTCCTCGTCGACAATGCACAGGCTGTCGAGTACGACCAGCCGCTGTTTTTGGTAGAACCAAATTAATTTTTGAATTAGCTAATTAGCTAATTATTTAATTAAAATCCATGTTCCAGAAAATTCTCATAGCCAACCGCGGTGAAATTGCACTGCGCATCATACGTACCTGTAAGGAAATGGGCATTAAAACCGTCGCCGTTTTTTCCACGGCAGACAAAGACAGTTTGCATGTAAAAACTGCGGACGAAAGTTTCTGTATCGGTCCGCCGGCGAGCAAGGATTCCTATCTGAAAATGGACAGCATCCTGATGGCGGCGGAAATCACCAAAGCCGATGCCATTCATCCGGGTTATGGTTTTTTAGCGGAAAATTCCGTCTTCGCACAATTATGCAGTGAAAAAAATATCAAATTCATCGGACCAACACCGGCACAGATTAATGCCATGGGCGACAAAATCACGGCTAAGGATACGATGATCAAAGCCAAAGTGCCTGTGATTCCAGGCTCTGAAGGACTTATTACCGATGTTACCGTAGGTAAAATGCTGGCGAAAGAAATCGGCTATCCCGTTATTTTAAAAGCTACAGCCGGCGGCGGCGGCAAAGGCATGCGCATCGTCTGGAAGGAGGAAGAATTCGAATCCAACCTGCACAATGCACAGGCGGAAGCCGGCGCGGCGTTTGGCAATGCGGGCATGTACCTCGAAAAATATATTGAAGAACCGCGACACATTGAAGTGCAGGTGGCCGGCGACCAATACGGCAATGCCGCCCATTTTTCTGAACGCGATTGTTCCATTCAACGTCGTCATCAGAAACTGGTGGAAGAAAGTCCGAGTCCGTTTGTGGATGATGCACTGCGAAAAAAATTAGGCGATGCGGCGAAGAAAGCCGTGAAAGCCATAAACTACGAAGGCGTCGGCACGATAGAGTTTCTGGTGGACAAGCACAAGGGATTTTATTTCATGGAAATGAATACGCGTATTCAGGTGGAACATCCGGTGACGGAAGAAGTAATAGGGTTAGATTTGATTCGCTTGCAAATTGAATTAGCGGCAGGAAAAAAACTGGAGCAATCCGAATATTTCCCAAATGGTTGTGCAATGGAATGCCGCATCAATGCGGAAAATCCGTTTGATAATTTTAAGCCGAGTCCCGGAAAGATTTTGAACTACCAGCCGAGCGGCGGTTATGGCGTGCGCATCGATTCGCATGTGTACAGCGGCTATGTGATTCCGCCGTTTTACGATTCCATGATTGCGAAACTGATTGTGAAAGGCGCTACGCGCACGGAAGCGATTGACCGCATGAAACGCGCACTGAACGAATTGAAAATCGACGGCATTAAAACAACCATCCCATTTCACTTACAACTGATGGACAATGCTGATTTCCGCAAAGGAAATTTCACCACTAAGTTTCTGGAAGACTTTGAGATGAGTGAGGAGGAGTGATTCCTAAACTCAGAGTCCTCTGCGAGAGACTCTGCTGAGAAATAAATATTCTTTCCCCATTTTAATATATTACAATATGAATAACGACACTAAAACGAAATCTTTTGTAAAGAATGAGTTCACAGAGAAAGAGACAAAAAGAATTCTACATGAATTAAGCCAACTATTAATTAAAGAAGCCCTTGAAGCTAATATGGGAAGAGAAGTTAAACACATTGGATCTAAATATATATTTTTAGATGCTGAAACAAATAAACCTGTATTAAAATATAGGATTAATACCACAATGACTGATTTACCAATAAACAATTCATTTGAAATAAATGAATATACTGTTGAATACTACATACCAACTGAACAATAGGGTTCATCTATCTAATTATCAATTTACTACGCTATAATACATAATAAATAAAAAACTTCTGGGATACTATTTAATCACGCCTGTATATTTCAAGAATGATATTGAAAGAAAGATAAGTATGCTAAACAAAAGTGACCCAGGCACCGAATTAAGAAAGTAATATGTTAAAGGCGCCCTTCTTTCATCATCAGTCAAGAATACAGGAAATAAATTATCTAACTGAGTTCCGGTGTTTATGAATGAGCCTACAAAATGTACAATGGATATTATAAATGCAACTAAAATTATGTGTAAAATATTCCTTTTGAAAAAAGATATAGCCTCATCGTACCTATTATCTAAAACTATTTGCTTTTCTAGTTCTGCCCTCTCATGAGGTAACATTGGAGGTTGCATATTTAAGTAATTTTTCAGTTCTGGAAGTTCTTTAATACTAACCCAATCTTCCAAACCATCTTTCCAAACTAACATATCATCAGTTAGATGCAATTCAACAATCTCCTCATAGGTAAATGGGCCTGATTTGTAATTATCTATAGATATGAAGTACATACTTATCAAATTTAATAGAATGCTAATTTAATAAATAGTTCATTCTTGTTGCTTCATTTCGCATATATTCCATCACAATTGACAAAAGAAGAAAAACACCCCAATATCAGCGAAATCTTCCCCGTCGCTCGGGAATGTCTGCAGCTTGCTAACTTTGCCGCATGCTGTAACCCTGAAAGCGTTTGCCAGACTTTAGCTAAGCAAACGCTTTCAGGGTTTTCTATTCTACTTCAACTTCTCCTTTAAATAAATCCTTTCCCAGCAGAGTCCTCGCCTTTGTTGGTTTTTAACCAACAAACTACTGTCTGTAATAAAATACCCTTTAGATTTGTTCTGTTAACTTTAATTTTTATACATTTAGCATAAACAATTCAAATCATGTTTGACATCAATAATATCCCATCCCAGAAAGGCAGAATAGCGATTGTAACAGGTTCCAATACCGGCCTTGGTTTTGAAACAGCGCTGGAGCTCGCGAAAAAAGACATGACTGTTATTTTGGCTTGCCGCGACCTTGACAAAGCTTCAAAAGCAAAAAATGCAATTTTGTCTCAGGCAGCAGGAGCTGCCGTAGAAGTCATGGAACTCGACTTGAGCAAGCTGTCTTCCGTAAGGGCTTTTGCGGATGCCTATTTAAAAAAATACACTACACTTGACTTACTGATTAATAATGCGGGGATCATGATTCCGCCGTTTTCCAAAACGGAAGATGGCTTTGAAAGCCAGATGGGAGCCAATTATTTCGGTCATTTTCTACTGACCGGTTTATTGTTGAAAACCATTATGCAGACACCTCATTCCAGAATCGTCACCTTAAGCAGCAAGGCCCATGAAAGGGGACGCATTGATTTTGAAAACCTGCATGCAGAAAAATCATATTCCCGTATGGGCGCTTACGGACAAAGCAAACTGGCCTGCCTTTTATTTGCTCAGGAGTTGCAGCGAAGATTAGCCGCACATCAATCCGGAACCATAGCGGTTTCGGCACATCCGGGTGTTTCCAATACAGAACTCGGGCGGTATATTCCAAAATTATTTTATACCGTTTTTATGCCCGTATTTTCATTTTTCACACATCCGCCTAAAGACGGAGCGTTGCCTACCTTAATGGCTGCTTTGGATACTGATGTGAAAGGTGGTGATTATTTTGGTCCTACAGGATTCAATGGGATGAAAGGAAAACCCGGAAAGGTAAAAGCTTTACCGCATGCTTATGATAAAGAAGTCGCTAAGAAATTATGGGAAGTTTCAGAAAAATTAACCGGATATACTTATAACTTTTGAGAATCAAGATAAGCGAAGTCTTCCGCGTCACTCGGCGAACATCTGTGACTCTGCCACATGCTCTACCCCGGAGTTCGCAGCGCTTGCTTCCTGAATTTAATTGCTTCGCTTTTTAAAGCAAAAAATGGGCGATGGCAAAATAAACAGTTACACTGGCAATATCTTGAATAATGGTTGCAACCGGACCGCTCGCATTGGCCGGATCAAGATTTAATTTACTAAATACAAACGGTATCATTAATCCGCAGAATAAAGACGACATGATAGCACAAAATAAGGCCAATGATACGATTGATGCAATATGACCTTCTGAATAGATAAGCACTACACCTATGTAGGTTAATGAACTTATCATAAAAGCAGTAATCAGCACAATCATAAATTGACGATAGAAATATCTCTGAAATTTCAGTTCAGGGTTGAAGGCCAGATCACGTATGATAAAGGCTTCCATTTGGGTACCTACAGCATCTGCCATATATACTATTAATGGAATAAAGGCTGCCAGAATCAGATTTTTAGACAGGGTGGATTCAAATCCGTCCACTATTACTGAAGTGAGAATACCACCCAGCAATCCAACTATTAACCAGGGTAATCGATGTTTAATAGATTGAAGCACAGATAATCTGAAAATATCGTCCACCGAGCCGCTTGTCCTGATTCCACCCATTCGAAGAATATCCTCTGTAGATTCATGGTGTAGTACTTCCAGTATGATATCTGATGGAATAGCACCGAGAAATCGTTGCTGCTTATCAACAACAGGAATGGATTTAATTTTATTTTTTATTGCCAGATAAACAACCTCTTCCTGATCAGTTTCTGTGTGTACAAACACAGGTTTGTTATGCATCAGATTTTTGGCAAACTTCTCTTTACTCGACTTGAATACTTCCTTGATGGAAAGAACACCCTTTAGGTGTTGGTTATCGTCAACAACATAAATATAATTTATCGTCTCAAAAAACTTGCTGTTTAGCAGCAATAATTGTTCTATATCTCCAACGGTATGATACTCCTTAATTACAGGAACTTTGTCCGTGAACAAATGTAAAGCTGTTTCAGAAGATTGTTTGTAGCCAGACATGAATACTATTAGGTTGTAAATTACGTTAAAATATCTAACATGAAAAACTCGATTCTAAATAAATAGTTCCAATAGTTAGGATGTTTATAAATTTAAAATAATATCTGAACTTTCATTAGTTCAATAAGTGATTTATCATCACTGTAAGAACCCCGGATCAGCGAAGTATTGTTCTTCGCCCGGCGAACGTCTGTGACTTCGCCGCATGTTGTAACCCTGAAAGCGTTTGCCGGGCTTTAGCTAAACAAACGCTTTCAGGTTTTTTTCCAACTACTTCAATTTTCCCTTCAAATAAATCCCCGTAATACTCTCTTTATTTTTTACCAGGTTCTCCGGGGTGCCTTCAAATACCAAATGTCCTCCTTCTTCTCCGCCTTTTGGCCCTAAATCAATAATCCAATCTGCGCATTTTATGACATCTATATTGTGTTCTACTACCACAACGGTATGTCCAATTTCAATCAATGCATTAAAGGCTTTCAACAGTTTATTGATGTCGTGAAAATGCAACCCCGTCGTCGGCTCATCAAAAATAAACAGCACCGGATCTTTCATGCCGCCTTTGGTAAGGAAAGACGCGAGCTTCACGCGCTGCGCTTCGCCACCACTTAGTGTGGAACTGCTTTGCCCGAGATGCACATAGCCCAAGCCTACATCCTGCAGCGGTTTTAACCTATTCACCACGTCTTTCTTTTCCTTAAAGAATTCGATGGCTTCATCGACCGTTAAATCCAGCACATCAGCAATATTTTTCCCGTTGTAATTCACTTCCAGGATTTCCTGTTTGAAACGTTTACCGTTGCACACCTCACACACCAGATGCACGTCCGCCAGAAACTGCATTTCTACCACCTGTTCACCTTCGCCTTCGCAGGCATCGCAGCGGCCGCCTTCCACGTTAAACGAAAAATGTTTCGCCTGGTATCCGCGGATTTTTGAAAGCGATTGCACGGAAAACAAATCGCGTATCGCGTCGTAGGCTTTGATGTAGGTCACCGGATTACTGCGCGAACTCCTGCCTATCGGATTCTGGTCGACAAACTCAATCTTCTTTATCTTGTTCTTATAGCCGGTGATTTCCCTGAACAAACCCGGCTTGCCGCCAAATCCTTCCAGTTGTATCTTTAAATACGGATACAGGATTTGTTTGATGAGTGTTGTTTTTCCCGAACCGGAAACGCCTGTGATGACCGACAACGCTTTCAACGGAATTTTTACATCAATGCCTTTCAGGTTGTTTTGTTTCGCGCCTTTTATCTCTATGAAATTAATCGGCTTCCGTCGCTGCTTCGGCACTTCGATTTTCAGTTTTCCTGTAAGGTATTGTGTCGTTAAACTGTTCGGATTTTTCAGGATATCCGCACTGTTCCCGGCAAATACAATTTCGCCGCCGAGGGTACCGGCAAAAGGTCCGACATCAATCAGGTAATCCGCTGCACGGATGGCTTCCTCTTCGTGTTCCACCACAATCACGGTATTTCCCAGATCGCGCAGATACCTTAAGATATTGATCAGCTTTCCGGTATCGTGCGGGTGCAGGCCCACGCTGGGTTCATCTAAAATATACAGGGAACCCGTTAAATTACTTCCTAATGTTCTGGTCAGGTTGATGCGCTGCGATTCACCGCCGGACAGCGTATTGGAAAAGCGGCTCAGGGAAAGATACTCCAGGCCTACATCCACCATGAATTGCAGGCGGTTGTTTATTTCCAGCAAAATACGAGAAGCGATTTGTGCATCGTGCTTATCTGTATTTAACTGCACGAAATGTTCGTGCAACCCTTTAATCGTCATCTGTAATAAATCTCCGAGAGATTTATCGCCCACTTTCACATATTCCGCGTCAGGACGCAGGCGCGTGCCGCCACACTGGTCGCAGGCGGTACGTCCGCGGTATTTCGCCAGCATCACTCGGTACTGAATCTTATAGGTCTGCGATTCCACATCCTTGAAAAAATCGCGGATGCCCTGAAAATGGGCACTCCCGTCCCAAAGCATTTTATACTGTTCTTTAGTTAATTCCGCTACAGGTTTGTGTATCGGAAAATCACATTTGGGTGCCCCTTTGATGAGTTGTTTTTTCCACCAGCTCATCACCTCTCCTTTCCAGCAAACGACCGCATCTTCATAGACAGATAAGTTTTTGTTCGGAATAACTAAATCATGGTCGATGCCGAGAATGGTTCCGAATCCTTCGCATTTGGCGCAGGCGCCATACGGAGAATTGAAATTGAAAAACTGGGAAGAGGGCGTTTCAAACTGAATGCCATCCAGTTCAAACCGGTTGCTGAATGCTTTCTTATGTTTGCCGGGTATATCGAGTACACAAAAACCGTCACTCTCGGAAAAGGCAAGATTCACCGAATCGGCGATGCGGTACAGGTTGTCTTCCGATGGCTCCGCGGTCACCCTGTCAATCAGTATATAAACCCCCTTATCCCCTGAAAGGGACTTACCGCTTTCTTTTCCCCTTTTTTGGGTTAGGGTTACATCTAAGTCTTCTAATCTAATTACTTCTCCATTAACCAGCAATCGTTGAATGCCATCCTGCAAAAGTGTTTCTAATTTATTTTTGGTGATTTCCTTTAGTGGAGACAGTATCTGAATCTTGGTGTCAGCATCCAGGGTTTTGATATAATCCATCACATCCGTTACCTCTTGCTTTTGCACCAATTTGCCGGAAACGGGCGAATAGGTCTTACCGATTTTTGCATACAGTAAACGCAAATAATCATAGATTTCCGTAAGGGTTCCAACGGTACTTCTCGTAGTTCCCGTCGTTGTTTTTTGTTCGATGGCAATGGCCGGAGAAAGACCTTTGATATAATCGACATCGGGTTTATCCATCCGGTTCATGAACTGCCTTGCATACGATGATAACGATTCGACATACCGTCTTTGGCCTTCAGCATACAAGGTGTCGATAGTCAGTGATGACTTTCCGGAACCGGAAACACCTGTAACCACCACCAGCTGATTGCGCGGAATTTCTACATCAATGTTTTTTAGATTGTGCGTACGTGCACCCTTAATCTGAATTTTTGAATCCCTGTTTATCGTTATATTTTTGATTTTAGGCATGAATTGGTATGCTTTTTGCGTTAAATACTGTTAATGACAATACTTAAATCGTTTTTGTTTATTAATCTTGGTAATAGTTAACCCACCTAACACAATAACCTATTGAACAATATCTACATGACATCCGCAAATTGTTTAACAAGCAAAAACTTGACACCATGTACCCTATTGTTCAAACCGACAACGAACTCATCCAAAGATATATAAACGGGGATGAAAATTCACTCAACTTATTATTGAATAAACACCAGCGAAAGATTTTTTCGTTCATTTTGATGCGTGTCAAAGACAGGGCCTTATCAGAAGATATTTTCCAGGACACTTTTTTCAAAGTCATCGACAGCCTGAGAAATGGAAAATACAACGAAGAAGGTAAATTCCTGCCTTGGGTGATGATGATTGCCAACAATCTTTGCATGGACCACTTCCGAAGGATAAAACGCATGCCTATTATTGTGGACAGCGACGGGAAAGATATCCTGAACGTGTTGCGGTTTGCGGATGAAAGCCGGGAAGATGAGATCATCAAACAGCAAACCTCCAAAACGGTGAAGGAGCTGGTTGAAAAGCTGCCCGCCGACCAGAAAGAAGTGCTGATCCTGCGCCACTATGCCGATTTAAGTTTCAAGGAAATCGCTGAAATGACAGGCACGAATATCAATACGGCGTTGGGCAGGATGCGCTATGCCTTATTAAACCTCAGAAAGATGATAGGCGAAAAGGCTGTCTCGGTATAATTATTTGACGAAGATTTTTTTTAGAGCCAACCCGCAGGGTTGGTTTTTTTATAAAAAGAAGGTCAGGTACAGGGCACAAGCCGGCAGGGAAAAGATCAGGCCGTCAAAGCGGTCGAGAAATCCTCCGTGTCCGGGCAACGCCGACCCGGAATCTTTGATCTGCAGATTGCGCTTAATCATACTTTCCGCCAAATCACCATAGGTGCTGGTAACGCTGGTGATGACGGCCAGAATAATGTAGGTTATCAACTCTACCTTGTAGCCCGTCCACACCGGAAAAAGCAAGTAGACGATATAAGCAAACAACACCGCACCGGCCATACCACCGAAGAATCCTTCCCAGGTTTTTTTGGGAGAGATGCGTTCAAATAATTTATGTTTACCGAAGAAACGTCCGAACAGGTAGGCAAAAGAATCATTACTCCACGCAAACACCATGATCGCCAGCAAATAATGCCAGCTGTATTCGCCTGCATAAAAGGCCAACAGGGAGGCGGAAGACAAAGGGATGGCCAGATAAAAAATAGCCATAGAATTCAGGCATACGTTATAAAAGGGGCGCTCACTCTTCGTATACATTTCAATCACCAGCCAGGTGAGCGGAAAGCCGCAAATCAAGGACAGGGATATCAGCGTTATTTTCTTACTTGCCACTAAAAAAACAATACCGAATATCAGAACACTGAAAATCGTGTTGATGAGTTTATATGTCATCTTCCATTTCTCGGAAGATGACAGCAAATCATGAATGATATTGTGATATTCGCTGATACAGAGAATGATTAGCAGAGAAAACAATACCAGAAAAGAATATTCATTCCAGATTACACCTCCGATCATTACTATCAGAAAGAAGATACCTGTTATTACCCGCGTCGTTATATCACCCATGCCGTTATGTTATACTGCTAATCTACTGTGACAAAGTTACTCTTTTTATTTCTTTGGGAAGAACGATAAAACACATACCATAATACCATAAATGCTATGGTATATACGATAACCTCCCAGATTTGTGGCATTTCAGGGTTGTCTAAATCCGTCTTGTAAATTTCCAGATTATTCAGGTACATCAGGATTACCTGTGTGCCGTTATTGACTAAATGTGCAAAGACATTCAGCCATAAACTACCGGAATAATAAAATAAATATCCCAGCAGCATCCCTAAAATGATGCGTGGCAGGAATCCCGAAAATTCCGCATGTACCAGACTGAACAAAACGGATGACATGAATACAGCAACATGAATATTCTGTCGCTCTGAAAGCAATTTCTGTAAGGTACCCCTGAATATCCACTCTTCACAGATTGCCGGCAAAACAGCTATCGTCATAAAGTTAAGTGCAAACACAAAAATGGATTTGTCGGCGAGCAAGGCATCCACGATAGCCTTGTATTCTTTCTGAGAGTCCTTCATCCAGTTATTCCAGGGCATGATCTTATTGACATAAAAGGACACATCAATGATGGGATAAAAAGTGAATATCAACGCCGGAATCAATAATAAATACAACGGATGAAATCGTATATCGGCATTTGAATAAGAAAAGACATTTTGGGATTTCAGCTTACTGAACAGCCATGCCGGAAGCAGGAAGCCAAGAAGAGAGGCGAGCATCTGCGCCACACGCAACACATTCAAATCTCCGGTATCCGAGATGATGACCTGTATGGAAGCCTGTTTGTAATGACTCAGGATGATGATACCGCTGATTGTTTGCGCCAGGATGAAACAGCCAAAGAAAACCCCCATCCAGATCAGCAGCTGCATGCCTTCACCGTATTTATTAATTCCCAGCTGCTGAGGAATTAATACTGAGTTTAAATCATCTCCCGTCGAATTTTCTGGCATAAGTCGTATCTTTGTATAAAGATAGCAATTCAGACGATGGCCGATAGTCAATGGCTGAAAAACAATTGACTATCACAAACTGACAATAGACCCACTGTGGTAAGAATCGGCAACATATCATTAGGCGAATTTCCGCTGTTACTGGCACCGATGGAGGATGTGAGCGATCCGCCTTTCCGTTATGTCTGTAAGAAATACGGAGCGGATCTGATGTACACGGAGTTCATCTCTTCCGAAGGGTTAATCCGGCATGCGGCAAAAAGCATGCAGAAGCTGGACATTTACGACTATGAACGCCCCATTGGCATCCAGATTTTCGGCGGGGAAGAAGACGCTATGGTGGAAAGCGCCCGTATCGTAGAGCAGGCTCAGCCCGATTTGATTGATATTAATTATGGCTGCCCGGTCAATAAGGTGGTCTGTAAGATGGCGGGAGCCGGAATCTTGCAGGATATTCCCAAGATGGTACGTCTGACGGAACAGGTGGTGAAAGCAACGAATCTTCCCGTCACCATTAAGACACGCTTGGGCTGGGATGAACAAACGAAAAATATTGTGGAAGTTGCCGAACGATTACAGGATATCGGTATTCAGGCACTGAGCATACACGGCCGTACCCGCAAGCAGATGTACAAAGGCGAGGCCGACTGGACGCTGATGGCGGAGGTGAAAAATAATCCCAGAATGCATATCCCGATTTTCGGAAACGGCGATATCGACTCCCCGCAAAAAGCCCGGGAATACAAAAACCGATACGGCGTGGACGGCATCATGATCGGACGGGCAGCCATCGGCTCCCCCTGGATTTTTAATCAGGTAAAAGCATTTTTATTCGAAGGTAAATTGACAGAGGAGCCGGGTATCGAAGAAAAAGTATCGATTATCAAAACACATCTTC
Organism: Sphingobacteriales bacterium; assembly: GCA_016719635.1. Taxonomy (NCBI): domain Bacteria; kingdom Pseudomonadati; phylum Bacteroidota; class Sphingobacteriia; order Sphingobacteriales; species Sphingobacteriales bacterium. The sequence continues at coordinate 202,240 of JADJYT010000007.1, read as the reverse complement.
TGAAGTCCATCGAATGGAAAGGGGAAGCCCTGGGCATTCTAGAAATGCGGCAGCATTATGCCAATTACCTGAAAGGATTGCCGAATATCAAACCCTACCGGGCGAGATTAGTAACGACCCATAATAAAGACGAAATCCTTTCCATACTGGAGGAAGTGCTGAATGAGTATGCGGGTATTGAAACTATGTCTTAAATCCTATTCGTTTCCTTTCCCGTTGCGCAACGGTTTGTTCCTTTTCCTCAGTCAGGTATTGTAATGCTTCGTAAACATCTGAAAACTGCTGGTTATATTTCTGCTCTAACTCCCGCAATTTATCCGATAGTTCCTTATAGTTTAAAGTAAATGTGCAGTAAAGGGATATCATGTTAGTGAAGGCTTTCGGTGTGGCTTTGGGACGCGTTCTTTGATAGCAAAACGGACAAATTCTAAAACTTTTTATTTGAGGCAACGAACTAAATTCACAAAAATCTTTGGTAATAATGGCAAATCTATTCAGGTACAATTTGAGATCCTTCAACAGGACCATTGGATGCCGAACACCTATATCCCCATTGAATGCTATGTGCAAAAGACATTGGCAGAAACTGGAAGGAAGTGAAGGTCTGGTTTGATCGCTGTGGGCACAACTGGGAAAGGATGCGGGCGATTCCGTGCGGGTGCAGATACAGGAGGATACCGAAGAACGGATACTGGAAACACGCCTACTCCTGGAAGTTTTTTTCAGGAAGGAAAAAGAATTAAAATTCATTTTTGATAAGATGTCCTACACGCACCGCAAAGAATATATCGACTGGCTGACCGGTGCAAAAAAAAGAAGATACATTACAGAATAGATTGATTAAATTTAAAGAGTTATTATCTGCCCCAAAAAAGTAAACCGGCTTGCTGCTATATTCCCTGCTCATATCATTCGCGCTTACCATCTTTTATGTCAGCATAATTTGGGCATACAAAAATGAATGGGAAGATATACAAGAAACCGGAGAGCAGCCGGCAACCGGGTCCGTCACGATTTCCATCATCATACCGGCACGCAATGAGGCGAAAAACATTTTCAATATCCTGCATGATATTTCCGAACAAAACTATCCGGCCGAATTATTCGAAGTGATTGTCATAGACGACCATTCGGACGATGAGACCTATGCCATCAGTTCCACGTTTGCCAAACGTCACCCCCATTTCAAAACGCTAAAGTTATCCGTGTTAACGGAGGTAAACGGAACAGAAACTGCCTATAAGAAAAGAGCGATTGAGGCAGCGGTAAAATCAGCGACCGGCACCCTGATTATCACCACCGATGCAGACTGCCGGGTACAAAAGACCTGGCTGCAGCATATCGCCGCTTTTTATGAAAAAGAAAATGGTAAATTAATCGCAGCCCCTGTCTGCTTCTATGGTGTCGGCGGCCGATTCCAGCAATTTCAGGCATTGGACTTTTGCGGTATGCAGGTCATCACGGGTGCTTCGCTCAGCATGGGTATGTTCAACATGGCGAATGGTGCCAATTTAGCCTACGAAAAGGAAGCGTTCCTGAAAGTAAACGGCTATCAGGATATTGATAAGAAAGCCAGCGGTGATGATATGCTCCTTGTTTACAAAATAGCACAGCAGTATCCCGAGCAGGTAAAATTCCTGAAAGACAAACTGGCGGTGGTGTATACGAAACCCACTGAAACCTTAAGTGAATTTCTGCAGCAGCGTTTCCGCTGGACGTCCAAATCCAGGTCGTATCAGGATAAAAGGATAACAGCCATTTTAGGGTTGGTTTATCTGTTCGTTCTCAGTATCTGGGTGAATGCCCTTTATTTTATAGGCAAACTGATTTACTCCTCCATTTTTCCCGACAGGACACTGGAAGGATTCTTAAATTTCCTGCCGGCACTGATATTGTTACTGATGACCATCTTTCAGATCATCTGCAAAACCATCATCGATTATTATTTTCTGAAATCCGCTTCTACCTTCTTCAGGCGGCAGGATCTGATGAAATCTTTTTTTACTTCCGAGTTGCTGCATATCTGGTACATTCCTTTCGTCGGGACATTCGGAAATATCCTTCAATATAAATGGAAAGGGAGGAAACTGAACTGACTACTGCCGTATTAGTTTTGCCGTGGCGATAATTTCATTTCCTGTCACAAACTGCAGCAAATACATACCATTCACAAAATCAATGCCATCCAATTCAACACGGGATGTGACACTTCTGTTTTGGACCATCCTGCCTGAAACATCATATACCTTCATAACGATATCCTGCAGCGGCTGAAATGATTTCAACTGAATAACAGCCTTGTCCGAAAACGGATTCGGATACACCATCACTTCTGACAGAACGCTTTTATTGGTTACGACGGCCGTCACTCTCAGCTGGATGGAATCTATCGTATGGTATACTAGATTGGTACTCAATGGAGCATTGTAGTCAAAATAAATATGAGCCCTGTTCTCTACCAGCGTTCCTTTGGGGGTGGACGCTTTCGGCAGCAGATGAAAGGTAACAAATCCGTTGGATGCATGGCTGTTGACGGATGAATCCGGCAGTCGGATATCAGTGAAATTAATCTGCACTATATTTCCGCCAAAAACAGCATACGTATATGGGTGAGAGGAAGCCCCCATCACCAGTGTCGTCATATCCATAGCTGTCGAAATGGTATCTAACAAGACGATTGAGAAAGCGGTGTCCGTGCCGGTATTCTGGAAATGGAGTGTATATTTTATCTCGGTTTCCTTGCTGACTATGTGCCGGTCCTGGTATCCGACGGGTTGCGCCGATTTTTCATTCGGGTCGTACGAGCTCCTGTTTTGCAGGCAGGAGGTGGATATTGCAGCGACTCTGTCGTCCTGCGGAAATTGATTCACTAAACCTGCGCTGTCGATGGTTCCGTTGCATCCTTCTATGACAACCGCCGGGTAGCTCGGATACGGGAAGTTCGGATCCTGAAATGCCTCCACGCGAACCGTACGGCCATTGACCGCCAAACGAATCTCTAAACTGTCGTTGGCATTTAACTGATAATTTTGCGGAGCCACTCTCAGAAAATCGCCTTCAATGACAATGTATTTCCTTGGCGAGACCATGTTGCCTGTTCCAACATTCTTTATTCTAAATACCGCCGAGTCTCCTATGCAGGTTCCTTCCACCACAATATTGGAGCCATCCCACAAGTCGTTATCCGGCATACACACTGCATCCGGATAAATGTGCGCCGTCACGCAATGTGTCTTGCCGTCGGGTGCGGCACAATTTACCGTTGCGTTGACGGTAAAACTTCCGCATGCCTGCGGGGCAATCTTTCCTATATCAAAGCGGTATTTAGTTCCGATGACATTGCTCCAGGGAAGTGATGAGCCGTTCACCTGTAGATCCGAATCGAAATCAATGGTGATGTAGGCATCGTAAGCGGTATCATTGCCGTTGTTGCAATAATAGACTCCATAGGTATTCGGAAAACATTTCCTTAAATAAGGCGTAGAAACCTCCACATTCAGAAAAGGGCAGTTTTGTGTAGGCTGAATCGGCAGGTTCACATTAATGGATGGGTTGGTGGAAGTCAGGTTGACGGCATAAGACGGCTGGCATCGTCTCCAGAACAAACTGTTCGGCAGCTGAACGGAAACATTATAAATACCTGTATCTACAGGCAGGTTATAAAGTCCTGCACTGTCCGTGAGGGTATAAAAGGTCTGGTTGTACTTTTCCGCTTTTACTACAAGGTTCTGATAACCTCTTTCATTGGCGGTGAACATGCAGTTATTGTCAATATCTGCAAAAACACCTCCGTAAATAATTTTTGTGCGCATCCTTCCGTCTGCTGATATATAAAACAAGGCTACTGTGCTGTTGTTGTTGTTCGTCGTCTGTGTGCCGTTTCCGGCGACGATATAATTGCCTTCCGGTGCTTCCGCATAACAGGTCAGGTGATATTTGGTAGAAGGATTGTCATAGATTCGCAATTCATCGAATGGGGCACGCTGCCAGATGATTCTTCCTTTGTTGTCAAGTTTGCTGATGGATTTCTGACCCAGTATGATAATGTTCTCGTCTTTGTCGATTATCACCTTTCTCAGGTTTTCCGACCCGGCCATCGGCAATATGAAATTGAAGGTATCGGTTTGCACCACTTTGCCGGAATCTGAAGAAAGCGTGTACTGTAAGAAGGTCCCGCCTGTATAGTTGCCGCCGCTTACATCATAAAGTGTCAATAACTTATACCTGCCGTCAGACAGTTGTTTTTGTGTAAGCAGTACATTCTTATTCGCCACCTGGCTTACATCATAATCGGTGGTGATGGTATTGAGCCAGGCAGAACCTCCGCCGGGATTTTTTCGAACGATATTGTAAATACCTTTGTATACATTCAGCGCCACCATCTCTCGATTGGCAATCCCGAAAAGGAAGCCGCCATTATTCGCGTCGGATGAAACGGCTGCATCATACCGGAACTGCACACAGCCATTGGTTAGCGGTGTTTTCTCTTTCCATACCAATCCGCCGGCAGAAGAATATTTTGCCAGTATATATCCTTTGTTGTAGCAGTCTGCGAGATTGCTGCCTGCGATGGCAAATCCTCCGTCAGCAGTCGGGACAATCTTATTGACAGCTAAATTCCAACCATTTAAAAAGGTTTCATCCAATCCGATACTATCCGTGCCGGTAAAGACCGTATAAACAGAATCAAAGCTGGCGTTGTATTTTCGAATGATACCATAGCGACCGTTATTGGTAGGAGACGGATAGGTATTCACGAGCAGATAACCGTTATCGGGTGTTCTGTAAACACCCCCTTCATCCACAGCCGAAAAATCAAGCAGGGGAAGGTTCTCGAATCTTTTTTGCCATTGCACTTCACCGCGCTGGTCAAACTTCACCACCTGCGGCACATATAAATCAGTAGGTGCATTTTTAAAATAACCAAGAACGGTAAATCCGTTATCCGCCGCAGGAATAATATCGCTGATGTAACTGAATGACTGCGGTTGGAAAAAACGTGGCAGTTCAGCCGCCTCCACAGAATCTCCGCTGTCTGTAAAGAGATAAATGAACAGAAAAAATGTAGAAACTATTTTATTCATAATGGCGTATTTCTAAAATTACAACCAATATTAGAAATTTTTATTTAAAAAATAGCATACAAATAAATGGCGATGTATAAATATTTTATGACACAATAACACATTCTATTGATTTACCGATAATTATAATATTTATTGTAGGCAATAAATATTTTTATGTACTTTTATATGAGCAAGAACCATAGGGGTTTATTTTAATATAACATACGAATAAGAATCAGATGGAAAACAGCAAAGTATTCAACGTGCTGGTAGTTCTTACAAAGTGGGAGCGTAAGGGATTGGAAAGATTTATGCAGTCTCCTTATTTCAATCATCAGGAAGAGGTAGCCATGCTTTACAGGATACTGAATGAATGTATTGATAAGGATATTTCTTTTCCCAACAAAGAAATGATTTATAAGAAGCTGCATCCCAGGCAACCCTACAATGACCAGCAGTTCAGATTATACATGAGTTATTTATTCAAGACTATTGAAAAATACCTCATCGTCGAACAGGTGGAAGACGATACCTTTTTACAGAAATTAAAGCTGATGGGTGCCTACAACCAGCACAACCATCATAAAAATTTTCATAAGACATATGAGGATGCAGCAAAATTACTGGAAGAATACCCTTACAAGAACAGTCACTATTACAAGAGCTATTATGATATAGAGATTGAACGATACAATGAGAAACGCAATCTAAGCCGGACTGCCGAATACAATTTCCAGTTGCTGACATCCAACTTCGACATTTATTTTATCACGGAAAAACTGAAACAAGGCTGCATCCTCGTATCTCACGAACAGGTACATCAGGTGAAATACGATTACGGTATGTTTGATGTCGTCTTAAACCATGTAGAACAAAACAACCTGCTCGACATTCCCGCAGTTGCCATCTATTATTACATCTACCAGACGTTAAAGTTTGCGGATAAGCAGGAAAATTTTGAGAAGCTGTTAATGCTCATCAACACGAATCTGAATTTATTTCCAAAGATGGAAGCCCGAGACATCCTGATTTACGCCAACAACTACTGCATCAAGATGAACAATATGGGTGTGGACGGTTACGCCAGAAAATCGTTTGATGTTAATAAAATAGGCATCGAGAGCGGCGCATTCCTGGAAAAGGGATTTTTGTCCAGATTTACATATAAGAATATTGTTACCGTTGGCATACGGCTGAAAGAATATAAATGGACGGAAAAATTCATCGAGCAGTATAAAGGATTACTGGAAGAAAAATACCAGGAAAGTACCTACGCCTACAATAAGGCCTTTTTAGAATATGAACGCAAGAACTATGCGGCAGCCATCAGGCTTTTACAGAAAGCCGACTATGATGATCTGCTGTTAAACCTTTCCGCTAAGAATATCCTGATGAAAATCTATTATGAACTGGATTACATCGAACCGCTGGAATATCTCATCGGCAGCATACTGGCCTTGCTGAAAAGAAAAAAACTGGAACAGGTCTATAAGAATAATTATATCAACATCTCCAAACTCACGAAGCGCCTGATCAGCCTTAAAACACTGACGAACACACAACGCCGGCAGCTGATGAAGAAAAAGGAAATCGCGCATAAAATCATCAGTGAAACCAACCCCTGTTTTGAAAAAAAATGGCTGTTGGAACAACTGGAAAAAATAAAATAATTGAACCCTCCGAAAACCATACTGATAGCCCCGCTGGATTGGGGGTTGGGACATGCCACCCGCTGCATGCCCATAATTGATTTATTGTTGTCAAAAGGACATCGGGTGATCATTGCCGGCAACGGCGATTCTTTTTATTTACTGAAAGAACACTATCCGGCTTTAGAATTCTATGAATTGCCGGGGTATAATATTTCCTATCCCACAGGGAAAAATGCCTCCTTCTATGCATTACTGCAAACTCCCAAGATCCTGCAGACCATAAAGGAGGAAAACAAAACAATCGCAATTATTACGGAGCAGGAAAAGATAGATCTGATCATTTCAGACAACCGCTACGGTGTGCGCCACCATTCCATCAAGAGCATTCTGATATGTCATCAGATTGCACTGCAGGCGCCGTATGCCGCACGATTCATGAATCCGGTATTTTTAAAACTGCACCTCCGGCAGATAGAAAAATTTGATGCTCTCTGGATCCCGGACGAAGAAGGAGTCAACAATCTTTCCGGTAAATTATCACACGGAATCTCCTTCAAAATCCCCGCAGCTTATATTGGTATCCAAAGCCGTTTCGCTCATTTTACAAAAAAAGATTCCATTGTTGATGTACTGGACTTTTCCATTCTGGTGGTGTTATCAGGCCAGGAGCCGCAACGGACTAACTTAGAAAATGAGCTGCGGAATACATTAAATGCCAACCCAGAAAAGATACTGCTGGTTCAGGGAAAAACAGAGAAACAAACCGTTGTCAGGGAAGGCAATATCACCACCATATCCTATCTGAACACCAACGATCTGTTTGCTGCGTTACATAAGGCGAATAAGATCATCTGCCGCTCAGGATATTCTACCATCATGGATCTGGCAACATTGGGCAAGAAGGCTATTTTCATCCCAGCGGAAGGTCAGACCGAACAGGAATTTTTAGCAGACATAATGGAAGATAGAGGATTTGCCGTTCAATGCGCGGCAAAGACGTTAAACATAAGCGAAGCCCTCTGCAAATTAGAATCCTGCCGGGGTTTTCCTGCATTTCCCGTCAATGATGAACGCTTAAGAAAGGCTATTGATGATGCCCTTATTTAAACAGCGGTAAATGAATCAGGTGAATGGATTCCCTGTAGAAGAGCTGAGTCGTTTTTTCAAAGCTTTCCGTATAATCGGAAACATAAAAGGCATGATGCCCTTTTTTCTCGTAGTTGACCAGACCATGCTCAATCATAAACTTCTTGATATGTTTTGCAACGATTTCATTGGTAGCCAGCACCTCCACCTGACGATTTTTCTTTCTGTAATAGGCTTCAATTTCTCTTTTTATCAGCGGATAGTGTGTGCAGGCCAGCACCAGTGTTTCGATATCCTGTAACTCCGGTGCATTCAGGTATTCTTCTATCACCAGATTGGAAATGTGGCCATCCACAAACCCGGACTCTATCATCGGTGCGAGCAACGGAGTGGCCAGCTGATGCACGCTCACACCGGCATCCTTCTGTGTTATCTTATTCAGGTAGGCGTTGGAATGAATCGTGCCGAGCGTACCGATAACTCCCACTTTCTTATATTTCCTGAAGATAATTTCCTCCACTACCGCATCGATTACATTAAAGACATGTGCCTTATCACCTGCCATATTCTCCAGCATTTCAAAGGCGACGGAAGAGGCCGTGTTGCAGGCAATAACGATAATCTTACAGTCTTTGGATAACAAAAAAGCCCCGATGGTTTTGGTGTAGTAGCGGATGGTATCCGCCGATTTATCGCCGTACGGCAAATGTGCGGTATCTCCAAAATAGATCAGCGACTCATTGGGTAATTCCTGCAGGATGGCATTGGCAACCGTCAGACCTCCGATGCCGGAATCGAACAGCCCGATGGGTGCATGTGCGTTGTTATTCATAAAGACGAAGTTCTTAAATCTTACTTAAAAAACAAAGGTTCGGAACGCAATGCGTTCCGAACCCGGTCAAAATATGATTACTAACAATTAATTAGGCTTGATAGTGGCCGGTTTCGGCGCAGCGGCCGGTTTCGGATCTGGCAGTTTCATGTGCGATTTTACCAAAGGCAATATGTCATCTGATTCTTCCGCATACAATATAGAACCTGCTCCGGAATCAAAAACATAGGTGTAGCCGTTTGCTTTGGCAACGGCTTTGATACCTTCATTTGCCTTCATCATGATGGGAGCATATAATTTTTCCTTTTTCGCCTGTATTTTTTCCTGAGCGGATTGTTGAAAATCACTGATCCTTTTCTCCATGTCGGACAATTCTTTGGCAATCAACTCCGTTTGTTCTTCCGTTAATAATTTCTTTTCCACTTTTGACTGGGCATCGGCGGCTTTCTTCTGATACTCGGCATACATCTGCTGTCCCAGTTGATCCAGCTCCATTGAATATTTGTCAATGGCAGAATCCGCTTTTAATACCTCAGGCATTAATGACAATAATTCTGAAGAGTTCAGATAACCGAATTTGTTCACTTTCTGCGCATAAGTGCTTGCCAGAAATGCAATCATGAGAATAAGGATGGTTGTTACTTTTTTCATTGTTTAAATTTATTAATTACTAGATTGGTTTATTATCAAATACAAATTACATGCCTAACTTTTTAAGCACCTCTTCGCTAACATCATACTGCGGATTGGTATACAGCATGCCCGTATTAGCGGATGCCTTATCGAATATGAAATCATAAGAACGCGATTGCGCCAGTTTCTGGACGGCATCAAACACCTTATCCTGAATCGGCTGTACCAGCTCCTGTCGTTTCTTGAACAGGTCGCCGTTAAAACCGAATCGATTTTTCTGCAGGTCTTTCAATTCGTCTTCCGCCTTCACGATCTCCTCTTCGCGTTGTTTCTTCAAATCGGCAGTCAGTAAGAATTCCTCCGCCTGATATTTGGTGTACATCTTTTTCAGCGTTTCATTCTTCTGGTCGATTTCTTTCTGCCAGGCTGCGGCCTGATCATCCAGCTTTTGCTGTGCGGTCTTATAATCCGGCAACTTTTCCAGGATGTATTTTGTATCCACATACGCGAATCGCTGCGCGTAAGCATGCTGCATCAGAAAGGTGGCTCCGAGTAGCAGCATAAAAGAAAGCATCTTCTTCATATTGATTCGTTTTTAAAAATTATTAATCCGGTTCAAACCCGAGAATGAATGATATATTTCCGTTTTTTCCTATATAATCAAAAAACCCGTTTGATGATTTTATCGGACTACCATTAGCACTATCAAATCGTATGCCATAGTCGATACCTATTAAACCGAACATCGGCAATATGGCCCTGATACCAACCCCCACGCTTTTCTTCAGCTTAAAGGGGTTATAGTCTTTAAAACTGGCATATGTATTGGCCGCTTCAAAGAACACCAGTCCGTAAATGGTGGCAGACGGATTTAAAGAAAACGGATACCTCAGCTCCAGCAGGAATTTATTATAAATCGGGTCGCCGCCGGAAGAAGAATAATCACCTTCATAGCCGCGCTGCGCAATGATGTCTGTTCCAAACAGCGTAACGTTCGAAGGAATGCCGTTTCCACCCACCTGAAAGCGTTCGAAAGGTGTAATGCCGTTGCTCTTGCGATAGCTGCTTAAAAAACCAAACTTAGCGGAAGCCCTTAATACAAACTTGGTTTTACCCAATGACTGATACCAGTCTACCAAAAACTTCCATTTATGGTATTCAATCAATTTATATCTTTCTGCAACCGTCTTGCCGTCAAAGTTATTGTCTTTTCTGAATAAGGAATAAGGGGGTGTAAATTGGACGGAAGCCTCGATTCTTGCCCCGGCTGTCGGGAATACCGGTTGGTTAATGGAATTTCGGGATAAGGTAATCTTGAAATTGACGTTGTGGAAATTACCGCTGTCCAGCGGCTGATTATTCACAAAATAGCGGTTTCGGAAAGTGGTCAAACCATAACCATAATAATTGGCGGCAGCCTGCACTACAAAGAAATCGTCCGGTTTTTTCAGGCGTGTGCCTATCGACACGGAGAAGCCATTGGTAATCTGTTTTCCCAATACAGCCCCTCCGGAAATATCCCGGATTTCTGAGTGAAAGGCTGCAATGGTGAATGCGTTGGGCTTCTTACCACCCAGCCACGGTTCGGTAAAAGAGAAATTGTAATTCTGGTAACGTCTCCCGTTGCTTTCCACCCTGATACTTAGCTGCTGCCCGTCACCCGTAGGCAATGGCGTCCATGCCTTTTTCTTGAACATGTTTCTCAGAGAGAAGTTATTAAACTTCAACCCCAGGGTGCCGATAAGCCCCCCTTGTTGTCCGCCCCAGCCGGCAGATAACTCAACCTGGTCGGCTGATTTTTCTTTCACGGTATATTTAATGTCCACGGTTCCGTCTATCGGATTTGGTATCGGTTCTACCTTTGTTTCCTGCGGATCGAAGAACCCTAAATTGGCAATTTCCCGCTGGGAACGAATCAGGTCGGAACGGCTGAATTTGTCACCCGGAAGTGTTCTTAATTCACGGCGAATGACATGTTCGTTCGTTTTATCGTTTCCTTCAATGATTACATTCTTAATGGTGGCCTGCGGACCCTCATTTATTCTGATTTCTATGTCTATGGAATCGTTCTCCGCAGCAATTTCTACCGGGTTTATGCTAAAGAACAAATATCCGTCATCATAATACAAGGAACTGATATCTCCGCCATCCGGATCCATCGACAAACGTTTCTGCATCAGTTCAGCATTATAGACATCTCCTTTTTTAATGTTTAACACCCTGTTCAGTGTTTCTGTCTGGAATTTCACATTCCCCTTGAATGTAATGTTTCTGAAATAATACTTATTACCTTCATCCAGATAAATCTTGATACTGACATTACCATCTTCGTCGTCAATGACGGTATCTGACTTTATCCTTGCGTCCCTGAAACCATTGTTATTGTAATAATCTATTAATTTCTGCTTATCGTCCTCATAATTCTGTTCATTGAACTTGGATCCCTTGAAACGTATCCGGAAGCGTTCCATAAAAAAATCCTTTACGGAATTGGAGTTCAGGTTGGCCAATGTGTATAAAGCATCTTTTGCCTTTTGTTTAGCGCTTCTGTCATCTTTTATCCTGATTTCTATTTGGGTGCGTTCCTTGGTGGTTTTCATGGCCTTTCTCATCTTGATGATATCACCTTTCTCCCTGCCGATGAATTCTATGCTGTTAATCTTAACTTTTGAGCCTTTGTCTACATTAACTATTACGGAGGTGCTGTTTAACAAACCTTCATCCTTCTTTTCTACTATATCAATTACCGGATGCAGGTAGGATTTTTCTTCAAACTGGTCTGTAATGGTATTTTTTATATTCAGTTTCAGTGCTTCCGTAAGCGGTTTGCCTTTCAGTAAATCCAGTTTCTTTTTTATATCATCCGCTTCACTCTTTTTCAGTCCTTTAACGGTAATATCGTTTAGTCTGGGTTTTTCCAGGATACTGACGGTTAAATGTATATTCTCTCCGTCAAATTTATCCGCATAAATCTGAACGTCTCCGAACAAACCCTGCTTCCATAAGTTTTTAATGCATTTGGTGATTTCATCACCGGGTATACTTATCTGATCGCCCACTTTCAGGCCGGTCAGTGAACGGATAATGTTTTTATCCAGATATTGCGTACCGGAAATCTCCAGGGCAGCTATCTTAAACTTTTTCGGTTGGCGGTAATTGATGTAAGTGGTATCTATTTCCTGTGCGTGCGTAACAGGTACAACAAAAGTACATGCAAGTGATAAGAGAAGAAATAGTTTATTTTTGAGTGTCATATTCATTATAAGTGGGTGCTGGTATTTAATTGTTCTATGATCTGTTCACCTGTCAATCCAAATCTCCGTTCTCTGTTCTGGAAGTCATAAATGGCCTGGAATAAGTCATTCCGGTCAAATTCCGGCCAGAATTTTTCTGTAAAATACAACTCCGAATAGGCCATCTGCCATAGTAAGAAATTGCTGATCCGGTGTTCTCCGCTCGTTCTGATCATCAATTCCGGATCCGGAATCGCTGCTGTGTAAAGGCTCTTGCATACCCTGTCCTGATTGATTTCATCAAGGGTGATCTTATTATCCTTATAATCCGCTGCAATCTTCTGGACGGCTTCCGTGATTTCTTCCCGTGAACCATAGCTGAGAGCCAATGTCAATGTCATGCGCGTATTATTCCTGGTAGCGTCCATCGCCTCCTGCAAAGCCTTTCGGTTGGATGCCGGTAAGTTATCAATATGCCCGATGGTATTTAACCGGATATTGTTTTTCTGAAGCGTCTTGATTTCTCTTCCGACAGTCAGAAACAGCAACTCCATCAGTGCGGATACTTCCGTTTGCGGGCGGTTCCAGTTTTCTGTAGAGAAGGCATAGAGCGTAAGATATTTGACGCCGATTTCCGCACAACCTTCGGATACTTCCCGCACGGCTTTTACACCGTTCTTGTGTCCAAAAATACGATGTTTGCCCTGCGCCTTTGCCCAACGCCCGTTACCATCCATGATAATGGCGATATGCTCCGGCAGCCGTGCCTGGTCAATTTTTTCCTTGTATGATATTTGCTCCTTTGTACTCAAGTTTTATACTGCTTGTTTTTTAAAATACCTTCGGGCATTTTCCGGTCTGTATCGTATAGCTTATTCCAACCCCCACAAATAAGAAACGGTCTTTGTCTTTGCTGGTACCCCGTTGTTTTCCGGGAATACCAATACTTGCCGTCGATCTGTCAGCCAGCAGCGGAGCGACATTGACGCCTTCCACAAAATAATTCAAATCTTCGGTTTCTGCATAACTTCCGCTCACATCATCTATATAATCCGTAAAAGTGATTCTGCTGCTTGCCTCCACATGCACTGCCCAATTCTGGGTTAATCCGACTTTTACCCCTGCGCCAAATGGGATAGAGAATGCATAACGGTCGTACCCGCGATTCTTCGTCGGGCGGTTGGCCGTCTTCTGCCCTTCCGTTCCAACAGATTCTAACGTGTACCGCACTCCGTCAAGGGTGGTGTATGGATTGTAATAAAAAACGCTGAACCCTGCAAATATATACGGAGTCCAGGTTCGGGTGTCCCTGGATTTTACCAGCGAGTACTTAAAGAAGTTGATTTCGTACGTAGCCGCCAATTCAACAATATGGGATTTAAAATTGAGATTGCGTGCCTGCAGATAGGGGAAGCCCTTAATCCTTCTGTCAGCAGCATCCAAGAACCCATAATTCATCTGCGCCCTGAAGGCCATTCTGTTGTTTAGATTGTATCTGTAAAATATACCGGTTGCCCAACGCGCATTCTTAAACGACATCGTCGGATTTAAATCCCCGAGGTAAACCGAAGTTCCCGCCCAGCCGCCAAACTCATTCTCCTGTGAGAAAATCAATTTATTACCCAAGTGCATGGTTATCAACAGACAAAATATTTTTAGGCTCTTGTTCAAAAAGAGTAGTTTAAAAAGAGGAACAAAGATACAGATTTAACGAACAAAAGCGCCTTTTACCGTGTTGTTATACGATTTAATTTAGGGCGATTCGTGTATTTTTCACATTTTTTAAGTCGACCGCCCTGATTTTTATCCTGCGAATACCTTTTTGAAATATTCTATCGTCAGCGGCAAACCTTGTCCAAACGAATATTTTGGGGCATATCCCAATAAATCCTGCGCCTTGGATATATCGGCTAAGGAGTCTCTGATATCACCGGCTCTGGGCTCCCGATGGACGGCCTGTATGTCTTTGCCTAAATAATCCCGTATCGCCTCAAACATCTGATTGACCGTAAACCGCTGTCCGAATGCCACATTGTACGCCTGGTTAAAGGCAGCTTCATTTGTGGTGGTCAATGCCAATATATTTGCCTGAACGGCATTATGAACAAAAGTAAAATCCCGTGTCTGCTCACCATCCCCGTTGATATGGGGTGCATCGTCACCCAGCACCGCCTTGATAAAGAGCGGCATCACAGCAGCGTACTCACCATACGGGTCTTGTTTGGGACCGAATACATTAAAGTAACGTAATCCCATCATTTCCAAAGGGTAGCAGCGTGAAAAGACACCTGCATACACCTCATTGGTAAATTTTGTGACGGCATACGGAGAGAGCGGATTGCCGGTTTTTTCTTCTTTTTTGGGCAAATTAGGCTCATCGCCGTAGACAGAAGAGGAGGAAGCATATACAAAGCGGCGAATACCGGCATCTTTGGCAGCAGTAAGCATGTTCACAAATCCACCGACATTGACGTCATTGGTTGTAACCGGGTCTTTTATGGAGCGTGGAACGGAGCCAATAGCCGCCTGATGGCAAACCGCATCGACATCTTTGACCGCATCCGCACAATCTTTCACATTCCGGAGGTCTCCTTCCAGGAACTCAAAACCCGGATGATTCCGGAATGCAGTCAGATTATTCATATTGCCGGTCGCCAGATTATCCAATATCCGCACTTTTGCACCATGATTCAGCAGATACTCGGTGATATTGGAGCCGATGAATCCGGCTCCGCCGGTAATCAAAAATCGTTTATTTTCAACGGGTGTAAGATGCAAAGGGGTGGTGTACATATTGAAACGGGAATTTTTATTGGCATTAAATCTGTGCCTGCAAATTTAGTTTTTTCCGCTCATTTCTCCTATTGGGCAGTTACTATTATCCTTATCGCATCAGGTGCAATTTCCCTTCCGCTAAAAATACGGCATGGATTCCTTCGTCTTCAATGGTGATGCGTTCCAGGTCCAGATCATTAATAACCCCGCTGATCCAATTGGACTGGCTTTGCAGGGAGTTAATCTGCAGCTGCGCCTCTACCTTGGCGTGGAATAATTCTTCCTTAAAATTATACTGCAGGAACCCGCTTAAGAACTCCACCAGCTTTATGTGATAGAAGCTGTCAATCAATTTAAGAATATAACTTTCCGTTTCGAGTTCATAATCCAGGTTGCGTGTTTTCAGCACGTATTTCGGATGCTGAAAATTGATAGAGCCTTTGAAGATGGAAGTGCCTTCTATCGTTCTTTTCAGAAACCATCTCTTTGACTCCAGCACAAAAGGCATCCTGACGACAGCCTTGGTACCCTGATTGGCGAACTGAAATTCTTTTATAAACAGGTAATATTTCTCTTCTTCTATCGTGTAGGTCTGATGGGCAAAATGATGATTAAAGAATTTGGACACTTCCTGATAAGCCATATCCGCCTTGATGAGAATATCAAAATCATAGGCCAGTGCATCTTTGGGTTTATTATACAGGTTTAACGTCAGCAGGCTGAGTGTACGCTCTATCCTGCGCTGCATCATGTTCTCCACGGTACTCTTGATGGATAGTCTGACTTTAGCCGAGTCCATCTCCAGTTCCGTTTCCGTCTTGTAGATTTCTATCGGCTGCAGCGTGATGAGCTGTATGAACCGCCCTTCGGAAAAGAGATACTGCTGGAGTTGCTTCCAGAAGTCGTAAAAGATATTTCCGCCTAAAACGCGTTCAAAAATGGTCATAACAGCTAAAACAAAGGTACTATTTACAAATAAGCAGCTGGAGTAAACCGTAAAAAATTATTGGGCTAAATGTCACAAACCCAGTTTCTTCAGATAAAACTGCAGTTGTCCCTCTTCAAGCGGCGTTTCAAAAAATGCCTTTTTATTCCGATTCACATTGATTATCATGGTAGCCGGAATGCTGCCTTGCCAGCGTTTGTCTATATAGGACAGCCAGGAATAATCGGCAGACTCATTCAACAAGTAAACCGGTGCCTTAATCTTTAATTTCTTTATAAGCGCAGGTAATTTCTTAAGCGATCTGGAATTATCCAGACTCACCATAATCAGCTGTACTTTGGTGTCTTTGGTATCCTCCCTGAATTTGTTCAGCACAGGAATCTCCATCATGCAGGGGCCGCACCAGGTGGCGAAGAAATTGACGACATAGGTGGTATCATTCGGGCGGGAGTACACTTTCTTCAATTCCTCCAGTTTGACTACCGGAATTTCCTGGGCAAGGACACCATACCCCATTCCTGCAAAGAGCAATAATCCTGCTATTTTTTTCATACGATGAAAGATACAAATACTCTGCCAAATTAATCATAAGCTAATGAACAAAAGAACGCTGCGACCCGTTGTTCCTCTAAATTAATTTTACCTTTGTGCTCTCTATGCAACAAACCAGAAAGATACAGGCAGGCGATTGGATGATGTTCACCGGATTATCCGTTATCTGGGGATTTTCCTTTTTCTTTATTAAAAGAGGATTGGATGTATTTGAGCCGTTGCAGGTAGCTGCTTTCCGCATGAGTATTGCATTCTTAGCACTGATACCCTTGATGGTCATTCATTTTAAGAAGCTGCGGGTTCCGCTTGCGAAATGGAAATATATTCCCCTGCTGGGACTGTTTGGCAACCTGATTCCGGCGGTGTTGTTTTGCACGGCCGAGACAAAAATCGACAGCGGGCTGACTGGCATCATGAACTCCACCACGCCTTTGTTTGCCTTGCTCATCGGCAGTATGTTTTTCGGCATTCAGCTGACCAATAATAAAATCATCGGTGTCATTATCGGGTTTGCGGGAGCATTGATCATCGTCTTATCCAAGCAAAAAAGTATCACCCAG
The DNA here is from genome assembly GCA_016719635.1 of Sphingobacteriales bacterium. Lineage (NCBI taxonomy): Bacteria > Pseudomonadati > Bacteroidota > Sphingobacteriia > Sphingobacteriales > Sphingobacteriales bacterium. The sequence continues at coordinate 184,905 of JADJYT010000007.1, read as the reverse complement.
CTGAATCCGTATATTCTGATGCCATTGATCGCTACCATCTGTTACGGCCTCAATGCGAATATATTTAAAGCTCATTTTCAGAGAGAAAATCCGGTGGTGATCGCCCTGTTGCAATATAGTTTTGTAGCGCCGCTTACCCTGGCTTATCTGTATTTCTCCGGAGCGTTTCACGAAGTCGGCCAGCATCCAATTCCAGCCTGGAGCAGTTTAAAATATTTGCTGGTACTCGGCATATTCGGTACTGCCTATGCACAGGTTTTCTTTAACATCCTCACCCAGCGGACATCCGCCCTGTTTGCAACCATGACCACTTATCTGATTCCGCTGGTATCTGTGCTGGTGGGCTTGCTGGACAAGGAGCGCATCCTTCCCATCCACTTTTTCGGGTTGTTTACGATTCTGATCGGTATCTATATCGGTTCGAGGAATTAATGTTTTTTTGTATCGCCAAAGGTGGGGCAATTGCATTTTTTTGCCTTGGCGGAAGGATTTAAGGTAAAAACAGTAAAAAAATCATCCATCTCATAATTCCATTCTTTGTTTATCTTTGTATTGTGGGAGCGTTTCGGACGTACGAGCGGTGGATTTATTCAACTGTTCGCCCACATTTTTTGTTTCGTATAATTCTATATCAGAAACAAATGTTGAGTGAATTTACAACTGAAATGCTTGGTGTGCGGCTTGGGTTGTCTTTTGACAGGTCAGTCGATTTTCCGCCAAGCATTTCTTATAATTGTTATAACTTTGTATCGGAAAGGGTTAGCGAACTATTCGTATCGGCATTAAGAACTGATAAATGAAATGGCTGACCTTTTTCTATTTCTTCGGTACCTCCTGTTTTTAGTTTCTCTGTTTTGGTAAACCCTTTATTAAGCCTTAGTGCCTCCTCATGGTAAAATAAGCCTCTATTTTTTTATTGAAAAAATTTGAATAACTATATACTGTGGGAGTTCGTTTCGGACGTTAGAGTAGGGGTTCTGTTTTTCAGAATGCATAAACTCGCCCACATTTATCTATACTATTGCCGCTTTTATACAGTCTCTCTGTTCTTCTTTTTGCTTCCGTGATAATGGATGCTTCATAGACCTCTTTGTCACTCATTTTTGATAATGGGTGGCTTTGTATAAACTCCTCACCTGCCATCGCCTTTTTGATACCAAATACCTCTCCTTCTCCTGATAATGCCTTATCAATCTCCTCCTGTGTGTTTCCTGAAAGTGATAGGACTTCACGTATTCTATCCTCGCTTAATCCGGCAGCTTTCATCTCACGCACATCATCTTTTATGGTGGTGGAATCGAATTTGAAGTCAACTCCTGTTTTTTTGTCTGATGTGTCAAACTGAACTCCTGTTGTGATTACACCTCCATCACCATATTCCCTATTGCCATTTGTTTTTCTGTCGTTTAATGTGGTTGCAATATCTATAAACCTATAATTACCTTCCGGTGTTATTTTTACGTTCCCATTTTTCACATCGTACAACACATAGTCTTTGTTTGTATATACACCATAGGCAAGTTCCTGAAACCCTCTTTTTTGCATTTCTTCATCAAATGCTTCTTTCTGTTCTTTATTATTAAAATCTACAAGTTTGCCTTGCACATAAGGCTGTTCAACTACAAACTGGAACTGTCCTGTTTCCGAATTTCGGGCAAATCCTTTTAGTGTGTATTCTGTGTTTGAGCCGTTAAGTATAAAATTATTTAAAGCTATCCTGTTATCAAGGAAACTTTGCGGAGTGTTGTCTAATATACGGTAGCTTACAAACTTGGTAACAGTTTTTCCGTCGGCACTAACATAAACATTGCTTTCATATCCTGATGGTAATTGTTCAGCTGCCTCTATCGCAACCTTGTTTTCGTCAACCCACAGATTATTTTTATCTGCATAATCAGATAATATTTTTTCCTGATTGGAAATTACTTCCGAGCGGATATTATCTTCCTGTCTTCCTCTGCCTGCTTGCGTATCTGCTCTAATGAGTAGGGTTGCTTCAACTGCCGTTCTGCCTCCTCGCCTGCGACCTTGTTCTTCTTCCAATGATAGCCGGTCAATGTAGGAAGTTCTGTTGAGAATTCTATCTGTTTGTTTTGTGAGTTCTCCATAGTTAATTTCATTTTTATCATTTAACAAATTTAAAACATTTTTTCCAATATCCTCATTCAGCACCTTACCGCCCAGTAATTCTCCTACAACGCCTTTGGTGAAGTTTTCTAAGGTTTCATCTGCCGTCAGGTTTTGCTTAAATCCTAATTTCTCCTTAATCGCATTGAACAAATCGCTTATCCATTGTTTCAGCTTCTCATAATTGGATGCACCGAACAACTGCTCACCTTTATTACCTATTGCCACCACCAATGCTTCCCGTTCAATCTGCTCTTGTGTCATGTTCTTGTAGAACGGATTGTTGCGCACCTGTTCGATTAAGGCACGTCCTTTTGCAGACTGTTTGAGTATTTCGACACCTGCCTTGAAACGTGCGCCGAATGCCTGTTCCCAAATGTGTCCAAATTCGTGAATAGGCGTGTTTGCGTTAAGATTGTCAGGAGAGATGTAGATACTGCCGTCAGGGAATTTAGCACCGTAAATAGTGCCGTCTTTGGTGCGGAGGAATTGGATTTTATCTTCAATTTCTACTGCGTTTTCGTCAAATACAACATAATTAAATCCTCTTGTGTTGTCGCTTGTTGCGCCTCTTGATATACTTTCAACAGGGTATTTTACTCCGTCTATTCCATTCTTTAAAAGAAATTCAGATGTCGCTTTGTCGCCACCAAGAAGTCTTGATAATTGATTATATGTTTCAGCACCTTTTCTTGTGTCTATTAACTTAAAATCTCCACCACCTATATTTACCCTTATACTTGTTTTGCCGTGTGGTGTTACTATTTCCCCTTTTAACGCTGTTGTTAATTTTGATACTTGTTCTCTGCTTAATGGCTTATCCCAATCTAACCAAATATATTGGTCAGGTGTTTTATTTTTATGGAGAGATACTTTGTAAATTGTCTTACCTTTTCTAATTTCTTCTTGCCTTGAATTTATTAATTCATCGTATTCTTTTTTCAATTCATAGCCAATAGGGGAGTTGTATTTACCATATTCTCCTGCTTGATATTTCTCTAATTCTTTTGATATTTCAGATAAACGCTTATTTATATCCTCTAATTTTGATTTATCATAAAGTTTATTTACATGACCCCTCGCAATACTCTCCAAATCCGTAAAATATAATCCCCAACCAAATACTTGTGCGCCTTCACCTGTGCCTATTTTATCCGTGCTGAACTTGTCAAAATTATAAGGTGAACCATGCCATACAGAAAGAAAATTTAACGGGTTTTTCTTTGCTAATACGATATTATTTAATACTTTTGCAATCTCTCCTTGATTAGTGGCTGTTGTATTGGCTTTATTGCCAACCGGATTAGAACTGCTTTCAAGGAGTTTTTCTTTTAAAGTGACTTCGTGTACATATAACCGCTTTCTACCAGAATTGTCATTTATCTCTCTTACTACTGCTACTGCAATATATTCTTTACCATCAATAGTTATTGGCGCACCAACCATCCCACTTCTAACACCTTTTTTGTGTTCTGCCATTGGTAGTATATCCATACCATTTTCAAGAATGGCAGGGAGTGCATTATATGTAGCTATTTTTTCTCTACCTTGACCGTGTGCGCTATCATCCTTATATACCCTGTTATCTAAAACAACCTCACCAAAAACAGATTGAGTTATATTTCCAATGGAATTAAAGAAGTGATTAACCTGCTGTTTTAGCGTAACCCCCTCTTTTGCTTCAAACTCTTTACCAGTAAGGTTTGCAACCGATTTGCCGTTGAATAAAAAATCGTATTGACTTGCAAGTTTTTTATACGAAGCCATAAAATCAGTCATATCCATCCCAAACTCCTTCAACTTTGCTTTCAGCGTGGATTCATCCTGAAACACCTTCACATTTGGGAATGCCTTTTTCAGTCGGTTAATAAGTCCGTCAAACGCCTTTTTGGATATGGTTTTGATGTTGGGTTTTGTTCCGGCAGCTTTCATTTCACGCACATCATCTTTTATGGTGGTGGAATCGAATTTGAATCGAATATCATTTGTTTCGTTGCTGAAACTTCCTGTATTGGAGGTGGCGGATTTGATTTGGTTGGGGTTTTGTGCAACTATAACCTTAGATTTGTCAGTAGAATCTTTCCAAATAGAATCAATCACATCTTTTACTATAACTCCATCGTATCCTTTTTCGTTATAATATAAAAAAACAGATTCTACTGACTGTGCATTCTTTGGCAATCTTCCGTAAACAACTCTTTCCCATTGTTGGTAAGGAACTGGAATATTATTATATTTCTTACCTAACGCATCAATTTCTTTTGGATTCCTAATATTAAGAAAAACAGGTATTATGTTTGGCGTTTTACTCTTTATATTAGCCAATCCAATATGATATGTATATTCTTCCGCAACTCTCTTTTTATCAGAAAAATATATTCCGTTTTCTGAATCATAAAAATTATTAAATTCTCTATTTGTACCATGATGCACCACCAACGGCTCTCCGTTTTCGTCTATTACTTTTGATACCGTGTTACCTAAATTTTGTTTATCTTTGTATTGTGGGAGCGTTTCGGACGTACGAGCGGTGGTGTTATGCAACTTCTCGCCCACACTTTTTTGTTTATACATACTGCTAAATTGCAGTTCTTTCTTCCCTGTTAAAACCGCTTCAAATAACAATGTTTTACCATTAAAACGTTTTGTGTACTTTATTACATCTCTACCTATTTTATTTTTACCAATGTATTCTATTTTATCAGGGGTATTTAATATTTCAGGAATAAGACTAAAATCATTTTCCGTAACGGCTATTTGTCCTCTCTGTGCTTCTGTTTTTTCGTTACCATGCTCATTGATGGTATGGTTTATTTCTCCCTTATCAATGGTATGTTCATATCCACTTACATCAATACCTAAAGTGTCCTTCAATATTTTTGCTTGTTCGGTGGTTACTTTTCCAATCGTCTCTCTTTGAATGCCTTTGGAGGTGTCCCTATCTGACTTTAAAAGTTTTTCAATTTTATCTCTTGATACTTTATTTTTTGCGTCGCCTTCCCAATCCCCAAACCAATTCTTAAACCTACTGGTTCGTACCTGAATCCATTGTTCTTTGGTAAGTTTTGATGTCTTTCCGTTGGGTGCTTTGCCATCATAACGCTTTTCTATTTCATCGTATTCTTCGGCTATTTCCTTTTTCGCTTTTTCGGTTAAAATAGGTGCGCCTGTTTCGTCCTTTTTTATACTTCCATCTCTATTTCGTTCAAAGTCGCTTTCGGTGGCGTATTCTGCCATCAATGCCGTATGGTTATCCTGTTCTTTTGTCGCTTTTCCAATATCCTCATTCAGCACCTTACCGCCCAGTAATTCTCCTACAACGCCTTTGGTGAAGTTTTCTAAGGTTTCATCTGCCGTCAGGTTTTGCTTAAATCCTAATTTCTCCTTAATCGCCTTGAATAAATCGCTTATCCATTGTTTTAGCTTCTCATAGTTGGATGCACCGAACAACTGTTCGCCTTTGTTGCCTATTGCCACCACCAACGCTTCCCGTTCAATCTGCTCTTGTGTCATGTTCTTGTAGAACGGATTGTTGCGCACCTGTTCGATTAAGGCACGTCCTTTTGCAGACTGTTTGAGTATTTCCACACCTGCCTTGAAACGTGCGCCGAATGCCTGTTCCCAAATGTGACCAAATTCGTGAATAGGCGTGTTTGCGTTAAGATTGTCAGGGGAGATGTAGATACTGCCGTCAGGGAATTTAGCACCGTAAATCGTGCCATCTTTGGTGCGGAGGAATTGGATTTTATCGGAATCTGTAATATTATTATCGTTCAATAATTGTTCAATATTTTGTCTGATTGATGTTGCCTTGTTCTTGTCATTATTAAACTTAATTTCATCTTGTTTTACCTTATCGGAATTTATGTATTCTTTTTCTGCTTCCGTATGTCTTTCTTCTGATATTTTTCTATATTCATCGTCAACTCTTTGATGCTCATATCTTCTTTCGTAGTTATCTCCATAAATATTACCAATATTTTCGGATATAGCTGAATGCCTGTTTTGCCTTTCTTGTTTTTCTTTTTCTGTAAGGAAACTTTCTTTACTTCTGTTGAGTGATGGATTAAATTTGTCGTTATACTTGGGTAGGTTTTTTAGTTCATCAAGTTGTTCAATTATCAGGTCTTTGTTTTTCCTTATAATTTTATAAAAACTGTCAGGCATTATTTCACCTGTAATCAATCCTGTTTTATGTAATTCGCTTATCTGTTCATTTGTAAGACCAATTTCTCTTAATTCTAACTCATAAAATGAACGATATTTTGCATCATTTAATGCGTTTTCTAATTCTCTTGCCTTGTCCTTGTTTTCTGATGTTTCATAGTCAATGCCACTATGGTATTCTGGAAGTTTGTAAGAACCTTTAGAAGAATCAAACCAACCATACTTACCATTCATTTCGGAAATTTCAACATATCCATATTCAGGTGTTTCTGACTGTCTGTTAAACCTCTTGAATTGCGACTTAAAATCATTAAGTTCTTTGAGTGCCTGGTCTATTTTTGTCTGCCTAACCCGTTTGGTATCATTTTTCTTCTTTAATTCTTCTTTTGACTTTACATCAAATGCCTTAACAACACTTTTGGGTACTTTATTAAAATCTTCAATACTATCCCAATCATGAACATCTAACTGCTGTTTCTCTGCATCTGAAAGTATATCAAATTGGCTAATGCTATAAAAAGGTGTTTTATTTCCATAGGAAGATGTATGATGCCATTCGTCTGTTGATACCATTGCTGCATCTACCAGTCGTTTAGCCCATACAGGAAGTTTTGAATATGTTAGTTTTCCGTCTTGGTAGGCTTGTTCTGCTCTTTTGCTCATTGAATATCCGACATACCCACTATTGCCACCAAAAGCCTTTCTTTTGCCGAAAGCCATAAATCTTGCTTCATCTTTATTTGCATTTTCAGCAAGATTTGCTAATTTTGTATAGAAATCCGCAAACGGGGACTGAATGCCTTCGGGTGAGCTTTCCAATAGCCCTGCGGATTTCTGTTTTTCTATATCTACCGCTTCTACACTATATATTCTTGTCCCGTCAACGAGATTAATGTATTCCTTTGCTGTAATTTTTACAGGATAATATTGCTTTGTTTCGGTGTCATATAACAGTATTCCAAATTTATGAAACTGATTTATATCACTTCGTTCTTTTCTGTCTGCTTCTGTGGTATGTAGTTCTGCATTTTCAAACAACTTGTCTATATTGGCAACTGCCAAAGCATGTAACCGTGGGTTAACAGATTGTTTTGTTGCAACATCACTACCCAGTTTTCCAATAGTCTTCCCAGAAATAGTAGCCGTAATACCAAATACTTTGTTGGTTATAGGCTTACCGATAAGTGGTTTTATAGCTATTTGTGCTTCAGATACTGTTTTAACTATTCGTTCAGGAATTGATTTATTTGTCACATTTGTAATCACCCCAAACTCCTTCAACTTTTCTTTCAGCGTGGATTCATCCTGAAACACCTTCACATTTGGGAATGCCTTTTTCAGTCGGTTAATAAGTTTGTCAAACGCCTTTTTGGATATGGTTTTGATGTTGGGTTTTGTTCCAGCAGATTGAAATTTTACACCACCCTTTTGTTCTATATTGTTTGTTCCGTACCTTTCTTGCGTTTCATTTAATAAATTCTCTCGCTTCATTGACCCGTAAAAACCTGAAACAACATCATTATTGCTTGGAACTATAACATAATCCAATAGGGTAATATCAAGCCGTTTCAGTTTTTCCTGAACAAACCTTACCATTTCGCTGTCTTTATTGTTTCCATAAAGAATAACAGATGTGGCAGTACCGGTATCTCCAATGAAATTTAATAGTTTTTCATAATCAATGCCATCTTCAAAAACATAATTTCCAATAATATAATTACTGTTATTTAATATAAGAACTGCGTTTTTAGGGAATGCTGAAAAACGAAACTGCTGTATTGCATGTATGCAATCTTGCAGATTACTTATTTTGGTAACAGGTTTTTCTAATAGTTTTTGTTCGTCTAATATGTATGCTGTCGTTTTTTTTGTATTGTCATACTCGCCTCTTTCGTATGTATTTACTGCGTTATATTTACGTATGACAGTATATTGTTTTTTATACGTGTCCATAATAACGTGTTCCACTTCTATATCAATATCGGCAAACGCCTGTCTGATTCTTTCCGTTATGGCTAAGTCCTGATTACTTGGATTAAGGTTTCCTGACGGATGGTTGTGTACTAAGTATATTTTTTTTGACTTAAATTTTACTGCACCTAAATTAATCAGCCTTGTATCTATTACAGTACCAGTTAATCCTCCAATAGATAAAAACTGTATGTAGCTTTTCCCGTTTTTATCTATATGAACTGCGAATGAATGCTCTACTGATTTATTTTCAAGCAATTTCATTATTTCAGCAACGTCAGCGTGGCTTTTTACCCTTGTTGGTGATGAGAATTGTAAGTTTTTTAATTTCCTCCATACATTTCTTACGATACTGTCATTGAGTTTAGGTATATCTTCTTGCCGTTGTATTCCACGTAGTCCTGTTGGGTAGTCATCGGAGGTTTCTGACAGATAGGATATAACATCTCCTTCTGTTTGGGTTTTGTGTATTTTTTGCCCTTCTTCATAATCTGTTTGCGGTTCAAATATGTTAAATTGATTTTGCTCATTGGTTAATCTTTCTGCCTCTGATTCTAAGTCGTTAACCTGTTTGCGCTTATCTTCAATCTCTTTTTTGGTTTCATCGTCAATTTTCTGCTGTTCTGCCTTGTCGTCAAACATTGCCTGTGGCTTTGCGCCCTTCAATAAATCAAGCTGATTCTCTTTGAGATTCTTTTCTAACTGTGCATTTAGTTTAGACTGCTTTTGCTCTAATGCCTTTAACTAGGCTTTTGCTCTTTTAAGGTCGGATTCTGCTTGTTCGATGGTTCTTCCTTCTTGTCGTTGTTCTTGTTGTTGTTTTTCAGGTTGAACACCAGCAAGTCCATCATTATTGATTTCAGCTTTATCTCGTTCCGTGCTGCTTTTGTTAATTTTACTGATTGCATCTTGTAGTGTTTTTCTAAATCTATTATATGTTTCTGAACCAAAATCAGCCCGAGAAATTAATGCTTTTTAGCATCCCCAAAGGTGGGGCAATTGCATTTTTTTGCCTTGGCGGAAACACAGGAGGTAAAAAGCAGCGGGGTAACCAGCAGCAAAATTGCGGCAAGCGTTTTTACTTTTCTGCTTTTTATTGATATCTTCATTTCCGAAATTTACAAAATAGAACGGAATTGCCATGGCATTAATTTTAGACTGCAGAGGATACACGCCCAAATTTGGAAATAATAACTATCTGGCACCCAACGCCACGATTGTCGGTGATGTGGAAACAGGCGATGACTGCAGCATTTGGTTCAATGCCGTCGTCCGGGGAGATGTCAATTCCATCCGGATCGGCAATAAGGTCAACATTCAGGACAATGCCGTTATACACTGTACGTATGAGAAAACGAAGACAGTTATCGGAAACAATGTTTCCATCGGGCACAGCGCCCTGGTGCATGGCTGCACCATTGAAGACAATGTGCTGATAGGAATGGGTGCCATCGTAATGGACAACTGTTATATCGAAGCCAACGCCCTCATTGCAGCTGGTGCCGTAGTACTGGAAAATACAAGGGTGGAAGCAGGCAGCATTTACGCCGGCGTGCCGGCAAAAAAGGTAAAACAACTGGAGGCGGATACGTTTAAAGACCAGAACGAGCGCATTGCCACTAACTACGTGAAATACGCAGGTTGGTTTAAGTAACTATTTTCCCAATTCCTTCTTAAAATAGTCGAGTGTTATTTTCAAGCCTTCGCTTCTTTCCACTTTTGGTTCCCAGTCCAGGATATTCCTTGCTTTCGTAATGTCCGGCCTGCGCTGTTTCGGATCATCGGTAGGCAGCGGCAGGTAGACGATTTTTGATTGGGTATCTACCAGTTTTATGATTTCTTCGGCAAATTGCAGCAGGGTTATTTCCTGCGGATTGCCGATGTTTACAGGCAAATGGTAATCGCTCAGCAAAAGTCTGTATATCCCTTCCACCAGATCATCTACATAACAAAAGGAACGGGTTTGTGAGCCGTCTCCGAATACCGTAATATCCTCTCCGTTCAGTGCCTGACTCATGAATGCCGGCAATGCACGGCCGTCATCCAGCCGCATTCTCGGACCGTAGGTGTTGAAAATACGAACTATTCTTGTTTCCACTCCGTGGAAGTTGTGATAGGCCATGGTAATCGCTTCCTGAAAACGTTTGGCTTCGTCATATACTCCGCGCGGACCGACGGGATTTACATTACCCCAGTACTCTTCCGGCTGCGGATGAACGGTAGGATCACCGTACACCTCGGAGGTGGAAGCGATGAGCATTCTCGCCTTTTTTTCTTTCGCCAGGCCCAATAAATGATGTGTTCCCAGAGAACCTACCTTCAATGTCTGGATGGGCATTTTCAGGTAATCGATCGGAGATGCCGGCGATGCAAAATGCAGGATATAATCCAGTTTGCCGGGCACATGCACAAATCTGCTTACATCGTGGTGATAGTATTCAAAATACTGGAGCGGAAATAGATGATCAATATTTTTTATATTTCCTGTAATCAGGTTATCCATGCCGATAACATGATATCCTTCTTTAATAAACCGATCACACAGATGGGACCCCAGAAAACCGGCAGCTCCCGTAATCAGTACTCTTTTTTTATCCTCCGTTGACATTGATACCTGTATTTTTATTGTTTTTATAATTGCTGTGCCGTAATCGTTTTTCTTCCGATACTGTTGTAATAAAATCCTGCTTCCTTCACCACATCCAGGTCGTACAGGTTCCTGCCATCAAAGATGACCGCTTCTTTTAATAAGGATTTTACCCGTTCGAAATCCGGTGTCCTGAATTCTGTCCACTCGGTTAAAATAGCCAGAAAGTCGGCGCCTTCCAGTGCCTTGTAATAGCCGTCAACAAAATGCAGCCTTGCTTTCTTATCTTCCGGGAGCGATGAGAAATATTGCTGCACATTCGGCATCCCCTCCGGGTCATACGCGATAATCTCCGCACCGGCATTCAGCAAGTCTTCAATGATATAGAGGGATGGAGCCTCCCGGATATCATCCGTATTGGGCTTAAACGCCAATCCCCATACTGCAATCTTTTTACCGGACAAATCATGGCCGTAATGGTTAATGATTTTTTCAACCAGTATATGTTTCTGGATTTCATTCACCTTCATCACCGCCTTCAGAATCTTGAAGTCATAATTGTTTTCTTCTGCCGTCTTTGCCAGTGCCTGCACATCTTTTGGAAAGCAGCTGCCGCCATAGCCGATACCCGGGAACAGGAAACGCTTGCCAATTCTGTTATCGGTACCCATTCCCTGGCGGACGGTTTCAACGTCTGCTCCGGTGAGTTCGCAAAGATTCGCCAGTTCATTCATAAAAGAAATACGAGCCGCCAGGTAGGAATTGGCTGCATATTTCGTCATTTCCGAACTCCGTTCATCCATGAAGATAATCGGGTTGCCCTGTCGGACAAACGGGCGATACAGTTCTTCCATTAATTTGCGGGCTCTTTCCGAAGTGGTTCCCACCACCACTCTGTCCGGCTTCATGAAATCATCCACGGCAACCCCTTCGCGTAGAAACTCGGGATTGGATACCACATCAAACTCCACCTTCGCATTTTTGGCAACGGCATTCTTTGTTTTTTCAGCAGTACCGACCGGAACCGTGCTTTTATTGATTATCACTTTGTATTCCTTCATGATTTTACCCAGCTGTTCAGCTACGCCCAACACAAAGGATAAATCTGCAGAACCATCACCTCCGGGAGGAGTGGGCAATGCCAGAAAAATCAGTTTGGCATGCTCAATCGCTTCTTCCAGATTGGTGGTGAAATGGAGTCTGCCTTCCTTGATGTTACGTTGAAATAAAATATCCAGTCCGGGTTCGAAAATAGGAATCTGTCCGGATTTTAACTTAGCTACCTTATTTTGGTCAATATCAACACAAATAACATTATTCCCGGTTTCTGACAAACAGGTTCCTGTAACCAATCCTACATATCCGGTGCCTACAACTGCTATATTCATTTTTTAAAATTAATTATTTTCAAATCAGGCTTTGTGCATCTAACGATTATCGGGGTATTATACCATAAACCCTTAAATGCTCTGGTTTTTCTGTGATACCTCAAAATTCAGGCTTGCGAAGATAAGGATATCTTGTTAATTTTTTACCTGCAGAGCGGCCTCTTTTTTTTGCGAATCGGACAATATGAACAAGGCGATATAATAAAAAGGCATCAGCGGAATCTTATATCTTGCCAATGCACCGAAATTATAGCTGGTAAATCCGACTGCAAAGGCAAAAATGATGGAAAATACCAGGCAAAACTGCACCTCCGGATTGGACGCAATCATCTTAAAGAAATTCAGGAACCCTGCCCGGAACAGGAGCCTGACCGTCAGGAAAAAGGTAAAGATTCCCTCTATCGCTGCAGGAATAAGCATCGGTTTCTTCGCTTCCCAGATATATGGCCTGAACAGTGACACGTTGACTGCCTTAGGGAAAAGCTTTAACATTCCCGAAGTGGTATACTCCACATTACCCAAATTATAATAGGATGTACTGCCGGACATCTGAGAAGAAAACACGAGCCAGTTCTGGGTGTCCTGTGCCGTCCGCATCATATTCTCAAACGCATATTTTTCAGCGACACTCCCCATTAAGGTTAAAACCCCGACGCCGCTTATCATTGCGACAACGATAAAGACAGGGGTTGCCAATGCTTTGATGAACGGGCTCTTAATGGTATATCTGTAACGGGCAAATACCCATACCGCCAAGGCAGGCGCAAAGGCAAGGATGATGTAGGCTTTAATCTGAACCAGGCCCCAGACACATACGGCAATATAGATTATATTAAAAAAAATATTCTTTCGTTTAAAGAACAATTCATAAGTGGCATAGGTGAGCACCCCCAGAAACCCGATGCATATGGAATCTTTCATGATGCCACACGCCCAATACATCACGGAGGGGATAAATAAAGTCGCAATCGCCATCTCCCGCTCCAGGTGGGGATACATTTCACGGAACATCTTAAAGACTCGCCAGCACCCCAACAGCGCAAACATCGCCATGATGGCTGAGATATTTATATAGGAGAAGAAGGATATGAAACTTAGGAAAAAGCCTACCAAAATTACTATATACGAACTCTTGTCATAGATATAGGTGCCGTAATTGAGAAAATAATCCCTCATATACAACATCGTCTGAAAATCTTCACTGTTGAACAGGATATTATAGGCTGTTGCGGGGTCTTCAAAAAGCAGCTGTTTGATCTTAAGTATATGCCAGTAATAGACATAGGTGTCACCCCCTTTATAATAAAATTTATTAATCGCCCAGTACATGACAATACAAACCAGCTTGACTTTAACCGCCAGCATAAAGTATTTTCCATAGGAAACATCCGCATATTTCTTTTTGTATATATTCTCGCACAACCTGTAAATAATATATAAAAAAGCCGGTGCAAACAGCAGATCACTCCAAGAGAATATGTTTACCCTGAAATTGGCAGTTGCAAAAGGGAAAAGATAAGTTGTCATATTGTTGAGCAATCAGTTCACAAGGCGATTTCATGAATTGATTGCTCAAATATAGTTCTTTGAGGCAGAATATAATGACTTCTAAATAGGAAAATAACAACACTAAAAAAGGGATTATTTTTGTTACTCATTAAAATATTCTATTTTTACATTATGTATCTTTCGATCGTTTCGCCTATTTACAATGCAGCATCGCACCTCAAACAATTTGTGGCTGAAATAGAAAAACAGATTTCAGCAATTGCTTCTGAATATGAAATCATACTGGTGGACGATTTCAGTCCGGACAACTCGTGGGCTGTGATTCAGGAAATCTGTTCGGCAAATCCAAACGTGAAAGGTGTAAAACTAAGCAGAAATTTCGGCCAGCACTACGCCATCACCGCCGGGCTGGACTATACGAAAGGCGACAAAGTGGTCGTGATGGATTGTGATTTTCAGGATGCTCCGTCAGAAATACCCAATCTATATAAAAAAAGCCTGGAAGGCTATGATATCGTGCTTGCCAGACGAATAGAACGGAAAGATAATTTTACCAAGAAATTGTTCTCGAAGCTCTTTTGGAAAACCCTTGGCTACCTGACGGGAAGTCATATCGACCACACCATTGCAAATTTCGGCATCTACAGCAGGTCGGTGATTGATGCGGTCTGTTCACTCAGAGAGTCAATCCGGTTTTTCCCTTCAATGGTTTTATGGGTTGGTTTCGCCAAAGCCACACTGGATGTTGAACACCAGGAACGGCAAACGGGCAAAAGCGGATACAATTTTTCAAAGATGTTTAAACTGGCATTGGACGTCATGCTGGCTTATTCTGACAAACCCATACGTATCGTTATCAAAACAGGCTTTATTATCTCCTTCCTCTCCTTACTAATGGGTTTTTTCTATTTTATTCTGAATTTCACCAACCAGATAGCCGTACCCGGATATACCAGTATAATGATTTCCATTTGGTTCTTAGGAGGGTTAATCATCCTGATTCTGGGTATTCTTGGCCTGTATATCGGCAAGACATTTGAAGGGGTGAAAGAAAGGCCGATTTACATTGTCGAGAAAGAATTAAACTTATAAAGAAAATACCGTTAAATAAATGGAATTTAAAGATTATACGGCGGAACTGGTGGAGAAAGATGGCGTCTTTTTCTCCAAAGAGAAAGCAGCCATTTCCTATCCTGAAAAGGGCAATGATAACTATTTTCAGATAGAAGACTTGAGTTTCTGGTTTAATCACAGAAATGACTGCATTAAAGACGTCGTCCGGAAATATAACAACAACCGGTTTTTCTTCGATATTGGCGGTGGAAACGGCTTTGTGGCAAAGGGACTGGAAGATGCGGGCATACCCACCGCCTTATTGGATCCGGGTGTTAAAGGCTGTGTAAACGCCAAGAACAGAAACCTGAAGCATATCATCTGTTCAACATTGGAGGACGCCCGTTTCCCAGCCTCCTCCATGGAGTCGATTGGATTATTCGATGTAGTTGAACACATTGAAGATGATTCTGCTTTCTTAAAAAACATACACCAAATCCTGCAGCCGGACGGAATGGTGTTTTTGACAGTTCCGGCCTATTCCTTCTTATGGTCGGTAGAGGACGTTGACGCCGGGCATTACAGAAGGTACACCCTGTCTCAGATTGAAAACAAGCTGAAAGACATTGGTTTTACATTAGTATATACCACTTATATCTTTTCATTGCTGCCCTTTCCTGTTTTTCTGCTCCGGTCACTCCCAAGCAGATTAGGTCTTTATAAAAAGCCAGCCGAGCTGAACGAATTAAAAAGCAGTCATAGTGTACGCAATGGATTTTTGAGTAAAATCATTGATAAATTATGGAAGTGCGAATTGAAATGGATACAGAAAGGACGCAAGATACCATTCGGTGGCAGCTGTCTGGTAGTAGCTAAAAAATTATAAACCCCCGATTCCATTTCCACCCACATTTACTATGATTATAATATTCCCACTTAAGTTACTATCTTCTGTTTATTTCGTAATATTGCAATACCGCTCAATGCCATTTATATTTCTTGCATATCGTAAATCAATGTTATGTTGATAGAAAAACTAGCCTGGGATTCTTCATTTTTCAATATCAATATCGGGAAAGTCAACCCCGGCTGTTTTAATTCAGAGACATTCTTTAAAGAAATCAGCAATTTCGACTTGATTTATATCTTCGAATTTCCGGAAAGCGTTCTTATACCGGATATTGAAAAATACTGTAATGCTCCGGTAGACGTTAAAGTGAATTATGCAAAATCCATCAGCCATGCGGATATCATTGACGAACACATCACTGAATATTCTTGTGATGAGGCCAATGACGAATTAATTTCCCTTGGTATCCAGAGCGGCCTGCACTCACGATTTAAAACAGACCCGCATTTTCCTTCGGGTGCTTACGAAAAGCTGTATACGGAATGGGTAATCAGGTCTGCTGATAAAACTTTAGCCGACTGCACATTAACCTACAAGACCGAATTGGATAAGATTGCGGGCTTTATTACAGTTGCGCTCCGCGGAGAAGCCGCGCACATCGGTCTGATTGCCGTGGATGAATCTTCCAGAGGAAAGGGAATAGGCAAGAAGCTGCTGCAGGCCGCCGAATATCATGCGTGTAAGCACAACTTCAGACAACTGCGAGTTTCCACGCAGAAAGCCAACGCTACTGCATCCTACCTGTATGAGCACTTTGGCTTTGTGGCGGTGGAGGAAATAAATGTTTACCATTACTGGAACCATCCGTCACATTAATACGAGCAGATAAACCATAACGAACAAAATGAATCCAATCCCAAAAAAATATTTTCTACTACTATTCTTCGTTTCCATATCCTATACTGTCCTGGTCACACAGGTGAACATTCATTTTATCAAAAAAACAAACCCGGCCAATAAGGAATCCAATGCGCGAAGCCTGGTCCATAACAGCACCGTGTATTCCATTGATAATTACTGGTACGTCAATCACGTAAAGAATTACCTTCAATACCATAAATTTACGGTGGATGTTAAGATGCCGCTGTATGAAGTCAGACGGACACCGATCTATCCGCTTTTTTATGGCCTCCATTACTGGCTGTTCGGAGATGAGAACAGTTTTTTTTTCATCCGTTTCTCACAGACCATCCTGCTTGCTCTTGCCGTGCTGGCCCTGTTTTCAGGCATTTATAATTTCACCGGAAACAAAACGATAGCGCTTCTTTCTGCGCTGTTTTACGGCTTATTTCCGGTATTTGCCATGGCAACCAGCTTTACGAACGCCGAATCCATCAGCACGGAGCTGGTTTGCATTTTCATCTTTATGCTTTCCCTATGCTATATCCATCCCGGTAAAAAGTGGATCTGGTTTCTAACAGGAATCTCATTTGCCATAACGGCGTTGTGCAGACCGAGCAATGTTTTTCTTGTATTCACCTGCTTCTTTGCCATCCTTCATTTTAACCTGTACAACATTAAAAATATCCTTGCGAAAGGTTCCCTTTTTGCATTGGGAGCATTGGTATTATTCGCACCCTGGACTATCCGCAACTATAAGGTGACTAACGGTGATTTTGTATTCTTAGAAAAATATTACGGTGACCCGATGGATTACGGTATGCCCCATATACAATTGAGAAGCTGGGTGGCTTGCTGGATTAACCCCTGCAATTACAGCGTGGAAGACTTGTCCAACAAGATGCTGGTCAGCCTGACGATTGAAAGGGACACGACAAAGAGAGAGGAGATCATCGACAGCTATGTCGGCAACATGCCACACCGTGCTTTTATAGGCAATTCGGAAGAAGAAGTACGAGAAGCCGTTGCCGCACTCTACGACTATTACAAGATAAAGACATCCGTTCCGGACAAAAAGCTGCTGGCGGAATATGAAAAGAGGGCTGTAGAAAAATCAGACCGCCTGAAAAGTAACTTCATCCATAAGTCGGTGATAGATTATTACCTGATTACACCCCTGTCATTCGTTCAAAGTATTGTCTTCCAGAGCAACTCCAACTCTATGGCCTTCCTGGACAATCCGGACAGCAACTTCATCAAAGTGATCTTTAAAGCCATCTTATATCTCATCACCGTTGCTGCTTATCTTTCCATTCTGGCTGTATTGATCCTTCAAAAGAAATACAGCCCTTTTTACTGGCTAGCCGTCTTGTTCATTGTTGCAAATTTCACCGCCATCATTTATGTTTTAAGGTATTTTGAGGCACGTTATAACCTTCCGTTATTTCCATTCTTATTCGGATTACTGGGGATTACCGTATTCGAGATTTCAAATATCCTAAAACGCATATTTAATCATTATTATCCCGCTACATCGGACAAGTGACCGTATCTTTAACCACCTTAGCGTGTCTATTATAAAATGTAAAATGCCAAGCAAAAAATATATCCTTTTTTATTTTTTTACTGTCGTTGTTTATGCGTTCTGTGTCAACGAATGGAATGTGTATTCCGTAAAAAAACATAACCCGGGGAATATCACGGAGAACAGCGGCAGCCTCGTTAACGGACATACACTCTATTCAATAGATAATATCTGGTATGTATCTCAGATAAAGAATTACCTGAATGGAAAAGGGTTCACGGTGGACCCGTCCAAATCACATTACGCTGTCCGCAGAACACCTGTTTATCCGATGTTTTATGGTGTTCATTATCTGCTTTTCGGGGAGGAGGGTAGTTATTTCTGGATTCGTTTTACACAGATTCTTATCTTTGGCCTGTCTGCCATTGCACTGTTGTTTGCTGTCTTTAATTTCACGGCAAATTCAAGGATTGCACTGCTCGCCTCATTCATCTATGCCTTTAACCCATCCATTGTCTCGTATCTTTATTACACCGTCACGGAAGCATTAAGTATTTCTCTGGTTTGTTTTGTCTTTTATGCCTTATCAAAGTGCAAACAGAACCCGAGTGGTAAAAACCTCTTGTGGGCAGGATTCATTTTTGCACTAGCGGTATTGTGCAGGCCTATTGTTGTTTTATTGTTGTTCTCCTGTCTGTTTGCCATACTCTATTTTAAAGACTGGAGCCTGAAAAGAGCAATCCTTCCTGTTCTATTGTTTGGTACCGGTGCATCCATACTGATCATTCCGTGGACAATTCGAAATTATAAGATAACGGATGGAGATATTGTCTTTCTGGAGAAATACTACGGTGACCCTATGGACTACGGAATTCCAAACGTGCATCTCAGAAAGTGGATTGCCTGCTGGACTAATCCTGCAGATTTTTCATCGGAACGGATATCAAACTTTATGCGTTCGAATCTGGTCAACAAGGAACCTGTAACAAAAGAACATCTAATAGATTCCCTAACTGCTGTTTTACCGGAGAAAGCTTATTTAGGCAACAGTGAGACGGCCGTTTGGTCAGCATACAATAGCCTTTACGAATTTTACCGAAAGAAATACTCTGCCGGTAATGCAGCCCTTTCAAAAGATTCCCTGGAAGAAACCGCCACAAAAAAGATTACAGCGCTGAAAACAAACTTTTTGAAAGTTGCAGGGTTTCGGTATTACGTGACTACTCCATTGTTGTTTTTCAAGAGTGTTATTTTCCAAAGCAATTCCAGCAACCTGGTGTTATTAAGGGACTACAGAGGCTGCTGGTACAAGTTTGTCCTCAAAGCGCTGCTATACCTGTTAAATGTGCTGACCTTTACATCTTTGTTGGCTTTGCCACTTTGGGGCCGCAGGTACCTTCCTCTCTATTTTATTACAGCGCTATATACCATTTGCACATTCTTTGTGATCACCTTTGGGTTCCGGTATTTTGAATGCAGATATATCTTCCCGCTATTGCCATTCTTGTGTGCAACATTAGCCATTTGTCTGGTGGAAGCAGAAAATCTTATAAAGAGGAAACTAAACCTCTAAGTATCTCATGAGGCTGTCATAGCGCTCCTTCAGCTGCATCTCATATTCTGACTGATGTAAAACGGACAGAACGGTATAGCGGTATCTTTCAAAGGTGAGCTGAATATCTTTCAGATCATTTTTATTGACTTTCAATGAAACCTGCATCTGATGCTGATTTACGGAGGTGGCGACCATACAATGCAATATCATAGCGCCATTGGACTCTACAATCTTGGATATTTCAGTTAAGGAATAATCTTTTGTTTCCAGTTCCAGCACAATGATTCCTCCGCCCGACATAAACGAAGAGTGCAGGGCCAGGGTATTTAATATTTTTTGAGGAGTTGTAATCCCAATATATTCTTTCTCCGAATTAATCACCGGCATAAAGCAGGAGGAATGTTCGCTGGTCTTCTTGATAACATCAAAAAGATGAGTTCCCTCCACGATACTGTCACTGATCAAATCATCCCGGAGGCTTTCAATAAGACAAAGGTCATCGGCTTCCAGCAGTTTAGTTTCAGATATCGAACCAATCAGCACTCCCTCGTTTACAACAGCTAATGCGGGTACTTTATACTCCTGCATTAAGTCTACAGCATAACCGGCTTTATCCGTTAATCGGATAAATGGCAGGGAGGTGTCTATGCAATCTTGAACAAACAATGGACGGATTTTATGTAAATGTATAAAATATCCCTGCACTATGCAACCGGTGAATTGCTAAATATGGTTACAAAACAGAAAACTATATTATAAGTTGAACTGGAAACCGAATGTCATAATCCAGTTATGGGTTTTAGGTTCATTCCGGTGTGTTACTCTCCACATCACATCCCATCGCAGGAATTTCAGAATATTCTCTAATCCGAATCCGACTTCTATATACGGCACTTTTCCCAATGGTTTTATAAATGAATTGTTCAAACGGTTAAACTCCTGGTTGCGGGAAGACACATTTCCCCAAACGCCTCTTGTATGAATCACTTCCCTCAGTTTCAGTTTCCGTATCCCCGGAATCCTATTTAGAAAGAAGCCTTCAAAATGGTGTGTAATGTTCCACTGAAAATACCGGTCACTGTAAAACTCATAATCATTCATCAAATTAAAAGCAGTATTACTGAAGGCAAAGGTTTGATTGCCGTCGTGTACTTCCGACAACAGGAAGGGTACCCGTCCGAACACAGCACCTGCCTGCAGTTTAATTTCCAGACGGCCGACTGTCCGCACCGGAATGATATCTGAAAAAGCCAGGGTGATCTTATGATAATTAAACTGACTGCCGGCAAATCCTCTCATACCATAAACGTATTCCAGCTGCAATACCGGAATCTTACTGGTATTGATACCGCTTCTGAACAAAGAGGATTTCCGGATATATTTTTCACCAAATGCAAACCGTGCCTTAAAGACCAGCTCACTTTGATTTAACCTGGCCAACGTATCCACCCCTCTTTCTCTGTTAGCATACTCATACCGGAAGGGTATGGTACCCTGCTGTATTTTTCTATTCTGCATTATCAGGCCCATCGAGAACCCCTGTTTATATTCTATTTCATATCCAAGTTTTGTCTCTTCCAGGTACATCAGCCTGAAAACGGGTCTTCTCCGAAGAATAATGAAATTAAGTAAATTATCCGCAGATAACAAATCCGTTGTGCGGCTTATTTTATTGACATCTTTCACAAAAGATGCACTCACAATCTGGCGGGGAGATTTATCCAGCAGGAACTGCGCACTTATTCCGCCTTTTACTTTCTTATCCCGGACACCATAAGCAAAGTAACCCGATGCCTTTGCCCAATCACACATCCTGCTATTGGTTTGAAGGCCCATCCTGAATCTCCATCCTTCCAGCTGATTATTACTTATCACACTGAGTATCGGGCCAAGTTCTACAGGTCCTGTCCTGTAATAGCCCGTTAAGATCAGATTGATGATTTCTATGTATGTCTTATATGCCGGGATGGTTTTAATGGTGTCAATAAGATGGTAAACTGCCGCCTGATTTTTGGTTAGCTGAACAAAACGGGAGGTATCCCAGTATGCCTGGTCTTTCTTCACTTCTTCCATATCTATCACCAGCTGTTCTTTCGTAGCGTTGATGATGGAATCATTATATGGGTTATTAATTTTAAAATTCCTGTACACCACATTTTTTCGGGTGACGATTGCCGGGATTTTATTCAGGGGTGCAAAGTCAATCAACAAATGGTCATCGGTTATCATCCAAAACTGATTATCGACAAAGTCAAACCGCTGATTTATCTCTATGCGTTTTATAAAATTAATGTTCACATGCGGCGCCATCCTTAGTTGAATATCTTTTATGGCATAATTATTTTCTGAAACTATAAAACTGCCAAAGAAAGTATAATCCCCCTTCGTCCTTGGCTCAAACATCATCTTATAATGGAGCACATTATCTGACACCAACGTATCAATCACCTTGTACTTGTAAAAAGTCCTGCACGAGCTGGCAATCGGGCTTATGAATTGCTTGGCCAGAATAGTGTATGCGTTCTCATAGATATTGATATCCTGATAAGTGGCACTCAGGAATTCATTGAAACTGGCATCATTCATACCGGACATTTTAGAAGCCTTGATAATCTCCCGTTTTTTATTGAGCTCTGTGGTGTAGTAAAAATCTGATATATTTTCAGACAACAATAACGGCAGGAATGGCTCCTCTTCGGAAGTACTGTCGATGTTGCTAAATACAAACTTAAATGGTTTCAGCATCTTTCGGTTTTTAAATTTTTCCGACATGTTCTTAATATCCAGTTCAATCTTATTGTAAAACTCATAGCTATAGTTCTGCAGGTTTGCCTTGTTGTTTTTCGGTTTATGCTCCAGAATCTTTCGGATCAGATAATCTTCCAGGCTCTCCTTGCTGGCCACTATCACCGCTTCTGCAAGCATACTCTCAGACGACAGCAGGTAAAAGTTAACACGGTTTCGGGCCTGCTTCTTTAACGGAAGTGATTTTTCATAATATCCCAGATAAGCTGCCGAAACGGAGTCCTGAAAACTGTTTAACTTCAGCTGGAAATAGCCCGTATCATTCGTGGTGGTGCCGATGGTGGTGCCCTTAATATAGATATTGGCATAACTGACAGGGTTTTTTGTTGCAGCATCGAACACCTGACCCTCTATGAATGTCTGACCTCTGGAAGAAAGACACAGCAAGAATAAAAGGATTAGTATATTTGTCTTTGCGAACGGCATGAATGGTGAAGTTAGCGATTTGTCATTAATGATGAAAATAAATACTATATCAAAATGGACACCTTGGAAATTATATCATACAATGTAAACGGTATCCGCTCTGCCATATCCAAAGGCCTGGTCGACTGGATTAAACAAACGGATTATGATGTATATCTCTTCCAGGAAATAAAAGCGGATGAACTGAGCATTCCCAAAGAACTGTTTGAAGAAATCGGGTACACCCATTACTGGTTTCCTGCAGAAAAAAAAGGGTACAGCGGAGTCGGCGCACTGGTGAAGGGCACACACTCGGACGTGGTAAAAGGCATGAACATACATCGCTACGACTCCGAAGGAAGGCTGATGCGGCTGGACATAGGGGATATCACCTTGGTGAACAGTTACTTTCCATCCGGCTCCAGCGGGGATGAACGGCAGCTTGTAAAAATGGATTACCTGAATGATTTCTACAACTACATACATGAACTGAAAAAAGATAAGAAAAAAATCATCGTTTCTGGTGATTACAATATCTGCCATCAGGCGATAGACATTCACGACCCGGTAGGCAACAAGAACAGCTCCGGCTTTTTACCGGAGGAACGCGAATGGATGTCCAATTATCTTAACAGCGGATTCATCGACACCTTCCGGCATTTTCATCCCGACAAGAAACAGGAGTATTCCTGGTGGAGTTTTCGGGCAAATGCGCGCAACAACAATAAGGGCTGGCGCATTGATTACCACGCGGCCACCAAAGAACTGGAACAACAACTGGTTGACGCGAAAATATTCATGGATGTAAAGCACTCCGACCACTGTCCTATTTACCTGAAAGTAAGGCTTTAAGTTTGTTTGGCCGCCTCGTCTAATGCTGCGTAGAAGTCTTCACCGAATTTACGAATCAGGGCATCTTTTACAAAAACGTATACCGGTACTTTCAGTTTTTTTCCAAGCGTGCAGGCATCGCTGCAGATATCCCACACGTCGTAGTTCACCGCCGTTACGGTTTCCATAGGCTTTATGCGTATCGGATACAGATGGCAACTGATGGGTTTCCGGAAACCGGTCACACCGTCTTTCCAGGCTTTTTCTATTCCACAGGTAATCGTGCCATCCATTTCATAATTGACATACGCGCAGGCCCCTCCATCAATCAGCGGAGTCGCATAAGGAGTATATTCAACATCCGGCTCATCGACAAATGTGCCCTGTGCTTCTATCGCCTTAACGCCTGCCGGTATCAGGTACTTCTTTATTTTGGGATAAATCTTCTTCAGGATTTTTGTTTCCGATTTTTCAACCGGCGCACCGCTGTCGCCTTCCACGCAACAGATACCCTTACATTTCTTGATATTGCAAACGAACTGTTTTTCGATTACATCATCACTGATTAATATATCGTCAATTAAAATCATTTCTGTTGCACATATCCCGCTGGAAAATGAAAACCCTATTTGCCAATAACAAATATACACGGTTTTTTATGCAAATCCATTTTGCGTTTTTTCCATTCAGCCATGGGTAGTGTTTTGATATATTCATCCTTCGCCGTTATATTGCAGGCTATACACAGCATCGTATCGTATTTCAAGGTCTGCAACAACTCCTCCAGCAGTTTTGCATTCCGGTAAGGGGTATCCATAAACAACTGTGTGTGCCCTTTCTTTGCCAGCGTTTCCATTTGCAGCAATTTGGTTCTTCTGTCTTGCGGTTCAATAGGCAGATAGCCGTTGAAAGTAAACTGCTGCCCGTTGAATCCACTCGCCATCAATGCCAGCAGCATGGAATTAGGACCCACCAACGGTATTACATGCCAGTTGAGTTCATGTGCCAGCTCAACCGCCTTATTTCCCGGATCTGCTATGCAGGGTGTTCCTGCTTCGCTTAACAGTCCAATGGTTTGATTCGTCAGTGCCATCAACTGTGTCTCATCAAATTGATAATTCGCATGCTTATCCAGTTCAATGAACAAACATTCGTCTATATTCTTTTCACGACTGACTGCTTTGATAAAGCGCCTCGCCGTCTTCAGCTCTTCCACAATAAATATGTCACACCTGACAACAATCTCCTTTACATAAGCGGGGATGGTGTGCAGCGCATCTTCTGCTAGGGGTGTCGGAATTAAATAGAGTGTATTCACGCAACCAAAGATAAAATAATTTTATTTTGCACCGTCAAATGAAACTCTCTAAAAGATACTATCGCAACGAAGATGTAGTATACCTCGCTAAAGACCTGTTAGGCAAGATACTCATAACAAAGATAGATGGTGTAAAAACCGGCGGCATCATTACGGAGACAGAAGCGTATTGTGAATCGGAGAAAGGCTGCCATGCCTACAACCGGCGCAAAACGGAACGTACCAAAATCATGTTTGAGGAGGGTGGATGGTCGTATGTCTATTTCTGTTACGGTATGCATCATTTATTCAATATTGTAACGGGCAGAAAAGACGTGGCGCAGGCTGTACTGATCCGCGCCATACAACCAACCATAGGGTTAGAAGCCATTTTGCAGAGACGTCATGCCACAAGTGTAACTACAAATCTATGCAACGGGCCCGGAAAAGTTTGCCGGGCACTCGGCATTACCAAAGAGCAGTACGGCATACATCTGACAGACAAAGAAATATGGATAGAATCCTCCAAAACAAAAATGAATACCGCCGATATCATCACCACAACAAGGGTTGGTATCGACTATGCAGGCGAGGACGCGCTGCTGCCCTGGCGTTTCATCCTTAAAAATTAACATCATTTGATGTTGCCGGAAATGGAACTAATTTCTATTTAACTATATTTATACATCAAACATTTCCATGAAAAACCGTAGCCTGACAATATCCTTTCTGATTCTAACTGTATTTTTATTTTATTCTGGATTCCTTCATGCGGCAGCCGGCGGCGGCGGCGGCGGCCATAGTGGTGGCGGTGACGGCGGCGGCGGTGACGGCGGTGCCATCATTTATCTGGTTTATTACTTGTTGCGTGCCATATTCATGCTGCCGTTCCCTCTCAATATTATTGTATTGGCACTGGTGATCCTGATTGTGTACAAAATAGCCAAAGGATATGCGGCCTCCAGTGGATTAAACTACCTGCCGAATGCCTCTTCAGGCGGCCCAGTCAATAAGGCAGACAGACTGCCGGATGATTTTGTGCAAAAAAATCCTGCATTCAACCCCGATAACTTTAAAGGAAAAGTCCGTACTGCATTTGTCGACATACAAAACGCATGGATGCAACAAAACCTATCCAAAGTACGGAAATGGATATCCGATGGCGTTTACCAGCGGTTCAACACCCAGTTCATCATGATGAAGGCGATTGAACAGGTAAATGAATTACATTCCATCCAAATAAGAAGTGTCTTTATAGATGATGTAGAAACAGATGGAGTATACGATATCATACATGTAGGTATCCAATACAGCATGTACGATGCTTTCGTTTCTAAGAAATATACGCAACTCAATGACGGCGGGCCGCTGAATGCCACTGAATACTGGTCTTTCATAAAGAAATCCGGCGTCAAAGAAAAAGATTTATACCATACGACCAACTGCCCGAACTGCGGGGGAAATTTGCCGGAAGACGGCGGGGAAACCGCCAAATGTCCTTACTGTTCTACCATCACTTATTTGGGTGACTATGACTGGATATTGGCAGAAATTACGCAACCTGACGATTACTTCAACTCCAATTCAAAATACGAGAAGCAGGGTAAATTCTCTAAAAAAATACGGGAACAGATCGGAGAGCAGCAGGATTTATCCCTTCAGCTGCTGGAAGATAAAGCCAGCAACGGTTATATGCAGATAATGACAGCACAGGCACTTAAGAAACCGGAGATCACCCGAAGATTCGTGTCGGACCATCTGTATTCAAAAATTGAAGAGCAGATACGTACACAGCCTTCCTTTGTATTTAACCGTCTATACCTGAATCATGTAACATCCTTTGATTACTTCAGGCAGGAAAACAAAGACAATATTGTCGTGGCACTCAAACGGTCGTCCCAACGGATTACGACGGTAAACAACCAGCCCGGTTTTGAGGTGAGCATCCTTTCATACGATGAAGTACTCATCTTGTCCAGAGATATCAATGCCGGAAAACCACAAGGTTCTTTGTATGCACACAGCTGTCCGAATTGTGGCGCTCCGGTGAAAGATACGATTGAGATTAATTGTACGTACTGTCAGGCAACACTCAACAGCACTAAATACGAATGGATTATCAGCGACTGGATGACGGCTGCCGAATACAGACAGTTCCGGTCAGATTCCAATGCTTCTTTTACTGTAGGTAAAGAACTGGATGCTTTAGAAGAGCTGTTTGCCGTAAGGGATTATGCCTTAAACAATGTATTGATGATGGTAGCGGCAGACGGCAGGATTACCGAACAAGAGATGCAATACGTTAACACCTTGGCAAAAAAATGGAATTATGACCTTGGTAAGATTCAGGGTTTTCTGGAGTTGGCGAAGGCGAATAAACTGGTCGTGCGTATGCCACAAAATACCAAACAAAAACATAAGATAGTGGCTTTGATGGAAAAAGCCGCCAACTTAGATAACTCCATCTCTGCTGAAGAGCGTACGTTACTGGAGCAGGTGAAAACCCTGTGATTTATTTTACATCATTCGGATGTATTTTCCCATTGTGACAGGTTGTGCAGGACACAGTTCCGGAATTTTTGCCGAAATATTTTTTATTGACTGCATTTGTCATTTTCTGCATCTTGCGGGCAATGCCTTTCTCCGATTTTTCATCGGATGCAAAATCCATCTTTTCACCGTTCTTCACATGGCAATGGTTGCATTTCACCCCTAATGCCGTGTTATAATTCTTCATGATGGCAATCAGGTCATCATGTGCCATTTTCCTGGAAAACACTTTCAGGTTCGTAAATTTTGGTTCTTCTTTCTTCTCATCGGGAGCATCTTTAAAACTCATAATTAGGATGGGAAAAGCCAGTAACAGCAAAACAGCCAGTTTCTTTTTATGATACTGCATAGTGTATTTTTTTTCTACTATAGGAATTATACCTTATCTGTGAAAAAGGAATCTCCTTTTTCCTGTGTAAATTTTTGTTTGTTGTATTCCTTTGATTGGTTTCTGGGAATGGACAAACTCTTCCATTTTTCCGCATGCAGCATCTTTGCCAGGAAAACAATCTGCCCGATATGATAGGGATAGTGCGCCAGCTGCCGGTTAATGGCCTCCAGGACGGTATGACCTTCGTTTCGGATGTAAATGGTTTTCTTTAAATCTTCTTCAGTCAATGAACCCATTGCAAATTCAAGGCATTGCCACCCTTTATTCCACAACCCCATTAGTTCTTTTCTGCCGGAAATGTCTGTTTCAAACTCCGCATCCCGGTTCCTCCATTCCTTCTCTCCGTCTGCCGTCAGAAAATCAGTCCAGCGCGACAGCATATTGCCGGCTAAATGCTGCACAATAACGGCGATGGAATTGGAGTCTACGTTAGGTTCATAAAACAGTTTTTCTTCACTTACCTGCGCCATCGCTTCTTCACCTATTCTTTTGTAATATGCGAATAATTTATTTGCCGATGTGAGATGACTTGCCTGCATCATCAAATGTACAAAATGTTGTAAAAAAAAGAGGGTTCAGCAACGTTTAGTTTTGAACCCTCTGTATCGATACGGTTTGCGGAGGGATTATTTATCCAGCACCTTTACCGTCATCCGTATATCCTTAGCAGGCCGGTCTCTCTGGTCCCGTGGTTCAGATGCAATCTTATCCACTACTTCAATTCCGGAAACCACCTCTCCGAACACCGTGTAGTTCATATCCAAAGAAGGCGTACCGCCAATTTCTTTATAAGTCTTCTTTTGTTCTTCGGTCCAGGTTATGCCTCTCGCTTTGCTTATTTGTGTCACCTCTTCGTCGGAGTATTTTTTCCCCTGTGTAATATAAAACTGACAGCCGGAAGAAGATTTCTGCGGATTGTTATCGCGTGCGGCAGCGAGCACCCCCCGTTTGTGTATCAGGTCCTTGTTGAATTCTGCCGGAACTCGGTATCCAACATCTCCCATGCCCAGAGGCTCGCCAGCTTTGGCTGTTTTAGATTGCGGATCACCTCCCTGTATCATAAAAGTGGGTATAACCCGGTGAAACAGGGTAGAGTCAAAGAATTTTTCTTTTGCCAACTTTATGAAATTATCCCGATGAAGGGGTGTTTCATTATACAAGCGGATTTTAATATCTCCGTATTCGGTGGAGATTAATACATACGTCGAAGAGTCCATTTTTTGGTTGATTTTTTCCTGAATAATTACTTTTCCATCATTGTCCGTGGCAAAAAGCGCGATACAAAAACAAGACAGCAAAAGGGTAAAGATGTTTTTTTTCATAGATAATAATTTAAAGTTCATTAAAATATTCAATAATCATTTTCTTCAATAGCTTTTCCTGCTGAACGGAATCTAATTTAAGTTGTTCCCTGTTATATTCAAAATGCGGCCAGCCATCCTGATCCACACCCAGAAATGAATAGTAGCCGGCTCTGCTCAGCAACGTGCACACACCCACATGAATCAGATCCTGTTTCTGTTCTTTGGAGAATTTCACCTGATGTTTACCCAATTCACGATGCCCAACCAGGAAAATAGTCGTCTGCACATCCGGTTTTTTCCCAAATTGTTTTTCCAGCCTTCCCAGTACATCTTCCCACGCCGCCTCATCAAAGGTTATATTTGTTTCTATTTCCTGCATAACTATCACTGCCTGTCTATAAGGGAGACATAAAGGTATCTCTATCTTTCCAAAAAGGATAACGTTCTCTTTGTTTTTCTAAATCCTGTTTGGAAAGTTTAACAATTTCTATGCCATTCCTGTCTTCTAGGCAATTTATCCGGCTTCCCGCATAATCAAATACGCTGCTGCATCCGTCGTGTTCATTCCCGAAATAGTCCGTTCCTGTTCTGTTCACACCCACCACATAACACTGGTTTTCTATGGCTCTTGCCTGCAAGAGATGTCTCCAGTGATGTATGCGCTTCTTCGGCCAGTTGGCTGCATACAGCTGAATATCCGCATTGTCATCATTCTGGCACCAGGCCGGAAAGCGCAAATCATAACAGACAAAAGGTTGTATCTTCCAGCCCTTATAATGTATGACTGTCTTATGCATCCCTTTTGACAACAGATTATTTTCACCTGCCAGACTGAACAAATGATGCTTGTCATACGATGTTAGCCTGCCATCTGCCTCCACCCACAAAAAGCGATTGAAAAGACGCCCCTCTTCTTCAAACAAGATACTGCCGCAAATGGCGGCGTTTCGTCTACGCGCCATCCCCTTCATCCATTGTACCGTTTCACCCTCCATTCCTTCCGCCAGGTTGCTGTCGTCTACACAAAATGCGGTGGTGAACATTTCCGGCAATACGATGATGTCAACCGGTTTGTCTATGGAAGCAATCTGTTTTCCTATATTATCCAGATTTTTTTCTTTAGCCTTCCAGATTAAATCCGGCTGAAGCAGGGCAATTTCGATATCCTTGTTCATAATGGTATAATTAGTCGATATTCAATGCATGCATTGAATTATTTTTGTTATCTTTAATACAAATAAAGTTACCAATGTCTACGAACAAATATCCGCATTTATTATCAGAACTCGATTTAGGTTTTACAAAATTGAAAAACAGGGTGCTGATGGGTTCCATGCATACCAATCTGGAAGAAGAAAAAACGGTTTTGAAAAACTCGCCGCCTTTTATGCAGAACGTGCCAAAGGCGACGCTGGCATAATTGTAACGGGCGGTTTTGCACCCAATTGGGAAGGATGGCTGAAGCCGTTTGCCGGCAGAATGACCAATCACGGCCATGTAAAAAAACATAAAATTGTAACCGATGCCGTACACAGCGAAGGCGGAAAAATTGCGTTGCAGGTTTTACACGCCGGCCGTTATGCCTATCATCCGTTGAGCGTGGCGCCATCCAGAATTCAGGCACCGATTAATCCGTTTAAACCAAGAGCGCTGACGACATGGGGTGTAAAAAGAACCATCAGCGATTTTGCAGACAGTGCGGCACTTGCGCGGGAAGCGGGTTATGACGGAGTGGAAATCATGGGCAGCGAAGGCTATCTGATAAATCAGTTCATCGTAAAACACACCAACCAGCGCACCGACGAATACGGCGGCAGTTATGAAAACCGAATCAAGTTTCCGATTGAAATTGTGCGAAAGGCACGGGAAAAAGTGGGCAAGGATTTCATCATCATCTATCGTCTCTCGATGCTGGATCTGATAGAAGAAGGAAGCAACTGGCAGGAAGTGGTACAACTCGCAAAAGAAATAGAGAAAGCCGGAGCCACCATCATAAACACCGGTATCGGCTGGCATGAAGCGCGCATCCCGACGATTGCAACATCGGTACCGCGCGCCGGTTTTTCGTGGGTGACTCAAAAACTGAAATCGGAAATTTCCATTCCTTTATGTACGTCCAACCGTATTAATATGCCTGAAGTGGCGGAGCAGGTACTGGCAGATGGCTGCGCGGATATGGTGAGCATGGCGCGTCCATTTTTAGCAGATGAGAACTGGGTAAAAAAAGCAAAAGAAAACCGTGCCGATGAAATCAATACCTGCATCGCCTGCAACCAGGCTTGTCTGGACCATACATTTTCCAATAAACTATCCAGCTGCCTCGTCAACCCGCGTGCCTGCCATGAAACGGAATTAAATTATACTCCGGTTTCTGCCTCCAAAAGAATAGCGGTGGTGGGTGCAGGGCCAGCTGGAATGGCATTTGCTTCCATTGCTGCGGAGCGCGGCCATGGGGTAACATTATTTGAAGCGGACAAAGAAATCGGCGGACAGTTTAACCTGGCGAAAAAGATTCCGGGCAAGGAAGAGTTTTATGAAACACTGCGCTACTTCAGCAAACAGCTGGAAATGCATAAAGTGGACGTACAGCTGAATAAAAAAGTGAATGCTGATGATTTAAAAGGGTATGATGAAGTGGTGATTGCCACCGGTATTTCGCCGCGCCATTTGCAATTAGACGGCATCCGGCATCCGAAGGTGCTGAGCTATATTGATGTGCTGAAAAACGGCACAGCCGTAGGCAAGAAAGTAGCGGTCATCGGTGCGGGCGGTATCGGTTTTGACGTCAGTGAATTTCTGACACAAGATGGGGAAAGCCCGACACTCCACAGGGAGGAATGGCTGAAGGAATGGGGCGTGGACAGAAAGAACGAAGCACGCGGCGGAATTGCGGGCATACAGCCACAGATAGAAGCTCCGGCACGAGCAGTGACGATGTTCCAGCGCACCGACGGCAAAGTGGGGGCAAAACTGGGCAAGACCACTGGTTGGATACACCGCACTACCTTAAAGATGAAAAAAGTAAAAATGGTAGCCGGAGTCGAATACACCAAAATTGATGACGAAGGGTTGCATTATATAGACAAGACTAAAACGCCGCAGGTATTCCCGTGCGACAATGTGGTGATCTGCGCCGGACAACTTTCGCTGAGAGATTTGGAGCAGCCGCTGAAAGACCTGGGCATACCGGTACATGTCATTGGCGGTGCTTACGAAGCCGGGGAGCTGGATGCCAAACGCGCGATTGACCAGGCGGCGAGGCTGGCTGCGATAGTGTAGCGTCATTGCGAAGAGGTACGACGAAGCAGTCTCATTTCATAAGCATAATATCTAACGCAAAGATACTAGGAACGCATACCGCTACTCCCTGTACACTGTCATCAGACGAGAAACGAGGAGAAATCTTGCTATGCTATGTTTACTGAGGAATATCTATTGTAAAAAAGCAAGATCTATCGTTATTCAAGTTGTCAGCTGCCAATAAAAATCCGGAATAGCATGACCTCGTACCCCGTCACTGCGAGGAGGTACGACGAAGCAGTCTCATTTCATAAGCATAATATCTAACGCAAAGATACTAGGAACGCATACCGCTACTCCCTGTACACTGTCATCCTATGTTTGCAGAAAACTAATTTGAACTGAGGCATAAATATCTTGTAAAGGAAATTTTATTAATCAAATCAAACAGAAGAGCAGGAAAGGATAAAGATTAAGTACCGTCATAGGTAGTGTGATACCGTTCGAAATGCTAATCACCTTTCCCTTCTGAGTTGTAAACTTGGACAGTTCATAGTGCCATGAGCACGTATTTAGGATAGATAAGTCAACAACCAGATAGCTCTCCAGTTTGAGAAAAACTCAAATTTATCATGACAAAAGTAGTAAATTATGTTGGAGTAGATGTCTCCAAAGAGACTTTAGATGTAGCCATACCGAAAGAAGATGGTGCTATGTACACAAAAAAGATTAGCAATAATCCACTGGGTTTTAAAAGCATTATCAAATATTTGCCGAAAGATGCCTGCATAGTGATGGAAGCTACCAGTAGTTACTATATGCCGTTTGCGTATTATTTACATTCGCAGCAAATATTGTTAAGTATTGTAAATCCATTGTCAGTAAATCATTTTTGTAAGATGCGAATGAGTAGAGCTAAAACAGACAGGAAAGATGCCGCCATGATAGCACAATATGGTAAGAGTGAAACACCAAGATTATGGCAACCCAAAGCAGAACATCTTTTAGAACTCCAGCAATTACAAGCGATTCTGGATAATCTCACCAAACAAAAAACAAGTTGTAGTAACCAATTAGAAGCTTTTGTCAGTAGTGGGAAGATGAGCAAGGATGTCAGTAAAATTATTAAGAAACAGATTGCTTTTTATGATAAGGAGATAAAAAAAGTAGAAATAAAAATGGTTGCTATCACAGAAAAACATCATTCAGAACTGTATAAAATTTACAGACGATACCAGGTTTAGGTAAACGTACTTCGATGTTATTAATAGTTGTAACAGATGGATTTACAAAGTTTGAGAATGCAAAAGAATTAGTAAGTTATATTGGCATCTGTCCAAGGTTATATGAATCAGGTACAAGTGTAAAAGGTAAAAGCAGAATATGTAAATGGGAATGAGTCGAATGCGACAATGATTATATGTATGGGCTATGCGAGCCATGAGTTCAAATAAACAATGTAAAGAAATGTACGAACGATTAAAACAAAGAGGAAAAAATGGAAAATTAGCATTAGTAGCTTTAGCAAACAAACTTGTCAGACAAGCATTTGCCATAGGCACAGGAAATATAGCTTACAATCCTAATTTTTATTCAAAATAATTTGGATATTTACACAGTTCATTTCGACGAGGAACGAGGAGAAATCTTGCTATGCTATGTTTAAAGAAGAATATCTATTGTAAAAAAGCAAGATCTATCGATATTCGAGATGACGGCTGCCAATAAAAATCCGGAACAGCCCTATCCATCACCAGGTCACTGCAAGGAACGAAGCAGTCATTTTGTCAATAAAGGATATCTTTCTTCTGTTTTCATACTCCCGGTGCTTCCGCAGAAATTTTTTTTACACTTTTTTATGGAAATTATGCTGTTCGTGTCTCTCAATGACTGAGATAAATACAAACACACTAATTAACCATTAAAAAGTAACCGAATGAAAAGCACTATCCGTATCATGACAGCGATTATCTTATCAGCAATCCCATTTTGCACTTCTTTAGCAAAAACCCAGAAAATGACCACAGACCGGTATGATCTTCTGTTTCATAAAGTAGACAAGAGTATCGTAGGTACCTGGGAGATGAATGTGGGAAATCAGCCAGACAAACAACCCGTATTTTGTCAGTTCAATGCCAACGGTACATTTATTTCCTTTAATTACACAGAAGGTTTTTATCACGTTATCGGCAAAGGGAAGTGGCTGACAGAAGACAATGTTATCTATATACTCCACGGAGAGGAAAAGTCTGCTCCAATCACCTATGAGGCGTCTGACAACCGATTGGTTTTCGGAGAGCAGGTGTCGTATACTAAACTGAATCCCGCATATGCAAGCAGGTAAGACTGAAAAGGTTGAACCATTCACTATATTTTATGCATTTCAATTATTAGATTTGACTATGAAAAGATTTCCCGCTTTTTTACTGCTTTTTCCGGCATTGTTCATCATCCTATCCTGTCAGAAAAATGACACTCCGGTTAAAGACGGCATCCTTCCCATCGTTTTTGTACATGGCTATTCCGGAAGTGGGGATTCCTACACCAAGATGATAGAGTATTTCAGGGCGAACGGGTATCCCGCCAACAAATTATATACCTACGACTGGAATACGCTCGACTTGCAGAGTGCCCCCAAAAACACGAAACCACTGAGAGATTTTATACTGGATGTACTTAAGAAAACCGGATATGATAAAGTGAACCTGATAGGCCATTCTTTGGGCGGCTCACTCACCTTTAACTATTGCAGTAACACGGAATATGCCGGCTCCGTCAACCGGCTGGCATGGCTGGCTCCCTATCTGAAAGACAGAACCAAAATTCCCGATTCGGCGATTCCAACGCTGAACCTCCGCAGCAATGCGGACTATGTGGTGACGGATACCAGTACTATTCCTTTTGCTGTGAATCGGGTCATCCCCGATAAGGATCATAATGAAATTGCATCCTGCAAAGAATCTTTTGCAGAGATCTTTACATTCTTTAATGACGGCAAAGAACCGGTGACGACCATTCCGGAAGACGACCGTATTCTGATTTCCGGCAAAGTAGTCAGTTTTCTGGAAAATGCCGTAGGCTCCGGCAATACGATTGAAATTTACGAAGTAAGCGCAAACGACGGAACACGACTGTCAACAACGCCCGTCAGTATGCTGCACACGGACGCCAAAGGATATTACTCCGAATTTGCCGCAAAGAAAGACACCTACTACGAGTTCGAAGTTTCCACCGGCAGGGCTGCCGACCGCCCTATTCACTTTTATTTTGAGCCGTTCAAAAATTCCAGTCATGTGATTTATCTGCGCACCTTCCCGCCGCAAAGCAGTTTTCTAGAAATGAATACGCTGGCGTACTTTATGTACGACGAAAACAATAACAATGCCTCTGATTATACCTCCGTTGCTTTATTCAGCAGTGCGACCACTTTCAAAGGTATTGATTTTTCATTGCCGACTCCCGGATTCTCCACCTATACTTATAATGGAAGAATACTGCATACTCCGAACTGGCCTTCATCTTCAAATGGGTTGAGTGTTGCTTTATTTTATTAGATGTCCTTCCTTTTAATCGTATGCCCTTAGTCAAGACCCGCAGAAGTAACCAAAAACCAACTTTTTTAGTTATTTTAGGATTATGAAAAAGATTACGATAACGGTTCCGGACGATAAGGTGGAAGAGGTGGAAGCTTATATAAAGCAACTCATTCAGCAGTTGAATATTTCCATCCTGAAAGAAGACGAAAAACTGAAAGTGGAAGAATGGCAGCGCGATACGGTGGTAAAAGATGAATCTTCTGATGGGTATATCAGCAGTGATGAGATTGAAAAGACTTCATTCAGCAGGGAAAAGTAGTATTCTGCGTCATTGCGAACGAAGTGAAGCAATCTCATGAATGAACGATAAAGATGGCTTCGTGCCACGCCATGACGTTGCTTAATTATTATGAAATAATACCAGGCTTTCCTCTTCTTTCTGTCGCATCAGTATAGCATCTTTCTTCGTTTTATCTTTATAGCCGCACAGATGCAGTAAGCCGTGCGCCAGCACCCGGTTCAGTTCGTTTTCAAATGACACCCTGAATTTTCCTGCATTTTCTTCCACTCTTTCCAGCGAGATAAAGACGTCTCCTTCTATCTGTCCTTTTACACCCGAATTGTCAAAAGTGATGATATCGGTATAGGTATCATGGTTCAGGTAATCCATATTTATTTTCAGCAACTCCACATCCGACAGGAAAATATAATTCAATTCTTTAATGACAAATCTTTCCTTTGCAGCGATGGACTTTATCCACGGTTTCAGTTGAGCGGGTTTAAAGAAACGCGGCTTTGAAATGGTATTGAAATGAAATAAAATTGCCATTGCCGTAAAAATGAGAAAAATTCACGCAATTGAGAAATTTCGGGATACAAAGAGCGCAACTTTTTTAGGAGAAAGTTATCGTCCGATTCTTCTTAAAATCCATCAATGCGGATTCAGGTCGTAGAAAATGCTGACACATCCTACGACAAAAAGAATTTCATCTCCACGCAGGTGCCGCCTTCGCGGAAGCGCACCTCATCGGCGAGTTTACGCATCAGGAATACACCACGCCCATCGGGCTGCTCGCGGAATTCGGGTGCCGTAGGGTCCGGCAACCCGTCCGGATTGAATCCTTTGCCCTGATCGCGGACAAAAAGATTAAAGAATTGTTCGCATTTATAAGCCTCAATCTTCACTTCTTTTTTTTCATCCAGATTATTGCCATGTTCGATAGCATTGGTAACCGCCTCCACCGAAGCCAGCAGCATATTGCCGTATTGCCGCTCACTGATCTTAAACTGATCTCTCAGCGATTCAATCAGGGTTTCTACTTTAGCGATATTTTCCAGACGGGAAGAGATTTTCAATTTTACTACTTCTTGCATACAAATAGAATTAAACTATAATTAATTCAACAGGGATTTGTGTTTTAAGACATAAAGAAATGGCCTGAACTCCGGCAGACAATGAATATATACGTAAGTTTAATCAATTAGTTAACAAGTCGCAAGTACTTTTCTACTAAATTTTTGTAAAAAGGACGAAGTGACGGGGGAACCGTCTGATATATTTCGAGGGCTGATTTGCGTTTTTGAAGGTATTCTTCCAGGTTTGGTGGTAATTTTCGGGCTATTTCGATGCCTGACTTGGATTGGCGCTTCTCATCTTCCTCCTGGTCACGCTGTGCCTTATCAAACTCTAACAGCCTGGTTTGTATATCTTTATGCCTTTGCAAAGTTTCTTTGGATAATCTCTTGGTGGCCAATTGCTTCTCCACCTCGTCCATTTTTTTCATCATATCATCCACGCCGCCGCTTTCCTTCTGCTGCTGGCTCATTTTTTCTTTCATCTGGCGCAGGGCTTCTCGGATGGCAGCCTGTTTCTGTACGGCATCCGCAAAATCTTTACCCATCTGTTTCGGGTCTTTTCCTTTCTGTATGCCTTCCTGCATCTTTTGGAGTTGGTCGCCCAGTTGTTTTTGCAGTTCGCTCATAGATGGCTTTTGCCCTTCCCCTCCCGGTTTGTTACAGGAACCGCTACCCGGTTTTTTCGACTTTTGCTGCTGCTGCATATTATCCAGTGATTCGCTGAGCATCAGGGCAAGGTTATTGGTAGATGTCATCACCAGTTGCTGTGCCACACCCGTCACCGGTTTATTCCGCGCCTCCAGGTTATCCAGCGCTTTCTTCATCTCCCGGTTGAGTTTGTACATTTCGTCGGAAATAAAGGACTGTAACTGGAATTGCCGTTTGCCCAGAGTCTGTAATGTATCTTCTATTAATCTGGCATCATCCCGCAGGTCAAATTGTTTCTGCATCAGCTGGACATATTTCGGGCTTTCGGTTTCTGTCTTCTTCAGCTCATTCATCAGCTGTTCCTGATCGAATGACAGCTTCACCAGATTTTCCAGCAACTGACGAATCATCTTGATATCTTCCGCAGCCTGGTCCATCTGCATCTTGTCCAGATCATTCTTCATCTTTTGCGCCATCTTCTTCATTTTCTGTGAAGATGATTTTTGAGATTTGGACGCCTTGTCATTTTGCTTCTGCTCCAGTTCGTCACTGCTTTGCTCCATATCCTGCTTGATATCCTCGCCCTGCTCCTGGTTGCCTTTTGTGTCGAGCTTGTTATCGTTCTCCTTATTGAGTTTCTCCATCTGCTTCAGGCTTTCTCTGATGTCCTCCATTTTTTTGTTCAACTCTTCCTGTTTCTGCTGCAACTGTTCCTGTGGCGCTGAATTATTTTTGGTCTGCTCACTTAGTTTTTCCTGCTCTTTCGCGAGTTCGTTCAGCTTATCGATGGTTTCCTGTGCCTTTTGCTCCAGCTGCAATTGCTTGAACAGCTGCTGCATTTTATCCAACTCCGATTTCAAATCCTTATTGCTCATCTCCATCTTATCGAGATTCTCAAATGTGTTCTTCTGTTCCATCTTCTGCAGGATGTCTTGAATCTGTTTCATCAGGTCTTTCATCTCATCGCTCATCAGGTCTTTCATCATTTCCTGCAGTTTCTCCTGTTTTTGCAGAATTTCGTCATCGGGTTTTTTAAACTTCTCCTGATTCTTCAAGTTCTCCTCGTATTTATCTTTTATCTGTTTCAGTTCTTCCTGCAACTCATCGTGTTTTTTCCGGATCTGTTCGAGTTGTTTTTTATCCTCCCAGGACAAGATGCTCTTGGTCAGGATTTTTTCCTTCATTTCCTTAATCATAGAAGCCAGTTTCTGCGCTTCCTTCGCTGCATCGGACAAATCGGATTTAATATCTTCATTGTTTTGGAAT
This sequence comes from Sphingobacteriales bacterium, assembly GCA_016719635.1. Classification (NCBI taxonomy): domain Bacteria; kingdom Pseudomonadati; phylum Bacteroidota; class Sphingobacteriia; order Sphingobacteriales; species Sphingobacteriales bacterium. The sequence continues at coordinate 145,644 of JADJYT010000007.1, read as the reverse complement.
TCCTGCTTTTCCAATTCGCGGACTGTAGGTTTGTCATAGGCAAAAGTCTGAGACTTTGCCGACTTTGGCCCGAAAACGCCATCGTTATCCCATACCTCAAAATAGTAATCCATCTTATCGCCGGGTGCTAACTGATATTTCGAGAAATCAATCTGATAATTGAAATCGGAAATGGATTTATTGGATAATGGAAGATTTTGTTTTTTGCTTTCCTTCACATTTCCTTTTTCCTCTTTTATGGAATAATGAAATTCCAGTTTTGTCAACCCATAATCATCTGCCACTGCACCGACAAAGACAGAAAAGTCCTGTTGGGAAGAATCCTGAATCTGTTCAATACTGATAGACGGAAAATTATCGGGAGTGGCGATGATGGTGAATAAAACAGAATCCCCTTTATCCACCTCTCTGTTGGAAACCAATACGGTGTATCGTGTATCCCTGATGATTCTTCTGGAATAAGTGAATTTATCCCTGCCTGTCTTTTGGGAGGAATGACTCTCCCCGTCCAGATTTATTTTTACGGCATCCGTTCCGGACGTTTCAAAATTCCAGCTAACCGTGGTGCCGGCAGGCACCACCAGGTCTCCTGTATTTTTTACGGATTCATTGGTTCTGTTGGTATAAGCAGGATAAGCCAGGTGTGTGGTAAAATTGGCAATGAGAGGCTTTTGGAGTACCCGGATCTTATATTCCTCACTATTGAAATCATTTGCCGAAAAATAAAAGGATACATCTTCCTGGACGTTAGTGAAACGGTACGAAAATTTATCGGCAGCCGTTTTCTCCATCTTATGATACTTTCCGTTTTCTGCCAGATACACTTCATTGGGAACCGTCTTTCCTTTAACGGACATCTTAATTTCCATGCCTTCGTACTGCAGCATTTTCAGCTGTTTGTTTTCCAGCACGAATTCAAATGGCGCTTTTTTGGCAAAGGTCTTATTCGGATTCAACAGGCGAGTACCACTTTCTTTCAGCACATTGGGTGCTGCAATCAGCAAAAACAACATCAGGAAAAGCGGTGGCAGCGCATACTTCAGGTATTTTTTATTTTCATTCAGGTTAACCGCTTTTGAAAACGGCACCAATTTTATGGCCTCGGACTTTTGATGGATACTGGCTTCTATCAAATCTCTGTTATAAGCGTTTTGCGACTGCTGCTTCAGCTGCAATATGTTCAGCAGCCTATCTTTCACATCCGAGAAGTGTTTTCCAATAATGGCAGCCGCCTGTTCATGCGAAATCTGTTTGCCCAACCGCAGGTAATGTAAAAGCGGAATCACCACATAGTAAACGAGTGCGGTCAGGGATGTCAATACAAAACAAGCCAGCAGCAACTTCCGGACAGCAGATGAAAAATAAAGCTGGTATTCGAACAAAGAAATGAAGAGGTAAAATCCCAAAAGCAATCCGACACACAGCAAACTGCCTCGCAGCAATTTATTCAGATAATATTTTCTGATAAATGCGTCTAATTTCTGAAGGAGCAGGTCGTAATTGGTATTCATGCCGAAGCTAAAAATAGCGAATAGTTAGGCTATCCGCTATGAAAATTTGTTATTTAATTTTAAATCACTTCCCTTTCACCGGGACGAAATATACTTCGGAGAAATCACGTTGTTCCATCGCATTTTGCGGGCAATTGCGCACATTCGGCTGCAAGAGCCTGAAATCGATGTCATAATAGGTCGGCAATATTACCGCATCATCGATTACCTGCTGGTCGGCTTTCGTATATAATGCATTTCGTTTGGTTTCATCCACCGTCGCAATCGCCTCGTCAAAATAGGTATCAAAAGCCTTGTTCTTGTATCGGAATGAATTGATATATGTTTTCTCATTGATATCCGCCGGAACGTATTTGCTGTGAAAGAGGTTCAGGAAATTTTCCGCATCGGGATAGTCTGCAATCCATCCTAATCGGTAAAAATCGGTCTTTGCCGCTTCCACCGCTTCTGTATGCTGGGCCCACGGAATAATCAGCAGATCCACCTGAATACCCAATGTTTCCTCTATCATCTTCTTCAGGGCTTCTGCCACCTGCGAGTTGCGCGAACCGCCTGAATTGAGCTCAAGGGTTACTTTCGGGAACCCCTTTCCTTTCGGGTATCCGGCCTTTGTCAGGTATTCCTGCGCTTTAGCGGCGTCATAGGTGAATCCGTTGACTGTTTTAGAATCGAATGTGCCCGTACCTGGAGGGACCGTGCCGTATTTGGCCGGAAAGCCGGTTCCCTTGAGTGTAAAGTCACACAACTTCTGCCGGTCAATGGCATAACAAAACGCCTTCCGAACATACACATTGTTGAAAATTTTTCCCTGATGCTGGAAGCCATAATACTGCAATGACATCGAAGGCAGGTATTGCAGCTGAAACTGTTTATACTCCGGCTTCAGGTTCTTTTTGAAGTCAACAATCTCATCAATCATTTCTAACGGGAATTTATAGACTAAATCACTGTTGCCTTTTTTAAATTCCATCAGTTCATTTTTCTTTTCCTTCACATAGGAGACGCGGATGGCATCCAGGTAAGGCAGCTGATTGCCAAATTCATCCTTACCCCAGTAATTCGGGTTACGTGCGAGAAAAGTCACCTGATTATCCTTGTTGATTTTCAAATAAAAAGGGCCGGTCCCGACGCAATGCAAGCGCATTTCCGTTCCATATTTTTCTTCTGCCTCGTGCGGGTATATCTTTGCAAATATGAGTCCGAGTCGGGCTAAGAATACGGCATAGGGCTTTTCCAGCTCTATCTCAATCGTATAATCATCAATAATCTTAACGCCGCTGACACCGGTTGCAGGTACGATTTTTTGTGCAGTCAACGAATCATATTCGGCGGCACCTTTTACCACATCTTTAAAAATCCAGTATCCCTGATTGTCGGCAGGGTTATGATAACATAATCTATCTAGGCAGTATTTGACATCGGCTGCTTTTACTTCCCTGCCTTTTCCGTCCGGGAAACATGCATCGTCGTGAAACTTCACTCCTTTGCGCAGATAGAACGTATATTTCGTACCGGATGGGTCGATATCCCATCTTTCTGCCAATGCCGGAACGACGGCCAAGGAGCTGTCATCAAACGTAACCAACCCTTCATAAATTTGTTCGCACAATCTGTGGGCCGTCACTTCCGTAATGTTGAGCGGATACAAAGATTTAAAATATTCTTCTTCATTGTAACGGAAAGTGCCGCCGTAATACCTGCTGCCGTTGGCTTCCCGCAACTTAAATTCGCGTTTATTTTCACCGCCACAGGAAATCATGACTAAAGAGCAAAAGAAGTAGAATATCTTTTTATGCATATTGAAAGAATTGAAACGATTTATGCTGACAAAAATAGGAATATTTAATGGAAGAACAGTTTTAATAAGCAAAAAGCATGATATGTCCGCTAAAGGGTATTCAATGCAATTTTCACCATATCATTAAACGATCCCTGACGCTCTTCCGCAGAAGTAGATTCATGTGTAACCAGACTATCGCTGATGGTAAATATTGCCAGTGCATTTGCCTTGTACTTTGCCGCAATGGTATAGAGGGCGGCTGTTTCCATTTCCACGCACAATACCCCGTATTTAGCCCATTTTTTATAATAGTCCGGGTCTTCATCATAAAATTCGTCGGATGACAATATATTTCCTGTTTTTACGGAAATATTCAATTCCTGCGCAGCATGATGGGCCTTTAACAGCAATTCAAAATTTGCCGTAGGAGCAAAATCCGCACCGCTGAATTTATTCCAATTGACCGCCGAATTGGTGCTGGCGGCCAATGCCATGACAATATCTTTTACATGTACATCTTCCTGTAAGGAACCGGCTGTACCGATTCTAATCAGATTCTTTACGTTGTATTCCCGTATGAGCTCGTTGACATAGATGGAAATGGAAGGGATGCCCATGCCTGTTCCCTGTACGGAGATGCGTTTCCCATTATAATAACCTGTATATCCAAGCATGCCTCTTATCTCGTTGTAACAAATGACATCCTGTAAGAATGTTTCCGCTACATGTTTTGCCCTCAGCGGGTCGCCCGGCAACAAAATGGTTTCTGCAATCTCTCCCTTTTTGGCTCCAATATGTATACTCATTTCACTTTATTCTTTATCTTTTAATAATTTCCTTCCATTCCTTTTTGTCCGGTTACAATCTGTATGCCATTGCTGGTACCGATTCTGGTAACGCCCATGTCAATATATCTTTTTGCCGTTTCGTAATCCCGTATACCGCCGCTTGCCTTGATTTGTATACTGCCCTTCGTAACAGATTTCATTAATATAACATCTTCTATCGTTGCTCCGCCGGGTCCAAAACCCGTTGATGTTTTGACAAAATCAGCGCCGGCGTTTACAGTTAGCTGTGTGGCAATCTTCTTTTCTTCGTCTGACAGATAACACGTTTCGATGATGACTTTTAAGGTGTTTTTGCCAATTGTCTGTTTTACCATTCTGATCTCTGATTCGACTTCCGAATGCTTACCGGATTTCAGCAAACCGATATTGATGACCATATCCACCTCCTCCGCTCCGTCAGCAACAGCATTTTTTGCTTCTTCTGTTTTAGATTTATTCGACATGGCGCCTAACGGAAATCCAATTACGGCTGCAATCTTAACACCCAGTCCGGCTAATGATTCCTTGCACAGCGGCACATAACAACTGTTTACACATACTGCATAAAAACCATATTCTGCAGCTTCTTTGCATATTTGAAGAATATCGTCTTCTGTAGCGGCAGCCTTTAATAAGGTATGATCGATATAGCGGGAAATAGGCATCATTCTGTTTTTGAAATTACAAATATCTGAATACTGCAGAACAATTTGGCATTTTTAGTTGTATTTCGTACAGCGTAAATCCTTAATTTTACATCATGACAGATATTTTAGTAATTGGCTCCGGCATCGCCGGGCTTACATTTGCCCTTAAAACGGCAGAACAATTTCCGGATAAGAAGATCCTCATCCTGACAAAAGCCAGCGAAGACGAAAGCAATACCAAATATGCGCAGGGAGGCATCGCGGTGGTAACCGATTTTTTAAAAGACAACTTCGACAAACACATTCAGGATACCCGGATTGCCGGAGACGGCCTGTGCAACCAGGAAGTGGTGGAGATCGTTATACAGGAAGGGCGCGAACGGGTGAATGAATTAATTTCCTGGGGTACCCGTTTCGACAAGAGCGACGGGGGAGATTACAAACTGGGCAAAGAGGGAGGCCACTCCGAATTCAGGGTGCTGCACCACAAGGATATCACCGGATGGGAAATCGAGCGGGCATTACTTGAGCAAGTGCACCAGTCCAAAAACATTGAAATATCCCAACATCACTTTGTAATTGATTTGATCACACAGCACCACCTTGGCCGGATTATCACCAGAGTGACACCGAATATACAGTGCTATGGCGCATATGTATTAAATAAACAAACGAATCAGATAGAAAAGATAGAAAGCAAAGTGGTGGTGCTGGCATCGGGCGGTTTTGGACAAATCTATCGCGCGACCACCAATCCGAATATCGCCACCGGAGACGGTATCGCCATGGTGTATCGGGCTAAAGGACGGGTGGCAAATCTGGAATTTGTACAGTTTCATCCAACAGCCTTATACGAGCCGGGAGTAAGTCCCAACTTCTTAATTACAGAAGCGGTGCGTGGCGACGGGGGCATTTTGAAAACAAGAGATGGAAAAGAGTTCATGTCCCTGTATGACGAACGAGGCTCCCTGGCGCCAAGGGATATTGTAGCCAGAGCAATAGACAATGAAATGAAAAAGAGTGGTGAAGACAATGTGTTTCTCGACTGTCGCCACATGGACAAAGACAACTTCCTGCATCATTTTCCGAATATTTATGAAAAATGCAAATCCATCGGTATTGATGTTTTTAAAGATATGATTCCGGTAGTACCGGCGGCACACTATGCCTGCGGTGGAATTAACGTAGACACCTATGGACGAACCTCCATTAAGAACTTATATGCCTGCGGAGAGTGCAGCAATACCGGCCTCCACGGCGCCAACCGCCTAGCCAGCAATTCATTATTAGAGGCGGTGGTTTTCGCGCACCGGATATTTCTGGATGTGTGTGAACGGCTGGACACTATTGAATTTTCCGGCGAAAATTTTCCGGAATGGAATGCGGATGGCACGAGCGACCCGAAGGAGATGGTCATCATTACCCAGAGTATCAAGGAACTCAAAGATATCATGAGTAACTATGTGGGCATTGTGCGCAACAACGGACGGTTAAAACGTGCGCAGGAAAGGCTATATCTGCTTTTCAAAGAAACGGAAGAGCTGTATGAAACGACGACCATTTCCCCGCAGTTGCTGGAGCTCCGGAACATGATTACCATCGGCTATCTGATTACCCGCAGTGCCATGCTGCGTAAAGAGAGCCGGGGATTACACTATACGACAGACTATCCGAACCATGCTAATGTAGAAGAGGAGACGATGTTGTAAGAGCAGTCGTTTTTATCTGCTCTTTGGTGCAAAATTCAGCCACCCTCTTCTGCTGGCTTTATATTGAAACCACTTAACAAAAACAGAAGCAACCTGCATATTGTAAGGACTAAAAGCATATGATTTTTCCGGGGTAAAGGTGTGCCCGGGGTTAATCCTCATCTTTCCTGCATTTTCATTGCTTCCTGTCATTACCAGATTAAACGGCACCGGTTTAATCATTTTAGAAAAACGGATACTGGATAATTTTACGTAATTGTTTGAGACATTATTCATCAGGTCTTTATAGATGGCACAGTACAAAGACACATCTGCCTTTTCAGGATTATCCACAATCATAAAATTCTGATTCTGCTCGCATTCCTTCCTGATCTGATTGGTTAATATTGCCGGCACAGGCAGGTAAATAAAATAATTCTGTCCTGAACATAGTTTCCGGATGACTGCTGCTGACGGGTTCGGTTTGGTAATCTTCTTTTTTGTCTTACCATCCACATATGTCATGCTTTTCCCATTATTGCTGATATAAATCTTAGAGCAGGTACTGTCTGACTTTTCATACGGCAGAAAATGTGAATCCCGCAGCAATGGTTTTATCAGTTTCCTGCAGAGCGTATCCAGCCGGCCTAACGTGCAACCTTCTCCGGGTATATATATCTTAAGCAATGCTTTTTTCGATTTAGCATACCAGTCTTTCACGACAAACGTATCGCCCGGGCTGACAAATATCCCGCTGCCGTTTGTTATCCGGGCAATTGAAGAATCCTCGTTTATAAACTCCATAATCTCTGCAGTGATGGATGGCCTGTCTTTATGAGCGAGCAAATTTCCGATGCTCAGCCCTGAAAGCAACCCCTTGTTAAACACCATCATTTGATCAGAAATCCGTTCACATCTCATTGTAAAAACATTCTGAATAACGGATGTATCCACTCCCAGAAGATTCTGATGCTGCCTTACGGGCGATGTGCTCAGTTGGGGTGTCTGGATAACGTACTGATCGGTAAGCTGGCTTTTTATTTTCTGGAAAACCTCTGTCATCGCTGCTTTTGCCGGTGATTCTTTAAATACATTGATCAGCGCTTTCGTCAGGACGCCGTGCCGGACCCCCGACTCATCTGCCTTTTCCGCTGCCTTTTGCCTGTCATTGGTGGCCGACAAAAATAAAAACTGAGAGTTTGGTTTTTCTGATGGTGGATTAGCTGGAAAAAATTCATACCGAAAATCCCAAACAGAATTTCCGGGCATATCGCTTCTGTAAGCAGCGTAGTCTTTAAAATCTATTCCCCTGTATTTTTCGCCTGATAGCTCAACCGGCAGTAATGGCGTGGAAATAGTATTTAAAAAGCTATTGTCTTTCAGTTTTATCGGTGCATATTTACTTTCTTCGTTTACCGCATCTTCTTCATTTTCTGCAGTCAGGTCAAACAGCACCGCATTTTCCTGCCGATTCGCAGCTTCTTTGTACATATCATTTTTTTTGCCGGTTGTCCCAAAGCTGAAACAACAGTCAAACACCACCGTAAGTATTATCTTTTTGTCAACGAATTTGTTAAACTTATTGGCAAGCGCAGAAGTCTGGACAGAGGCGTTCTTTTCGCCGGTAAAAATATCGGAAGGACAAATCACCTCCGCAGTAGCATACTCTGATTTGCCATATTTATAAGACATTCCATGTCCGGAATAATACACAAAAACGATGTCTGCCGTATCACTGCGACTCAACAGGGAATCCAGTCCGGCCAATATGTTCTGTCTGGTTGCCAGAGAATCATATATTTCAGTGATTTCATTTTCTTTGAATCCAAACCGGGCTGTCAGTAATTCCTTTATCGATTTGGCGTCGTTAATGCAACCTTCCAGGCTATTGACAGAATCAATCACCGTTCTGTCTTTTTCTTTTTTATAATACTTATTGATACCTATCAGCAATGCATGTCTGGATTGAGCGGACAGGTACAAACTGGTTACACATAATATCAACAATAAGATATACCGTTTTACAGACACTGTATTCATTCTTTGTGTCATTGATTGTTTTTAAGGATTCTCCAGCGGATTGCTGTTTATCATCTCTTCGTACACGATATATATCTGGCCATCACCCGGATGCTTATATAGTTTCAGCAGTTTTTCACCGATGTCTCCGTACAAATCACAATGCCAGCGTTGTGTAAATTTCAGTGTGATGCCGTTTAAATCCTTATCAACTATATTGATATTGTGAACCGACACATTCAGGTTTTTGGCCTGACCGTATGTTTTCTTCCGTGCTTTTAACCATTGTTCCTGGTTGCAATATTTTGTCCCCGCCGCACCTTCTGTGTATACTCTTCTTATTCCCTGAAATTGTGTCGAATAATAGTTTGAATAGTTTTCAAACAGGTTCTTATTCTGATATGTTATCCAGTTACTGAAGAAACTATCTAATTCACTTAGAGAAATACTCAAAACCATTGTATCGGGTATGCTCGATTTATCTTGCTCTGCAATGGAGGAATCTTTCATTTCCGATGCTTTCATCCACCCATCTGATATGGCTCCTATCCTGTTATTCTTTGCTGGATGTGATTCCGTCTCTCTTTCATCTCCCAATAATTCCATTGCTACCAGGGCTTGTTCTCTGGTTGCACCCATCTTGCCCAGTATAAATCCTGAAAATCTGTCTGCCTCGAGTTCATTGATGCGTGCGTTGCTGTTGTTCATTAATGTGTGCCCTGATAAATGATGCGCCACTTCATGTGCCAGTATACTTATCACCGACCAATTCGTGTTTGTTACCTGTTTAACGCTGTCCAGAAATTCTTTGTTATAGACAATAAACCGGTTGTTTTCCAGTCCGTCAATAAAAGCACAGGCATTACTCACACTGTCTGAAATCCAGACGGAGAAATGCGCAGGCAATCCCGTAAACTCCATAATTCGATTCAATTCAGTTTCCGTTTCGGTATCTGCCGGAACCCCTTCAAATAAGCCGCTCATGACGGTACCTATGAAACTGCAGGAAGGACCAATCAGAAACTGCGCAGTATCCTCTTTCTTGAGCAATGTTGAATTAAAAACAACAGGCTTTTCCGATTCTGCATTTTTATGCTGCTTATGGTACAGCAGCAAAATCCAGCATGTTAAAATGATAATGATGAAATTCTTTGCCATGCTTTTTAAACTAAAAGACTTTTTACGAGAACTACACTTTCCTTCGGAAGCTGCAATACAGAAAGAGGAAGTTGAATTATACTGTATTAAATGTACGGATTATATTCATAGATAATACTGGCTCTTCGGGATTTATCATCCCAAAGCAACGTAATAAATATAGTTTTATCTTATTTTTTATCTCAATAATGTAAATGCCCCTTTCACAGAAAAAGGCTTATTGTCTTTCTTAATACCATCCGCTACATACATATAACTATCCATCGGACAGGGTGTTCCTTTATAAGTGCCGTCCCAGCTTTTGGATAAATCGGTTGTTTCAAAGACCAATTCGCCCCATCGGTTGTATATGCGCAGGAAATAAGAAGCTACATTCACAGGAATAAAATTGAAAAGATCATTAAACCCATCGTTGTTCGGCGAAAATGCCGTAGGGATATAGATATCACAATTGAGCACGATCCGGGCTGAATCGGAACTTTTACATCCCGATTTAAAACCTGTAAATACCACCGGTGATTCCGAACCATCAATAGTCGTCGGATTCACGGTGGTGCCGTTGCTCCAGAAAACACTGTCGTAGGTCCCTTCTGCCATTACACTTCTCTGTTCCCCCGGACACATGATGATGCTGTCATCCAGTGTTATCCGCGGCAATGGCAGAACGCTAAAGGTTCTGGATACGCTGTCTGTCCCACAGTTTTTATTTTGCACAATTAAGCGGATGATGAAATTCCCCTCTGCAATATAGGTATGAACAGGATCTTTGAGTATAGAATTTTTTCCATCCCCGAATAGCCACGAATAATCTATGTTATCTCCTTTAGAACTGTCAAAAAACTGTGCGGGACTCCGAAAACATACGGAAGCAGGAATTATCATGTCAGGAATAAATGTATCACGCAGGGATAAAATCCTGTTGAACGTATCCTTACATCCCGAGTTCGTCGTTACAATAAGTTGTACGTCGTAATTCGTTATCTGATTCAGATTAAACAAAGGCTCTTTCTGCTGTGATGCAAATGCACCGCCGTTGATTTTCCAGTTGTGCTGTACGATGCTGTCAGGTGCAGCTGCCGCAGACGTATTGATGAATGCAGTTGGTTTGTTGCTGCAATATTTATCGGTAGCAAAATCTGCAATCGGTTTTGGTTTAATAACTAAGGTCGTGGCAGCAGAATTGGTACAGCCATTTTTAAACACGCTGATGGCAATCGGATTCTTACTTCCGTTCACCAGAATACTATTTGTTGCTTCATTGGTATTCCAACGCAGGGAATCGTATTGATTGGGGACAGAGAGAACCGCAACACTTCCGTTACACAACGGAAGATTTGACGGTAAAAAAACTGACGGTTTGGATTTGATGATAATATTCTTTTCAATAGTGTCTTTCCCGCAAACGGCATGATTGACGATTAACCTTACCGGAAATGTTCCGTCCAGCGGGTAGGTAAAGGATGGATTGGTGGCGGTAGAAGTCGAGTTGGCGGCATCACGGAAGAACCAATTGAAGCCGGTATAATTGCCTGTAGAAGTATTGGTGAACTGCACAGGGCTAAGCTGACAGTTGCTTCCAGGAAACGTAAAATCGGGTTTCAGCGAGTCTATAACGGAGATATTTTTAACAACAGTATCCCTGCATCCGAAATCTGATACGGCAATCAGCTGCACGTTATAATTATTATTATTTGGATATATGGTAACGGGATTCACATTAGTGGAGTCAATGCTGCTGTTTCCAAAATCCCAGTATACCTTCGGAATGCTGCCGCCCGATATGGTAGATTGATTCGTGTATAAGGCCTTAATACCATAACATACCTGTCGCAAGCTAAAATCTGCATTAGGTTTAGGTTTTAGTTGGAGGCTGGTGCTTGCAAAGGCTGAACATCCGTTTTTATGTACATCCACCCGAATTGGATTAACACTTCCGTTCACACTAATGCTGCCTGTCGTCTGATTCGTATTCCATCGAATGGAATCGAATGTATTGGGAACAGTCAGCATACCAGTCGTCCCATTGCAGAAGGAAAAACTGGCCGGCAGACTCACCGTTGGCTTTTGTTTAATGATAATATTCTTTTGGATACTGTCTTTGCCGCAAATCGCGTGGTTAACAACCAGCTTCACCGGAAATATGCCATCGAGCGGATAGGTAAAGGTCGGGCTTATGGCAGTTGAAATGGAATTGGCGGCATCCCCGAAATGCCAGGTATAGCCTGTAAAGTTTCCGGTAGATGTATTCGAAAACTGAACGGCGCTTAGCTGACAGTTATTGGCAGGAAACGAAAAATCGGGCTTTAAGGAATCTATAATGGAGATATTTTTGACAACAGTATCCCTGCATCCATTGTTGGAAACCGCAATCAGCTGCACATTGTAATTGCCATTGCCGGCATAAGTGGTGGTTGGGTTAATATTCACAGAATCGATCATCCCGTTTCCAAAATGCCAATAGTATTTTGAAATCGTTCCGCCGCTGATGGTGGTCAGGTTGGTGTATAATGCGCTGATGCCATAACAGACCTGCCTCAGGCTGAAATCGGCAATCGGGCCGGGAGCAATCGTTAATGGTTTACTCACTGTACCCAGGCAACCTCTTAATGTCACTACTTTCAGAGCAATGGGATACGTTCCCGGAACGGTAATAACAGCAGCCGTATTTTGGGTAAAGACACTATCCGCTCCAACCTTCCATCGCCATTGATTGATGTCATTTAGTTCGGAAAAGGACGCATCTGTCAGTGTTACTTTTACACCGGCACAAACATTATTCTGGCTCATTACAAAATCAGGTGTCACCTTTGGATTGAGCTTTATGTACATTCTGCCCGTATCCGCACAATCCGTTCCCCTGTTGGTAATTAAGGTAATCTTGTAAACACCGGTATCCGTATAGGTGAAAGTGGGATTTTTCAAATCAGAAGTATCGTCCATCCTTCCTGTTATACCAAAATCCCAAAGCTGGTTTAGAACGGTTCCGGTAGTCAAATTCTGGAAATCAATCGTTTTAGACGAACAAAAGACATAGGTAGAATCATTGATCTTCCCAATGGATCCGGGGTCCAGTATTGCTGCTGGATTTGCTTCCGGAATTTTACAGTCCGTTACATTGAACTGAAAATCCCGGATGGTCTGCCCAATAAGTACATTGTTTCGGAATTCATTGACACAAACCCCCACGATATACAATCCTACGGTGCTGGCAGTAACTTTCAGCTGTCCTGTTGCGGCATTTATGGTAATCGGGACACCAAATCCCAAGGGGGTATTAAAACTAAAACCGAGTCCATATGGGATATTCGGATAAGGAGGAAAACTAGCCTGTATAGGTGCGGGGTCTGTGATATCCGCCCCTTGCTTAGGAGCACAAAGCTCATAAGTAAGCACATCACCATCCGGATCGGTCGCAGAGAAATCAAATGTGGACTCCTGGTTGACGCAAATAAAATTCGGAGCCGTATTATCAAAGGAAGGTGAGCTGTTACAGGATGCTGTTGATATAGGTGGAATTATTAATTCATAGGTACTGCCAAAGTTTCCGGCATTGGGCACATTGGAAATGCCGGGGTTTCTGCAACACCGCTGGTACACCAATCTTATACCATTTGCAGGAACGCTCAGTGTAGCAGTTCCTCTGTATAACAGTTTATCTACACAAACCGGCGGTGCCTGAAAACAGGGTGTGCTCGGCGGAACGGGAATACGGGCGGAGGATATCTGCGGAATCGTAAAGGTAGAAATGAATGCACCGGTATTTTTATCAAAGACGGTAATAAAAGATTCAATATCCAGATTATTATTCGTACTGTTACAATTCCTGTAGATAACTAACGATATCTCATAGTTGCTGCCTCCCAGGCATTTATAACTGAACTCCCCGCCCATCAAGTGGTCGCTAAAAGCCGGTTTGCTGAACAGCAGCAACAGCATTAAAAACGGGATATTTCTTCTCATAAAACAAAAATAATCAAAAAATTACGTGTATAATAAATAATTAACTTCTTCATACATCATTTTGTTGCATCAAATAACCATTCTATAACAAAAAATCTCACTGCTTTCTTCTTATCACTTCTTACTTTTATTATCTTTGTCAAACTTTCCCAAAATGCCAAGAGACACTTCGATTCAATCCGTGCTGATCATCGGCAGCGGACCTATCATCATTGGACAGGCTTGTGAATTTGATTACTCCGGTTCCCAGGCTGCCCGTTCCCTTCGTGAAGAAGGTATTGAAGTGTCGCTTATCAATTCCAATCCGGCCACCATCATGACGGATGAAGTGACGGCAGACCATATTTATCTCAAACCATTAACCATAGACTCCATCAGCGACATCCTGGAAGAGCGCAAAATTGATGCCGTTTTACCCACCATGGGAGGACAAACAGCCTTGAACCTTTGTAAAGAAGCCGCTGAGATTGGGTTGTGGGAAAAATATAACGTACGTGTAATCGGGGTGGATTTACAGGTAATCGAAACGACGGAGAACAGAGAAGAGTTCAGAAAATTTTGTGTGGAGCTGGGCTTAGGGGTGGCTCCTTCTTTCGTTGCCAACTCTATGCTGGAAGGAAAAGAAGCCGCCCAAAAGATAGGTTATCCGTTGGTTATCCGTCCATCCTATACATTGGGTGGTTCGGGCGGAGGATTCTGCCACAAAGCGGAAGAGTTTGAGGTGATGCTGGCAAATGGCCTGAAAGCATCTCCCATCCACGAAGTATTGGTGGAAAAAGCTGTATTGGGATGGAAAGAATTTGAACTGGAATTATTGCGCGACGCCAATGACAGCGTCGTGATCATCTGTACGGTAGAAAACCTGGACCCGATGGGCGTTCATACGGGCGACTCCATCACCGTCGCACCGGCCATGACCTTACCGGATCCTGTTTTTCAGGAAATGCGTAATCAGGCGCAGAAAATGATGCGTGCACTTGGAAATTTTGCCGGAGGCTGCAATGTGCAGTTTTCCGTGAATCCGGAAACGGAAGAAATCATTGTCATTGAAATCAACCCTCGGGTATCGCGCTCATCGGCGTTGGCGTCCAAAGCCACCGGCTATCCGATAGCCAAAATTGCCGCCAAGTTAGCGATTGGTTATAATCTGGATGAATTAAACAATCAGATTACCAAAACCACTTCGGCCTGCTTTGAGCCTGCATTAGACTATGTGATTGTAAAAATCCCGCGCTGGAATTTTGATAAATTTTACGGCTGTGATTCCACCCTTGGCCTCCAGATGAAATCCGTCGGGGAAGTGATGGGTATCGGCAGAAATTTTGCCGAAGCCCTGCAAAAAGCCTGTCAGTCGCTGGAAAATAACAAGGTGGGCCTGGGTGCGGACGGCAAAGGATTATCCAAGACAGAAGAGATACTGGGCAGCCTGCAGCATCCGAGCTGGGACAGAATCTTTAAAATTAAAGATGCCATCTACTTAGGTGTTCCTTTGCACACCATCCAAAAGCTGACCGGCATAGACAACTGGTTTCTGATGCAGATTCAGGAACTGGTGAAACTGGAAAAAGAGATCCAAAAATATTCCCTCCATAACATTCCTAAAGAACTCCTTGTAAAGGCGAAAAAGAAAGGCTATTCGGATGTGCAGTTGGCATTCTTGCTGGGCAGAATAGAAGAAGATGCCGTTTATGAGAAACGAAAAGAATTGGGTATCCGGCGTGTCTATAAAATGGTGGACACCTGTGCTGCGGAGTTTGAAGCGAAAACGCCTTATTACTATTCTTCTTTCGATACGGAGAACGAAAGCCATGTTTCCGACAAAAAGAAAATCATCGTATTAGGTTCCGGCCCCAACCGTATCGGCCAGGGTATTGAATTCGATTATTGCTGTGTGCATGGTTTGCTGGCCATCAAGGAAGTGGGCTATGAAGCCATTATGGTAAATTGTAATCCCGAAACGGTCTCCACCGATTTTGATATCGCCGATAAACTTTATTTCGAGCCGGTGTTTTGGGAGCATCTGTGGGAACTCATCGAACATGAAAAACCGGATGGGGTCATTGTGCAGCTGGGCGGACAGACGGCATTGAAACTTTCCAAGAAATTACACGAAAGAGGCATTAGGATCATTGGCTCTTCTTTTGACAGCATGGATATCGCCGAAGACCGCGGACGTTTCTCCGATTTGCTGAAAGAACTGGAGATTCCTTATCCGGATTACGGCACCGCCACCGATGCGGATGAGGCATTGGCCGTAGCGAATAAGGTAGGCTATCCCGTATTGGTAAGACCAAGTTATGTATTGGGCGGGCAGCGCATGCGAATCGTCATTAACGATGCGGAATGTGAAACATCTGTCATCAATCTGTTAAAAGACATTCCGGATAATGTCATTCTGATTGACCATTTCTTAGACCGCGCGAAAGAAGCGGAAATCGACGCGATTTATGACGGGGAAACCGTCCGCATCATGGGTGTGATGGAACACATCGAACCGGCAGGTATCCATAGCGGCGACAGTAACTCGGTATTGCCACCCTTCAGCTTAGGGCCGATTCTCATCGAAACGATGAAACACTATGCTGAAAAATTGTGCAAAGCGTTGGAAATTCGCGGATTGATTAATATTCAGTTTGCCATCAAGGGCGACAAGGTGTATGTGATAGAGGCGAATCCGCGTGCATCGAGAACCACACCGTTCATATGCAAGGCTTACCAGATACCTTACTTAAATATTGCCACCAAGGTGATGATGGGTACGCACAAGCTGAAAGACTTTACGTTTAAAGAAAAACTGACCGGTTATGCCATCAAGGAGCCTGTATTCTCGTTTGATAAATTCCCGAATGTAAACAAGGAATTAGGCCCTGAAATGAAATCCACCGGCGAGGCAATTTACTTCATCAAGGATTTATTCGACCCGTATTTCAGGCAGTTGTACAAGGATAAGAGCATGTTCCTGAGCAGGTAGCGTCATGCTAATTTATTTATTTTACGTTAGAGTTAAATGAAGTATTTATGTATAGTTGTTTTATTTTTTTCTTCCAAACTATGTCTCTCACAGGATTGTGTTTATGTCGTTCATCCTCTATATAGGAATCTTTAGAAAAATTTGATGCAACTAATACTGAACAAGATTATTATCAATTACAAGCAATATCACCTAAAAGAGTAAAATCAGTAATTTATCCAAAAGATTGTATTGTAGAAGGGTTTTGACTTTTGGTTAATAACAGAAGATGAAGAATCTCCCATTGGGGTCTGCAGCGGCAAAGATTGGGTGTTTAACGGACCAATTCGTTCATTTACATAAAATTAAAAACCAAATAATAATATCCTTCACACATATTTCCATTATTCATAATAGTAAAGAAATTAATCTGACTGATTTATGATTTATTGCTGTATAAATAAAAAAGAGAGGCCTTTCGACATCTCTTCGTTTTGACTCTTTAAAAATATACTTATTCTTTTTCTTTATCTTTTATTGGAAAGTTCATCTTGGGATCCATCAACAAATTCATCGCCATCATTTCTTTCATGGTTTTTTGCATACCATCGGTAGAACCATCCAAGAAAATTACGTTTCCTTTTCCGTATTCTGCAAAGTTCTTAATGGCTTCTGTCCACATCGAAAATAAGATTACGGATGTATCTAGATTAGCTTGTTCCATTTCTTTAGCCGCCTGGCTCATGCCTTTTGCCACTTCTTCTCTGAATAACGCCACCCCTTGCCCGCGCAATTGCGCTGCATTGCGTTCCGCTTCCGCCGCAATTTTGGTAGCGTTTCCATCTGCTTCAGCCGCCCTGGTCTTTTTAATTAATAACGCCTGGCCTTCATTTTCTGCTGCTGCTTTCAAATTGCTGGATGCCACCACCTGTGCCATCGATTTGATGATTGCCTCATCAAACGTGATATCATTCAGTTGCAAGTCCAGCAGATGATACCCCCAGGTTTCGAGTGTCTGGTCGATTTGTTCCTTTACATCTTCTACGATCTCCTTTCTTAATGAAAGCACTTCCGCCTGTTTCTTGGTGGCGACAAAACCACGGATAGACCCTTCAATGGTTCGCACCAGTGCCTGCATCAGGTTGCGGTCGTCTATAAATTTAAATGCCACATTCTTGATGCTTTCTTCATTGGTGTTTACCACGGCATACAGCAACATCGCTTTAAAATATACATTCGCCTGGTCGATGGTGATTGCCTGAAATTCTAATTCCACAGAACGGTTCTGTATAGACACGCGTTTGTATATCTGTTCAATGAAGGGGATTTTCAGATTCAGACCCGGACCCATGATTCTGCGGTATTTACCGAAAATGGTCACTACGGCAATGGTACCTTGCTGAACGGTTACAAAAGATAAAAACAAGGTAACCGCCAATAGGGCTAAGATGATGGTGGAGATGGCCATAATGTATGATTTTTAATAGATGAATAATAGCATCAGAACGATAATCCTGTGATTTAAGTTCCTGGCTTCGGGATTTAAATATACCATTATTTTTCTGCTTTCGTGAAGTACTGAGAAAATATCCGTGTCAGCACGCAGGCACAAATACCATTCAACAAGTAGTTTTGACACCTATTTTATTGTTATTTTTGCTCATACCTGAATCCGTGTATTTTTGGCACAGATGTTGATTTAATGGAAATGTTTATTAATTTTGTAATCTAAATAATTTAAATTCTATGAAAAAGCTATTAACTACAGTATTCTTTGCATGCGCCATGGTAGTGGCATTTGCATCTGACAAACTCTTTCTGCACAGCGGAAAAACCATTGATGGTAAGGTGGTAAAAGTGGAAGAATTCACCATCGTTTACAAATATGAAGGTGAAGACGCGGAACAAACGGTTGGGAAAAAAGCGGTGGAAAAAATCCAGTATTCCAGCGGGAGAACAGAAGAAATTTCTGAAAAAATCGTAATCGCATCCAAAGAAGACTGGGAGAAGGTAGAGATACTTTTAGACAAATCCGAAATCGTTGGTCTGAAAAAGGTAGGTGAAGTGAAAGGAAAAAGCACCGGTGGTTTCAGCGGCTCCAAATCAGATAAAAAAGCAAACATGAAATTATTGCAGGCTGCGGCGGAAATGGGCTGCCCGTTTGTATATATGATTGCTGACCAAAAATCCGGCGGCGGAAGCTACGGCGGATGGGGCGGCGGAATTGCGGGTATTGCAAGTGCTAACCAGTCTCTGAAAAAAGGTATCGGTTATACGTACGATGATAAATAACGAGTCATTTTTGATAAAAAAGCGTTCCTCGGAACGCTTTTTTTATTTTTTTACTTCCGCTTAATTATTGTTTATACAACTATCTTTGTTGTATGAAGATTTTATTACATTATTTGCAAAAATACAGATGGATGGTGGCATTGACCTTTTTCCTCGCCATTATCAACCAATGTTTTTCTTTACTGGACCCTTATATTTTTGGTAAAATCATCGACGGATATGCCACCAATCCTTCCGAACATACGGATGCTTCGTTTATCAAAGGCACACTCTTCCTGATTGGTTGTGCCATCAGTGTGGCCATGGTCAGCAGAATCGCCAAAGCCTTCCAGGATTATTTTATGAATGTCGTTATCCAGCGTTTTGGTGCGGACGTTTATACCGATGGGTTGAGACATGCCCTACAGTTACCATTTCAGGAATTCGAAGACCAGCGGAGCGGAGAGACACTGAATATCCTGCAAAAAGTAAGGCTGGATTCAGAAAAATTCATGCAGAATTTCATCAACGTCTTCTTTTTCGCCATTGTGGGAATCATATTCGTTATCATTTATTCGGTGCAGGTATATCCCTTGATGGTGATGGCCTATTTCATCGCCTCTTTCATATTAGGGTTCAGCATTAATATCTTATCCAGAAAAATAAAGGCGGTACAGGCTGCCATCACCCGGCAGACCAATGTGCTGGCAGGCGCTACTACCGAAAGTTTACGCAACATCGAACTTATCAAGAGCTTAGGGTTAACCAATCAGGAAGTGGTACGCTTAAATGACACCACGTTAAAGATCCTACACCTGGAACTTGAAAAAGTCAAAAAAATCCGGAGTATCGCCTTCGTTCAGGGCACCATGGTAAATTTTTTGCGCCAGTGTATCTTATTTTTTTTACTCTACCTTATCTTTAAAGACCACCTTCGGGTAGGACAATTAATGACATTACAGTTCTATTCCTTCTTTATATTTAATCCGCTTCAGGAAATGGGCAATGTCATTATGAGCTACAGGGAAGCAGAAGCTTCACTTAAGAATTTTGAAAAGCTGATGCATACGCCCGTCGAACAGAAACCTCAGCACGCCATCCATTTAAATGCCATCGAATCCCTTTCCTTTGAGGCTGTAAGTTTTCAGCACCGAACCGCCAAAACAAAAGCGGTGGAAGATATATCATTTCATGTAACGAAAGGGAATACCATCGCATTTGTAGGCCCATCCGGCTCCGGAAAAACCACGCTAGTAAAACTGTTGGTTGGACTCTATAATCCGCAGGATGGGGCTATATCCTATAATGGAATTGATTCCGGCAATATTGATGTGGAAGAACTCCGTGCTCAAATCGGATTTGTCACACAGGATACCCAATTGTTTGCGGGTACCATCAAAGAGAATTTGCTGTTTGTAAATCCGGCAGCTACAGACGAGCAGATTCTGGATGTGCTGAACAAATCAGCCTGCCAGCACCTGCTCGCGCGCAGCGAGCATGGAATCGATTCCATCATCGGGGAAGGAGGTATCAAAATATCCGGAGGTGAAAAGCAACGGCTTTCCATCGCCCGCGCTTTGCTGCGCCATCCAAACATCATTGTATTTGATGAGGCTACTTCTGCATTGGATTCCATAACGGAAGAAGAGATTACACAAACCATCAGATCCGTTGCCGCCAAAAAAGAACACATCACCGTGATGATTGCCCACCGGCTGTCCACCATCATGCATGCAGACACCATCTATGTGCTGGAAAAAGGAAAAATCATTGAAACCGGAAATCATCGTCAGTTACTGGAAGAAAAAGGATTGTATTATGCCATGTGGCGTCAGCAAATTGGGGAAAGAAAAAACGAGTGATATCTATATTTGTTTACTTTCACGATAAAATTGGAAAACGAAAATAGAACGATGTATGAAAATCAGAAATTCCAAAATCCTAATCACGGGTGGCAGCTCCGGAATTGGATGGGCTACTGCCAAACTATTAATTTCTAAAGGCGCACAAGTCGTCATCAGCGGACGCAACAGAAAAACATTAAAACTGGCGGCGGATGAAATCGGGGCTATTCCGGTAGTGGCAGATGTCAATAAAGAAGAGGAAGTAGTAAAACTGGTCAAAACAGCCGTCAAAAAAATGGATGGATTGGATGTCCTGATTAATAATGCAGGTTTTGGCTATTTCGAGTTATTACAAAATATCGACACACAAAAATTCAAAGACATTCTGGAAACGAATGTCGTAGGTGCGATGCTGTGCGGCAGGGAATGCGCAAACTATTTTATTAAACAGCACCACGGCAATATCATCAATGTCGCCTCCACTTCCGCGCTGAAAGGCCACCAGATGGGCACGGCCTATTCCACCTCCAAATGGGCACTGCGGGGTATGACGGAATGCTGGCGGGAAGAACTCCGACCCTACAACATCCGGGTGATGATGGTGCATCCCAGCGAAGTGCAGACCAATTTTGTGGCAAACTCCGGCAGACCGAAACGCGACTTCAATCCCACCAAACTGGAAGCGCAGGATGTGGCACACCTGATGGTTTCCATGCTGGAAATGCGGGAAGTCGGCTTTATCCCTGAAGCTACGATTTGGTCAACAAATCCAAGATAACTTATCACATCATCTTGCCTAATGAGTACCGTCATTCCGGGTGAGGCGAGGAATCCCATCAATAACAGTTACACTTTAACACGTTGAGGCTCTTCTCTTTGTTCCTCATTTGGAATGACGATGTTCCTGTCCGTTTTTTTACAATACAAAAATGTCATCTTGTCAGAATTTTCAAATGGTATAACTTTTGACTGATGCATCTTATTACCAAAATCTTTAAATCGAACTATCTATGTCAGTAGAAACAGGAAAAATTAATGTGCAGACCGAGAACATTTTCCCCATTATCAAAAAATTCTTGTATTCCGACCACGAAATTTTCCTGAGGGAGCTGGTTTCCAATGCCGTGGATGCGACGAAGAAACTGAAAGGCTTATCGCAGCTGGGTGAAGCGAAAGGGGATTTGGGGGATCTGACCATCGAGATTAAATTAGACAAAGAAAAAAGTACCCTTACCATTTCCGATAAAGGCATCGGCATGACCGGAGAAGAAGTGAAAAAATACATCAACCAGATTGCCTTTTCCAGTGCAGGTGAATTTTTAGAGAAATTCAAAAACGTGGACGATGCAAAATCCATAATCGGCCATTTCGGATTGGGTTTTTACTCCGCATTCATGGTCGCGGAAAAAGTGGAAATCCATACCAAATCCTATAAAGACGAGCCGGCGGTTAAATGGAGCTGCGACGGATCCACGGAATTTACCCTCGAAGCGATAGAAAAAGCGGAGCGCGGTTCTGAAATCGTATTATACATTGCGGAAGACTCTAAGGAATTTCTGGAAGAACACCGCATCAAATCCTTGTTGAACAAATATTGTAAGTTCCTGCCCGTACCGATCCAGTTCGGCAACAAATGGCAGAGTGAAGAAGATAAAAAAGAAGGCAAGCCGCTGGAGCCGAACATCATCAACAATCCGGCTCCGGCATGGACCAAGGCACCCTCTTCATTGACCGATGAAGACTATAAGGATTTCTACCGAGAGTTGTATCCGATGAATTTTGACGAACCGCTGTTCTGGATTCACCTCAATGTGGATTATCCGTTCAACCTGACCGGTATCCTGTATTTCCCTAAGCTGAAAAAGAATTTCGAAATCCAGAAGGATAAGATCCAGCTGTACAGCAACCAGGTGTTCGTCACCGACAGCGCAGGTGAAATTGTACCGGAATATCTAACCTTGCTGCACGGTGTCATTGACTCCCCGGATATACCGCTGAACGTTTCGCGGTCATATTTGCAGAGCGATTCCAACGTTAAAAAAATCAACCAGCATATTTCTAAAAAAGTATCTGATAAACTACAGGAAATCTTTCAAAATGACAGAAAACAGTTTGAGGAAAAATGGAACGATATCGGCCTGTTTGTAAAGTACGGCATGATCAGTGACGAGAAATTTTATGAAAGAAGCAACGGCTTCGCCTTATTCCAAAATACAGAGAACGCTTTCTTCACTTTTGAGGAACTGAAAGAAAAGATTGCCGGCAACCAGACCGATAAAGACGGCACCCTGGTGGTGTTGTACACTTCTGACGGCGAAGAGCAGCACAGTTACATCCAGCAGGCGAAGGAATATGGATATGAAGTCATCAAGCTGGATACGATGATTGACAACCACTTCATTCAGCAGATGGAAATGAAGAATGATAAGATACAATTTAAACGTGTGGATGCAGACATCATTTCCAACCTGATATCTAAGGAAGCATCTCCAACTTCCGTTTTGTCCAAAGAGCAGGAAGACAAGCTTAAAGAATTATTTGAAAACACAGTAGAAAAAAATAAGGTAACGGTGGAACTGAAGGCATTGTCCCCAACGGATGGCCCCGTGGTCATCACCCGGGATGAATTCATGCGCCGCATGATGGAAATGCAAAAAATGGGGGGAGGTTCCCCGTTCATGTTCGGTGGTATGGACGAAAAAATCAATTTAGTCGTCAATACCAACCATCCGCTCAACTCAAAACTACTGGCGGAAGATGCCGCACATCAGGAAAAGCATATTAAACAGCTCTACGATCTGGCGCTGCTTTCTCAAAATATGCTGAAAGGCGAGGCGCTGACAAAATTTGTCAGCAGAAGCTTTGAACTGATATAAACAATAGAAGATCAGAAAGTTAGCTGTGGAGGGGTTGAGAACCTCGCCACAGCCTTTTAAACTTGACGAATACTCCGCTTTTTATTAATTTTGAATGAACTAATGATTGTAGTCATGAAAAAGCGTGTAGTTTCTGTTTGTATCTTCTCTCTGCTTGTATCTGCCTGTATTCCAACAGGCGGTGGCGGTATCAGCGGTACTCGTATCAAGGCAAAACTGGTACGCACAACCTGCGCCAGCATTGTCATCCAGATTCAGGATTCTAACTACTACCATTTGGGCGAACAATGGAGTGATATAACCAGCCCGCTGACGGTGATGACAGAGCATGCCGCTGCAGTCGGCAATCCTTGTGAGTTTCCTTCTGACCAGATCAATGTGGGTGATTTATTTTATTTCGATATCAACAGCAACCCGAGAAATGACTGCGTCGTTTGTGCCATGTATGATGCACCCCCCACTAAAAAAGTGGCGGTAAAGAATATTACACGCATTTGAACTTTTTCATTTCTATTTTCGTTACACTTCACATAATCTGGCCAATCATGTTTCGTTTTTTAAAATACCTCGTACTCTTTATTCTGGGCTATAAAGTCATCAAAGAACTCTTAAAAGACCCGTCCAAAGACAAAACCGTTCCGCCGGCGCAGGGCAAACAAAACATCCTCTTTAACAATCAGCAAAACAATTCATCCGCCCCTTCCAAATTCAACGACGCGGAGCTGATTGACTACGAAGAAGTGAAATAGTCATTAGTAAATGAGTTTGCTTTTACGTAGTTTTACCTTTCAATTCCTCCAATAAATAACAGCATTATGAGTCTCGACCAAAACATAAACAACGAACTGAAGGATGCGATGCTTTCCAAGAATGAGGTAAAGCTGCGCACCATTAAAGCCATCAAAGCAGCCTTTTTACTGGCAAAAACCGAGAAGGGCGCTAGCGGTGAAATCACACCTGAACAGGAGATAAAGATATTGCAGAAACTTTATAATCAGCGTAAAGAATCATTTGAAATCTTCACCAAAGAAAACCGTCCGGAACTGGCTGTAAGAGAAAAAGAAGAAATGGATGTGATTGTCACCTATTTGCCCAGACAAATGAGTGACGAAGAACTGAAAGCCATTGTTCTGGCCACCATCACAGAAACAGGAGCCTCCTCCGTCAAAGATATGGGTAAGGTCATTGGCGCCGTTTCTAAAAAGGCAGCCGGACAGGCAGAAGGCGCACGCATCTCCGCATTGGTGAAAGAATTGCTGGGAGCTTAATAATGCAGCACTTCATCTTTGATTTAGACGGCACCATCACCCATCCCCAGCCCGGTATTGTGGGCGGTTATCGTTATGCCTTCAATAAGCTCGGCTTCCCGGATAAACCGGATGAAGAATTAATTCCGTTAATCGGGCCTCCGCTGAAATACGTATTTTCAACAATATACCGGCTCTCCGAGGAACAAACGGAGTCGGGCATCCGCTACTACCGGGAGTATTATTACGGACAGGGCGGCATGTACGAGGCCATCATCTTTGAGGGTATGAAAGATCTATTTCATTCCCTTAAAGCCAGGCAAAAAACACTGCACATCGCTACCAACAAGGCACTTCAGGTCGACAAGATACTTTCACACTTTGATGTGCTGGAATATTTCACCACCATCGAACATTACAACGAAGAAAAAGGTGTCACTACAAAAGAAAAGATGATAGAAAATATCGTGCACCAGCACCGCATTCAAAACAAGAACCACGTGGTAATGATCGGCGACCGTGAGCATGATTTAAGTGCCGCGAGAAATGCAGGGGTGCAGGCGGTAGGTGTATTGTATGGCTTCGGCAATAAGGAAGAACTGGAAAAATGCCTTCCTAAATATATCGTACACAATGTAGCCGAATTGCACTCGGTTTTACACCAATTCTGATTACCTTTATTCAAACAAATTTATGCAAAAGGTGCTTATGGCCTTGCTGGCGATTTCCTTGTCTGGAAATGTTTTTTCAAAAAACAGGATGGAAAAAGAAGTAGAGAAACTGC
This sequence comes from Sphingobacteriales bacterium, assembly GCA_016719635.1. NCBI lineage: Bacteria > Pseudomonadati > Bacteroidota > Sphingobacteriia > Sphingobacteriales > Sphingobacteriales bacterium. The sequence continues at coordinate 120,082 of JADJYT010000007.1, read as the reverse complement.
AAGAAACAGAACTGGCTTTCAGCCGGATGAGCTTGGAAAAAGGCATGGCCGCCTCCTTTATCTTTTACGCCGATAAGGACGTAATCAAACTGGGCAGCGACGGGCAATTTCCCATCATAGGGAAAGATTCCCTGATTGCCTCCTTTGCCAATAAACCCCCGCAAACACTTACCCTGGAATGGTCTCCGGTTCGGGTGGAAGTCAGCAAATCCGCTGACCTGGGTTATACATTCGGCAACTGGATCTTCACGGATGCTAAAGGAGAGAAAAGCTATGGGGTATACATGACGGTCTGGAAAAAGCAAAAAGACGGTTCCTGGAAATATGTAATGGATGGCGGCAGTTCCACGCCTGGACCAAATACTAAAATTTAAATCATGTCCATATTAATCATTCTCATTTTTATTATTGGCTATATAGCCATTGCATTTGAACACCCGTTGCGCATCAACAAGGCAGCACCCGCCATTATAACCGGCGTGCTTTGCTGGCTGATTTATTTTATATATTCCGGATCCGAACATGATGCGAACGAAGCATTGATTCACCATGTGGGGGAAATAGCTTCTATTCTATTCTTTCTTTTGGGTGCTATGACTATTGTAGAATTAATAGATGCACATAACGGATTCTCCATTATCACGGAAAAAATAAAAACAAACAGTATCCCCAAATTACTTCTCCTGGTTTCCATCCTCACATTTTTTCTGTCGGCTATTTTAGATAATTTGACGACCGCCATCGTTATGACCTCTCTATGCTCTAAATTACTCAGCAAAAAAGAAGACCGTTTATGGTTTTCCGGAATGGTTATCATTGCCGCCAACTCCGGCGGCGCCTGGTCACCAATCGGGGATGTAACCACAACGATGCTCTGGATTGGCGGACAAATAACTACCATAGATATTATCCTGAATACCTTCATTCCGAGCCTTGTGGTTTGCCTGATTCCCATGCTCCTGCTGATGTATAAGTTTAAGGGAAAAACCGTTGAAATTGGTACGGACAATACGGACAAAGTACTGGATGTTCATTCTGAAAAAGCAGATGTAGTGTTAGCCGCCGGATTAATCCTGTTAATGGCTGTTCCTGTTATTAAAACAGTCACACACCTTCCACCCTTTATGGGTATGTTATTTGCATTGGGCATCATGTGGGTTATAACTACTGTTATACACTTTAATAAACAACCGAATCATAAGATTAAATACAGTGTATCGCATGCGCTGCAACGGATAGATACACCGTCCATTTTATTTTTTCTGGGTATCCTGCTGGCGGTAGCTGCATTACAATCTTTTGGTTCTTTAACCATTGCGGCCACCTTCCTGGAAACACATCTGAAGAATGATTACCTTATCGGTACGGCATTGGGAGTTCTTTCTGCCATTATTGATAATGTTCCGCTGGTAGCAGCTGCACAGGGAATGTATCAGATAGATGAATTTCCCGTTAACCATCCCTTCTGGCAGTTTCTGGCACTTACTTCCGGTACCGGAGGCAGCATGATTATTATCGGCTCTGCCGCAGGCGTGGCAGTAATGGGCATCGAGCAGATTGATTTCATGTGGTACCTGAAAAAGATTAGTTGGCTGGCAGCAGCAGGATACTTCGCCGGCATCTTTTCCTTTATTCTGCAGCAATATCTGATGAAACTTTATCTGTAGTAAAATATCAGAAAAAAAGAAAGTAATAACCTAAGAGATTAAATGTTGCACAGCAACTCCAGGTTTTGTCCTTTGAGCTGTTTTTTGGTGAGTTCGAAGTTCTGGGTAAAACCTAAGATAAAACCACCGCCGCCCGCGCCGCACAATTTCAGATAGTATTCCCCGCTGTCCAATCCGCGTTTCCACATTTTATTGAATAACTTGGGTATCATAGGCTTGAAGTGTTCAAACTGGAATTTAGACAGCAGTTTCATATAGGCGAATAAGGTTTCCTTGTCGCCTTCCAGGAATGCCTGTATGCAGTTATTTGCAAATGGCTTTAATTGTTTATCGACGAACTCACGGAAGGAAGGTTCCTCCATGCGCTGCATATAATATTTGACCAGCGGCTCCGTGCTTCTGCTGATACCCGTATCTATCAAAAAGATGGCACCCTTGCCAGGATTGTTCATCTCCACTTTCACCGGTTCCACCCCGTTTTTGCCGTTAATCAGTAATGGCAGGTTCAGGTAACATATCAACGGATCTACGCCGGAGCTGTTGCCATGAAAATAGGACTCCATCTGTGCCAGAATCTTTTTCAGCTGCAATATCGTTTCCTTATCCGGTGCCTGATCGAAAGCTATCTTGTTCTTTGTATATTTTCCGTACACCGCCGCTACCAGCGCGCCGCTGCTGCCCACGCCAAATCCCTGCGGGATGGTGGACTGGAAATACATGCCATTTTCAATATCATTTTTGAACGATTCGATATCAAATTCGATGTTCAGTTTTTGGGTTGCCAATAGATTTTGCAGATACTCGGAAAAGTCAGCCAAATGCTCATTGGATTCTGACACGAACTGCTCGTTCATCTCCTTTACGTCAAACGTCAGCTTGCCGTTAAATTCATTATACGGCAATGTCAGCCCCATAGAATCCTGGATGATGCTGTACTCTCCGAAAAGGAGAATCTTGGAATTGAAACTTGGCTGTTCTTGATTCATCTTAGTTTAATTGGCCCTATGCCCACTTCATCTTCTATCATCTTTCCATTTTCACAATACGATAACAACATTTCCCGGATAAAAGTTTTCACTTCTTCGTCATTTTCCTCCGGATACAACAAATGAACATTGGGTCCGGCATCTAACGTGAAATACAAAGGTACACCTTTTTCTTTACGGTAGGATTTTATTAAATCTATAATTTTCAGGGTGTTAGGCAATATCAGCATATAAGAGGGAGTCGAGCACATCATCAGAGCGTGAAGTGTAAGCGCCTCGTTTTCAACTATTTCTCCAAAAAGTTTCAGATTACCCTCTCGCAAGGCAACGAGCAGCCTTCCCTGATTATCGGCAGCCTGCTGGTAGCGGCTTTCCGCAAAAGGGTTCCCGTCCATCAGCGCGTGGCCGGCCCGGCTGGATACCGATTTCTCGTCGCCGGATACAATCAGGATGGCATCTTTGAAGGTTTTAAAGACCGGATGTATCTTTTCGAAATACGGAACGGCATACTCATTGGATGAAAACGGCACACCGGAATGTTTGCCCCAGGCCGCCATATAGGGATACACCGAACGGCAGGCACTGCCTGAGCCAAGCCGTGCAATCATACTGGCCTTTTCAAAAAATTCATGCGGACGCAGGCCGCCATCCAGATTGTTTTCAATTTCCGTCAGGCACAACGACAGCGCTGCCATGGAGGATGCCGAGCTGGCAATACCGGCGGAATGTGGAAAGGAATTCTGACTCCGTATTTCGAAAGCAAAATAAGGCAGGTACGGAAAATGCGTAACCAGGCTCTCCAGGAACTTTTGAATCTTGTCTGCAAATGCCGGGTTTTCCTTTCCTTCAAAATAAAACTGAAGGGCAATGTTTTTGTCGGGATGCTCTTTCGCAGTGTAACGCACCGATGTTTCCGTATAGGCATTGTGCAGTGTAAAACTGATGGACGCATTGCGGGGCAACTGGTTGCCATATTTCCCCCAGTATTTGATTAAGGCGATATTCGACGGAGCACGCCAGGCTGTTTCGCCCTGTATGTTTTTAAATGGATGTGGCATATCTGCTGCAAAAATACAAACGGAAAACGGAATTTTTGTATTTAACGCAACCCAGGTTTCAAACCAGGGAATGTTTTCTCCTGAGAGCTAAAACGGAAATGAGTGCCGTCATTGCGAACGAAGAGAGGAATCCCGAATTGTTTTAGAAAGACTGAATTAGTTGGTACTTTGCATTTTCGGGATTTCTCTCCGCCGGCTGGCAGATCGAAATGACATGGTATTCTTTTTGATTACTCATCACAGCGCGATATTGAGAAGTAAACGCAACCCGGGTTTCAAACCCTGACGGCGTTCGCATTGCAGACTACAACTGAGGGATCCTGTCAAACCACGGCTGCGCCTGTTCCAGCTGTGCGGCTAACCGGAGTAAGGTGGCTTCACCACATAAGGGTGCCGTAAACATCACCCCTACCGGTAAACCATCGGCCGTCCAGTATAATGGAACCGAAATACTGGGCTGTCCCGTCAGGTTGGCTAATGGCGGATATGGAATCCATTGAAATATCTTTCGTTTGGTTTCATCTATCAGTGAAGAGTGTTTTAATATACCCGATGCCCCTAAACTGTTGAGTGCATTCAACGCGGTTTTTTCCCAGGGTTTGGGCTGGAGGGCGCCAATCTTAAACGGAGCCATCCCGAGTGTGGGTGTCAGGAGCAAATCATATTTTATATGGAACTGCTGCATGCTTCTCGCCAGGGTATTCCACTGCATGCGCGCCAGACAAAATTCATTCGCGCTCAATTTTTTACCCAATGTATACAGGAGCCAGTTGGTCGGTTCAATTTCATCCACCCGTGCCGGGTTGCCGCGTTCTTTCGCCACAGCATCTATCGTCGCCGATAACTCACCCATCACCAATGCGTATAGACAATCGGCTAACAGCTGACTGTCATACGGCAATTTTACTTCCTCCACCTGATGACCGAGGCTTTGCAGCAATTGCAGGGTTTGCCGGATGGCATTTTCGTTTTCAGGGTCCTGCTCCCGGAACGGATGCTCCAATGAGTACCCGATTTTAAGGGTTTTCACCGGCTGTTTGATTTCTTCCGCATACGGTCGGTCGGGTGCCTGCAATATAAACGGATCACCCGGTGAATTACCCATTACCAGATCCAGATAATGCGCCGTATCCCGCACGCTGCGAGACACACATAATTCGTGGTTTGCCGCACCGCTCCACTGCTCCCCAAAGATGGGACCGAATGACACCCGTCCGCGGGTAGGTTTTAACCCCAATAATCCGTTGCAGCTGGCCGGAATCCGTATCGAACCGCCGCCGTCATTGGCGGTAGCCATCGGCACAATTCCGGCAGCAACGGCTGCCGCACTGCCGCCGCTGGAGCCACCCGGTGTATAATCCAGGTTCCAGGGATTGTGCGTATTGCCAAACAGGTCGTTTTCTACAAACGGATTCAATCCAAACTCCGACGTGTTTGTTTTTCCAAAAATCAGGAACCTGCCATCCATCACTTTCTGCACCACATCGCTGGTTTGGGTAGAGACATACTCTTTCTGCAAACGGGACGCATTGGTATAACGCGTTCCTTTGAGCTGCATGCCCAAATCTTTTACCAGAAAAGGCACGCCGGCAAAAGGCGTTCGGTAATCCGTATTTTCCGCAGCCTTCCTGCCGAAGTCGTACAATTCTGTCACCACCGCATTTATTTTGGGGTTGACTTCTTCCGTTCGTTTGATGGCGATATCCAAAAGCTCCTGTGGTTTCACCTGTTTGTTGCGGACCAAATCAGCCAGTCCGACTGCGTCTTGTTTTCGGTATTCTTCAAAAGTCATGATAGTATTTTAATCTACAAAATACGTAATTTTTTTCCTTTGCAGGTGTGATATTCCTTGCTTTCGAAAGGCTAGCTTATTGCGCTCTTCCCGATAGCTATCGGATTCTGAATTGTTCGTCGCTAAACAAGAAAAAGACACACACCCCTTGATCCCCTCTCAAGTGGGGAGATTCGGACCATGCTGTAAAAAGAGTGATTACCAATACACTAAGTAACGAATTCAGAAAATCCGAGGAACGGAAAACAGTGCACTTGCGTTTTCCCCTCCAGGGAGGGGTCAGGGGTGGGTTACACCCAGATAATTTTCTTCTCTTTCTGCGCCTGCCACTTCAAGAAGTCGTCTGCATATCGTTTTTCCAGTTCATTCCGTTTCACTTTCATGGTCGGGGTGATGAGATCATTCTCCACCGTCCAAGGCTCTTTCATGATGACATACCTGGCGATTCGTTCATGATTGTCCAGGGTGGCATTCACCTCTTCCAGGGTCTGCAGCAAATCTGTTTCAATCTCTTCTTTGCTAAGTTGTATGTCCTCTTCCAAGACGACCAGCGCCATCGGTTGTTTCAGGTTGGCTCCCACCACACAAATCTGCGCAATGTGCTGGTTCTTGACAAGCTCCAGTTCAATCGGTGCCGGTGCGACGTATTTTCCTTTGTCTGTTTTAAATAATTCCTTGATACGTCCTGTAATCTTCAGATAACCTTCTGCATCTATCTCACCCATATCCCCCGTCCGGAGATAGCCGTCCGGCGTAATCGTCTCTGCTGTCTTTTCGGGTTCCTTGTAATAGCCCACCATGGTGCAGTCATTCTTCACCAAAATCTCGCCTTCTGCTGAAATCCGGCATTCCGAATTGGGCATCGAGATGCCGACGGTACCGACCTTGCGGACGCCGGGGCGGTTGCCATGGGAATAGGCACAATTCTCGCTCATTCCATAAGCTTCATAGATATCAATGCCTAATTTTTCATACCAGTTAATCAGCGCAACCGGAATAGGGGCGGCACCACTGATGATAAATTTAGCGGAAGCCAGTCCTGCGTTTTCCTGTATCTTCTTTTTAATCAGATCCGAAAGGAAAGGAATCTGCAGCAGGGTGTCTAATCGCTTTTGCGGCAGGCGGTGCAGGATTTTACTCTGCATGCGCGTCCAGATTAAGGGCACTGCTAAAAAAACCGTCGGTTGTGTATCACGGAGATTTTCCGGCATTTTCTCTATCGACTCCGCGATGGAAATCGGAGCACCCGCATACAGGCCGCCCATCTCCACCAGCATTCTTTCCGCAATATGCGACAAGGGCAGAAAGGACAGGAAGCGTTCCTGTTCCGTCAGCAATCCCAGCCGTTTGATTTCTTCCAGCAAATAGGTCGGCGCGGAAGAAATGGCCATAAAATTATGCATCACCCCTTTGGGCAAGCCTGTGGTTCCGGAAGTATAGATGATGGTCACCAAATCAGTCAGCTTGGGTATATAGTTCTTGGTAACCGGATCTTTATCCTGTATGATTTCATCCCAGTTTTCACAGTCGTCCATTTCCCAAAAAGGGAAATGAATCTTGAGCACAGATTCCGGAACACTATCTTTCTGATTTTTCCACTTCGGCGCTTTTCCGACGAATAGGATTTTACTTTCACTGTGTTCGAGGCAATACTTTACCAGATCGCCGGAGATGCTTGGATATAAGGGCACAGAGACATGTCCGCTCATCATAATAGCCAGATCCGCCATAATCCAATGGGCGCAGTTTTCAGAAAGAATGGCAATCTTGCTTTGCGGGGGCAGTTTCAGCGACCGGATATAAGCCGTCATCCTGCGCACTTCATTTCCGACACGTTTCCAGCTGTAATGAAACCACTGGCTGTTGTGCGCCTGGCGCAGAAATGTATGATGGGCTTTTGATTCTTCGTACTGATAGAATTTCTCTACCGGTGTAATTAATCGCATAGGCATTATCTTGAAAATGAAGTTAGCAGAATTAATTAAAATAGAAAAACGTATGCGCTGATTTTATAAATCACGAAGAAATGCAGCCTGTCAATGATTGTACCAAATGGCCGGAAATATTGATTTCTTTTCATTTGTTAATCCGTAACACTTTCACGCTTATGAGTTGATACTGACACCGTTAACGGCCGCGTTTGACCTGCATCAAACAATTACACCTCAAAACTTAAACTTTCAGTAATAATTGAAAGTATTGAATAATACTATCCAAACATTTTAGTAAGCATTCTTCCAGTTATTCATAACCGCAGGCTAACATGGTTGTTAGATTAAACTTTCAATTTTGTTTGAAAGTTTTGAATCAAAGAAAACATTTTTATAAACCAATTTAAATAAACAAACATGAAAAAATTATTTTTAGCGACATTTGCCTTCCTTACACTGGCTTCATTTGCCAATGAAGGTGAAACGATTATCAGCAATACGCCTGCGGAAAACACTATCACAGAAGAATCTGATCAGGAAGATGTACCCGTTGGTTATGAAAGACGATTCTCTACCATCACAGAGGCAGGGACGTCCTTTGTGTACAACAAGCCGTATTTTAATGTCTACCAGGCCATTGGTATACGCGTGAATCCATATCTTTTTATAGGCCAGGGTGTGGGATTACAGGTATCTGATAATAAAATGCTGCAAATACAGGCAACGGCTGATGTACGGGCGTATGTATTGGACAAGAGAATTACCCCTTTGTTTATGCTGCAGGCGGGTTTAAACAAAGTAAGCAAGGCACCCGAAACAACAGAACAGAAAAGGCCGGGCGACACACAGTTCCTGATGAATATCGGTAGCGGCGTACTGTTTAAGGCCAGAGAGAATGCTTCTTTCACGCTGAACGGCGGCTACTCCCTCTTTACGGATTTCAAAAACAACATGCACGGCGGGTTTATCAAGATCGGGTATGTGTTCTAATCAACCCTGATATAAATTAAAGAATACAGGCGGTACCGGCTGGTACCGTTTTTTTATTTCTCCAGATAAAATAACAGCTTGGGACGAATGGAAAAGTGAAAACTGCGAACGGTCGATAAGATAAAGGCCTTGGAAAGTCTTTCTGAAAAATAGTGATTGACATCAAGTGTCATGCCTTCTCCGCTGCCAAAAAGCAGCAGGACATAATGCTGATCATCCTTGTCGTATTTCCAGATGTTGAAAAATGCGGGACGAACGGTGTTGGTGATTCCTTCATCATACACATAGACATCCAGTGGCGCTCCGAATTTTCCGGTGATTATTTCTGTAGCTTTTGAAAAACAGGCACTTTCATCACCGTAATAGCAGGAATATTCTTCCAGCCCTTTGTCGGTGGCGAATGTATAAGAATAAGCGCTTATTTTTACTTCACTAAAAATGGCATTGTCGGACAATTCCTGCACCTTGCAATTGCTTATTTCCGGATGCGGTTCAGAAACATTGACACCCCACAAATCAAACTTTTCGGCTTTGGTCAGGATGGCCAGAAGGAGTGAAAGGCAGAACAGGAAATATTTTTTCATGCACTATTTTTAGGATTCCCAAACAACCGTATTGGCATCTTTATACCATTTCTCGTAATGTGGTGTCTTATGTCTTTCCAGCACATTACGTTTTACTTTCAATGTAGGCGTCAAGAGATTGTTATCTACCGTCCACTCTTCATTCATCACAACAATCTTTTTGAGTTTTTCATGTTTATCCAGGAGCTGGTTCACTTCCTGCATGGTATCCTCCAGGCTCTTTATCAGGGTATCATTATCCTCTTTTTTGCCGTCCAGTGACAATACGACCAGCGCCATTGTTTGGGGCAGATTCGCACCCACCACACAAACCTGTTCTATAAATGTATTCTTGGATAGCTCCAGTTCTATCGGTGCCGGCGCCACATATTTCCCTTTATCCGTTTTGAAAATATCCTTGATACGCCCCGTTATTTTCAGAAAGCCCTGTTCATCAATTTCACCCTGATCACCGGTACACAGGAAACCGTCTTCGGTAATCGTCTCTTTCGTTTTCTCGTCTTCCTTATAATACCCCAACATGGTTGCATCACTTTTTACCTGTATTTCCCCTTCCTCCGATAAACGGACTAAACAATTCGGCAGAGGCGTACCAACATAACCCGGTCTTCTGTTATCTTTTCTGGTTAAATGAGAATAGGCGCAATTTTCTGTCATGGCATACGCCTCACAGATAATGAAATCCAGCTTCTCAAACCAATTCATGGTTACGACGGGCATCGGAGCCGCACCGGTCAGTAAATATTTGGCATGTTCCAGGCCAAGCCCTTCTTTAATTTTCTTCTTGATAATGCCATTCAGTATCGGAATTTTCAACAGTATATTTAACCTGGACTGAGGCATTTTTGACAATATTCCCATTTGGAATTTTGTCCAGATTCGCGGTACGGCAAGAAATACCGTAGGTTTCGTGTCTTTTAAATTGGCAGGAAAAGAATCCAGTGATTCGGCGAATGAAATGGTCGCACCACAATACAATCCCCCCATTTCCACCAAAGCACGTTCTGCAATATGAGACAATGGAAGGTAGGAGAAAAAGCGCTCCTCTCCGTTCAGGTCCTTCAAAACAGTGAGCGCCCAACTGGCTGCATAGGAAATAGCATGCACACTGTGTACCACCCCTTTGGGTAACCCTGTGGTACCGGAAGTGTAAATGATGGTCATAATGTCGGATGGTGCCTGCAGGAAGTTCTCTTTAAACGGTTCCGTATTTGCCATGATATCATCCCAGTTTTCATATCCTTCTTCTGTCCAGAGCGGATAGGAAATTCCTTTCACGTTATCCGGTAATCCGGATCGTTGTTTGCTCCAGTCATCCAGTTTCCCGATAAATGCGACTTTGGCTTCACAGTGCTCCAAACAGTATCGTATCAAATCGCCCGGGATGGTCGGGTATAATGGCACGGATACATGGCCGGCCATCATGATAGCCAGGTCGCTCATGATCCAGTGTGCGCAGTTCTTGGATATGATGGCAATCTTGCTTTGAGGAGGCAGATTCAGGCTGCGCAAATAAGCCGCCATCCTGCGTATTTCATCATCCGCTTTTTTCCAGCTGTAATGAATCCATTCACCGTTATACGGCTGACGTAAAAAAGTTTTTTCCGGTTTCTGCTCAGTCCACTGATACAGCATTTCTAAAGGCGACTTGATAACCATGGTATAAAAAATGTGTTAAGGTAAATAACGGATAAATATAAAGAATTTATCCAAAATAAATGGACAAAGTTCTGACTTAAACGGGTAATTTTTTCAGAATGCCGTTTGTGAGAAACGGAACAGTGTTATTCTGGATAATTTCCTAATGACTTGAGATGGTCTACAGTCGGAAGTCGGAACCATAATAATAAACACCTTGAATGGTGCTAGCCATTCAAGGTGTGCATTAATTGATTGAACTACGTCTTTACGAAATAGATATTGTCTTGGCTTTTTTCTCTACCGCTTCCACCGTCTTTTTAGGAACGTGGACATTTAAGATCCCATCCTCGTATTTCGCTTCAATCTTTTCCGTGTCAACGGTATCTTCATCCACCGTGAAACTTCTTTTGAAAGCGCTGAAACTGAATTCTCTTCGGGTATATCTGCCCTCTTTGTCTTTCTCTTCCGTTTCTTTCCTTACTTCTGAAGAGATGGTTAATAAATCATTTTCCAGTTCCACGTTGATGTCTTCTTTCTTCAATCCCGGTGCGGCTACTTCAATTTTGTACTCTTTTTCCGTTTCCAGGATGTTTACTGCCGGAACACTTTTTGCCATTGTACTGAACGATTTGGACGGTACAAAGTCAAACAGGTCTTTAGCAAAAAAATCATCGAACAATGCTGGAAAACTGTTGTGAACGCCTGAATTTCTTTTAATAAGTGTCATGGTATCCTCCTTTTTTTAAGTTTATTAATTTTTTACCTCATTAATTCAAATAAAATACCAAACCAATTTGTGTTCCTTTTTTAAACAAAAAACGGACATAAAGTCCGTTTTTATACTATTTATATGACATAATTTCCGTTATTTATTTATAACAACGCAATCTTGTGCAATTTTTGCAGAAACAGAGTCAATAACTTTTGTGGAAACAGAATCAATGGTTTTGCCGGTACTGCCAGCATCCGGATTTGCTTTAAGATACGCATTCATTTTTTCATCCGTTGCCTTAAATGCTTTTAACATCATTGGTTTCATCAGCAACCGAGCCATTAGTTTTTCAACTATTCCTACCGTTTTAGTATTCAGGGCACTCGTTAATTCAGTTCCTTCATCTGTCGACCGGATAATGTATTCAGAAAACCCATCATTCTGACCTACAAATTTCAGCCGGGACTGAACATACTCGTTCAATACCGTTCGCTCAATGGTAAAGGAGCCGTTTCCCACCTCTTTTTTATCGCTTTTCCAGGAATAACTGGCACCCACACCGGAAGGAATATCATTGTATGTAATGACCATCTTATCATCCAACCCCCTCCAGTATGACCAGTTCTCCCAGTTTTTCAGCGTCACTAACTGCTCATACACCACCTCCGGCGAAGCATCGATTGTATGTTTATAAGAGACTCTGAAATTTTCATCCATAAAGAACGTGCTGCCAACGGCTACCAGCAAAAGTGCGACAACCGACATAAAAATCCCTCTTACTATTTTCATACTGACTGATTTTATAATCCAAGATACTTATTTATTTTAATTTTTCATTATTCCGATGACGGTCAGCATCTCTTTTAGTTTTCTTATCCATGTTTTTTTCCAATGCTTTTGTCAAATCCACCCCCGTTTGATTAGCAATACAAATCAATACAAACAAAACATCTGCAAGTTCATCCGCCAAATCTTTATCCATGTCGGAAGATTTAAAGGATTGCTCTCCATATTGCCGCGCGATTATTCTAGCCACTTCACCAACTTCCTCCGTCAGAACAGCCATATTGGTCAGTTCACTGAAATAGCGTATTCCTGTTGTGTTTATCCATTTATCAACGGTCTGTTGTGCTTCCTGTATGGTCATGTTTTGTTCTTTGAACTAAAAATAAGAAGTTAATGCTTACTTTTGCAAACAATGAACAAGATTATCCTTATTACAGGTGCGACTTCCGGTTTTGGGGAAGCGTCTGCACATAAATTTGCTCAAAACGGGTGGGACGTAATCATTACCGGACGACGTAAAGAACGATTGGCAACCTTAGAAACGGCACTAAGGTCTTCTTATAGAACAGACGTACTGAGTTTATGTTTTGATGTCAGAAACTTAAACGAAGTACAGCAATCCATTTCATCCCTAACGGGTAAATGGATAAACCTAGATGTGCTTTTGAACAATGCCGGACTGGCAGCCGGCCGCGGCCCCATCCAGGAAGGTGTCTATGAAGACTGGGAGCAAATGATTGATACGAACATTAAAGGGTTGTTGTACATGACACGTGAGGTTGTCCCACTGATGATTGCCCGCTCCAGAGGGCATATTATCAATGTGTCATCACTTGCAGGATGGGAAGCCTATGGCGGCGGCAATGTCTATTGCGGCACCAAACATGCCGTGCGTGCCATCACCCGTAGCGCACGCATCGACCTCGTTCAGCACAATATAAAAGTATCGGTTATCAGTCCGGGTGCTGCAGAAACAGAGTTTTCGCTGGTGCGATTCAAAGGTGATGAACAAAAGGCAAATTCGGTTTATGAAGGTTATCAGCCATTAAAAGCGGAAGACGTAGCGGAAAGCATTTATTTTATGGCTTCACAGCCTCCACATGTGAATATCGAAGAAATTTTCATTCTGCCCACCGCACAGGCCACCGCCACCATTACACATAAAAGCTAACCGTTATTGCATATTTTACTCGTCATTGCGAGGTACGAAGCAATCTCCTGAACATAAAGAACCAAAAAAGCGTTATTAAAAGAAATCTAAACACTCATAACTAATTACCAAATACAATAAAATGGAACCTGCCACTAAAATACCGGTGATGATTTATACAGAATCTACCCCAAACCCAAATACGCTCAAATTCGTTACGAATAAAGCCCTTCTGTTGAATGACTCTGTAGAATTTCAATCGGCGGAGGAAACCGATGAGGCTCCCCTTGCCAAAGCCTTGTTCGGGTTTGACAACGTGACGAATGTGTTCATTACAAACAATTTTGTAACCATCACCAAGACCGAAGACGCCCTTTGGGCGAAATTATGATTTCCATTAAAGACTTCCTGAAAAAATACATTGACGAAGGCGGTGTTATCTTAACGGAAAACTTCGTGAAACCCACCAAAACGGCGACCAATGAAGTAAGCGATAACGACAGTGATGTGGAAATCCGCATTAAAGGCGCATTGGATAAATACGTAAAACCGGCCGTAGAAATGGATGGCGGTAATATTTCTTTCGTGAAATTTGAAGAAGGCAAACTGACGCTTCAATTGCAAGGTTCGTGCAGTGGTTGCCCTTCTTCCACCGTTACCTTGAAACAAGGCATTGAAAACTTACTGAAACGTTTTGTTCCCGAGGTGCAGGAAGTAGTGGCAGAGAATGAGTAAGTGCTGATTTTGTTTATTTTATAGTGAATAAATAACATTAACTTTAGAGTGCCTATTCACACAAAAACATCAAACCGCTCTACATGTTAATACGTTGCAGGAATAAATTAAAAAGGAATCTGTTTTCCGGATTTTTAACAGTTTGTAGTTTCTATCTTTATAATAATCTCTTTGCCGGCACCATTCCGGATAGTCTGATTACCGACTGGTCCAAAGCAGGCGTACAAGGCGCAATAGAATATCCGTACCGTATTATTTCTATCATGGATGTTGGCGGACAAAATGATTCTTCCGGCAATAACAGTACCGCTTTTCAAAATGCATTAACGGCATTGAACGGAAATCCGGGAATTATTTGTTTCCCGTCCGGCAGGTTTTTGTTTACAAACCCGATAAACATACCTGCAAATATCATATTTAAAGGAAACAGCAGTGACAGCACCACCTTATATTTTAATCTTTCCGGAAACAATAACTGTATTAATGTAAATGGCAGTGTAACCGGCACAAAGACACCGGTCTTAACAGGAATGTCAAAAGGAAACAAGACACTAGGCGTAACCAATTCAGCCGGTTTTATGGTTGGTGATTATATTCAAATTAAACAGGACGGAAACACGCTGACGACATCCCCCTGGGCTTATAATTCATTTTATCAGATGGCAAAGATTGCCGCCATCTCAGGAAATGACATCACGATCGAATCACCGCTTCGTTTAACATTCAGTGCCAGCCTGAATCCGATGATAATAAAAGTAAATCCGGTTCAAAAGACAGGTATAGAGAGTTTAAAATTAAAAAGACTGGATGCGACCACTCAACAGACAAGCAATATCAGTTTTACAAATGCAGCAAATTGCTGGATTAGAGGCGTGGAATCCATTAACTCAAACTATGCACATATTTTATTAGAAAGTTCGATACATTGCTCATTAGAAGGAAATTATCTGCACGATGCTTTCGCATACGGCGGCGGCGGACAGGGATATGGATTTGTTTTGCAGTTTGGAACCAGCGAAAATCTTATTTATAATAATATTGCCAAACATCTGCGTCATGCTGTTTTAATGCAGGCTGCCACAAACGGAAATGTTATAGCCTATAACTATACCTTAGATCCATTTTGGACGGAAGGCATCTTTCCAGCTAATTCCGCAGGAGATATTGTGTTGCATGGAAATTATAATTTTACCAATTTAATTGAAGGCAACATCTGCCAGAATATTATTATTGATAATTCTCACGGCAATAATGGTCCTTATAATACCTTTTTCAGGAACAGGGCCGAACTGTATGGCATTATTATGAATACAGGCGCAGGTGATAAGATGAACTTTGCCGGAAATGAGGTGACCAATACCGGTTTTTTATTGGGAAATTATTCATTAACAGGATCCAATTTCCAGTTTGGCAATAACATAAAAGGTACCATAACGCCTTTCGGAACAAACAGCCTTCCGGAAACGACACTGTTCAAAGCGCCTTTCAGTTCTGCTATAGGAATACCCAACGCATTGAATTCTGGCACCAACATGGCTAAAACAAGATGGTTAAGCGCCGGTCCAAAAACAGTAAATGCTGGTATCTTTTATTGCCGAACTGATACGAATGCCGTAAGTACCGGAATACGAAAAGACCAGGTAATTGCATCTTTAAGTGTTTATCCCAATCCGGCAAACGGAAAATGTACCGTTTTCTTCGAGGTAAAGGACGGCCAGACAACACAACTGCAGCTGAACGACATAACAGGACATGTTATTAGTAGAAAAGAACTGAAAACAGGCAATGTTCATATTGTAGAATGGGAACAAAAAAGCAGCGGAGGAATCTATATTTTGCAGATTATTCAGAATAACGTGCTCATTGCCGCTTCAAAAATAAATTTAACAGCCCCTGATTAACATCTTTATAATTTAACAAGGTTTAAAAAATCATTAACACAACCCATCTTTCCATATTTATTTATACTTTTACTTAAATGAAAGTATCAGTCAGCCTATTTAATTGTTGTTGTGTTTGTCTGCAGTAATCGGATAGGTTGATATTTACATAAAAAATTATAAGCCTGTCCGTATACGACAGGTTTTTTTATACCTCGTCATTGCGAGGCACGAAGCAATCTATTCAACAGATTCCTCGCTGCACTCGGAATGACGGTAAATCGAAAATATGAGCATCATTATTACCAAAAACATTTCACCGGAAGCAGCCAGAGATATCTTTGAGTTGCAGCAGAAAATCAACGCCTTTCAGAACGGAGAAATGCCGGAAGACAAATTCAAGGCATTCCGCCTGACACGAGGCGTTTACGGGCAGCGGCAGCTGGGTGTTCAAATGTTCCGGACCAAATTTCCCTTTGGAAAGATTACCCCAAAGCAACTCGTACGGGTAGCGGAACTATCCGAGCAATATGCCAGCAGCAACCTGCATTTGACTACACGTCAGAATATACAGCTGCACTACGTAAAAGTAACCGATGCACCGGCCATCTGGGCAGGGCTGGAAGATGTAGGCGCCACCGGCCGCGAAGCCTGCGGCAATACCGTACGGAATATCACGGCTTCCTCCAGGGCCGGTATCGATCCGGATGAACCGTTTGATGTCGCTCCCTATGCACAAGCCGCCTTTGAGTTTTTCCTCCGCAATCCGATTTGTCAGGAAATGGGCAGAAAAGTGAAAATCGCTTTTTCCTCTTCCGACAAAGATTCCGCCTATACCTTCCTCCACGATTTCGGGTTTATCCCGCGGATTGCTGACGATGAACGCGGCTTTAAAGTGGTCGTGGGCGGCGGACTGGGCGCACAGGCTATCCTGGCTCAAACCGCTTACGAGTTCTTACACGAAGACCATGTGATTCCGTTTATGGAAGCGGCCTTACGTGTCTTCGACCGCTACGGGGAACGTACCCGCCGCCACAAAGCCCGTATGAAATACCTGATTAAAGACCTGGGCCTGGATAAATTTATGGAGCTGGTGGAAAAGGAACGCACGGCGAATAAAGCAAAAGAATACCGGGTAGATACAGCCGCTGTCGCTGACGGAGCACCTGCACATCAGAATATTGCCCCACCGGTTGAAATTAAGAACCGGAAACGTTATGAGGACTGGTTAAAGACCAATATTTTTGAACAGAAACAACCCGGCTATTTTGCCGTCGCACTCAAAGTAACCAAAGGAGATATCAAACCGGACCAGGCGCGAAAAATAGCCGAGATAGCCGAATGGTATGCCTCTGAAGACATGCGTATCACCATGAATCAGGGATTGCTGCTAAAATTTGTGCGGGAGGGATCTTTGCCTTATCTCTTTTACGAATTAGACAGGATGGGATTTGCGAATCCCGGGTTTGATAGCATCGCCGATGTCACCACCTGTCCGGGCACAGACACCTGCAACCTGGGCGTCACCAACAGCATGACCTTAGGCAAAGTGCTGGAAGATGTGATTCAGGATGAATTCTACCACCTGATCTTTGATTCTGAAATTAAAATAAAAATAAGCGGCTGCATGAACTCCTGCGGCCAGCACATGGCGGCGAATATCGGCTTGCACGGCAGCTCCATCAAGGTGGGCGAACTGGTAGCACCTGCCATGCAGGTCGTACTGGGCGGAGGGGTGGATATCAATGGTGTTGGGTCTGTTGGGGATAAGATCGTAAAGCTTCCGACCAAACGAACTCCTGAAATGCTGCGCATCCTTTTGAATGATTATGAAACCAACAGCAGTGAAGGCGAGTACTTCAATGACTATTATCGCCGCCAGGGCAAAAATTATTTTTACACCCTGCTGAAGCCATTGGCAAATGCCGATTTGTATACCGACGATGATTTCATCGACTATGACGGTGTCGAACATTTCACCCCTGAAATAGGCGTGGGAGAATGCGCCGGTGTGATGTATGATATGGTAGGGCACATCATCCGAGATGCGGAAACCAAACAACTCGACGCGGCAGAGCAGTTGAAAGTAAACAGGTATCCCGAAGCCATTTATTATGCGTACACGGGTTTTGTAATTGCAGCCAAGGCCTTGCTGCTGAGCAAAGATGTGGAGTGCAATACACAAATAAAGATCTTGCAGGATTTTGATAAAACATTTGTCACAGACGGCACTTTCCGGATAGAAAACGGATTTGAAAACATGGTTCTTCAAATCAACCGATATGAGCCGGAAAAAGAATTTGCCGAGAGTTATGTCGCGCAGTTTCATCAGTTTCTGAAAGCGGTGATTGCCTACAGGGAACAGAAGATGAGCGGCGACAAGCTGGTGGTGGAGAGTAATTATAAGGCATAATACCATTAAGGATTGAATTCATTGTATATTTATTGTATTTTCATTTAAGAGAATACATGAAGAAGGCATTCTATTCTATATTATTTACATCCTCCATAATATTAGCTTGTATCCTCTTTTATTTTGTTAATAAATACGACATAACTCACTTAAATAACCTCTACACATTTTTTCTGTTTGTTTTAATTTCGATTATTTATTCAACTGCAATAATCGGATTCTGGCAAAACAATATTGCAAGATCTAAAAACAAAACAATTGAAAGAGATTCAATTACAATATTTGATAAGAAGAGTGTACCCATTAACAATTATCCAACAACTGAAGTATTGATACCAAGTGTCAGCACTCATGAAGATATTAATCTACTTACAAATGAAGAGGAACCTTATACACAGCCACCAGAGACTCGTTTAGAGATCAATTCAGACACAAATAAAAAAAATGAAGAAGCTTTTTCCAATGATACAACAACAACTTTTTCTGAGGATGAAACTAGTCAAACAAACTCACCTGATATTTTAAATATAGAAGATAGTAAGGTTCTAGAGAGTAACAATAAAAAGTTTAATGCAAAAAAAATAGATTGGGAAAGAATCAATCTTTTGCGGGCTGATATTGGAAAGGTCGGAGAAGAGATAGCAGTCCAGTATTTTAAAACAATTTATAAAGAAGTTAACCACGCTTCATTAAATTGGGATGGATTAGGTTATGATCTGGTATTGATAGATAATGAAAATCAGGTCTTTTACGCTGAAGTAAAAACCACTACTAAAGAATTTGGACAAAATATTTTTATGAGCCAGAATGAAGTTGATTTTATGAATAACCATCCTGAAAAATTCATATTATGCATTGTATATCGATTGGATTTATCAAATAATGATGCAGAAATTAAACTATTAAATGGCAAAGAAGAAATAAATAACTTTTTTGATTTTGAAGCCCAAAGTTTTTCAATTTCATTCAAATGAAACCTGTAACAAAAGAACAATTTGAGTTTATCCAGACGAACTATGTAAATCCTGAAAAATATGAATTGGATTTGGAGATTATTAATAATCAGATTTTGTTTGAAAACAAAATAACAATTGGATTTAAAATTCAATTGTTGGATTTCTTTTCCCTTTCTTATATTTAGTCTCAATTTTTGGGACTTTATAAATGCATATCTGTAAACTATAAATTCTGAAAATGATTTTGCTTTGGTTGGATTTCATTTTGTTGGAACAATATTTTACTGGTTGTAATTTTGGATAAAATCAATACAGATAACATTAAAAATTTCAACAAGTTCTTTCTTTATTAGATCAAAAAAAAACAATATAAAGAAATAAATCTTCCTTTGATGGATTTTGAATGAATTAAGATTAAAAGTTGAGACAAAATCAGATAATCAAAATAATTTAATAAATGGATTAGGTGGAGAATGATAAATCCTTTCTTCATGCAAGAACTACAAATCAGGATTAAAAATTTGAAAAGAATTTCATCACGATAAAAGGGATAAATAACTCACTTCAACTTGGCCTTTCCGATGATGAAAAATTAATACTAATTCTAGAAGAACAAAAATCGATGGTGTAAATGGAAGAAATACAAGAAGCTAAGGACTCTTAAAAGATGAAATTATAAATAATGAAGGACAAGAAGCTATAATAAAAGAAAAAGAATTAGAAGAACAAGTAAAAAGGAATGAAAGACTTGCAGAATATGAAAAGAAACAAGAAGAACAAAATAGAATATATGAAGAGAATAGACAACAAAGATTAAAAGAAGCTGAAGAAAGAAGGAAAGAAAGAGAAATAATCTTAAGAATTGAACAAGAAAATAGAAAACAGCAAAAAGAAGAAGAGAAATTTCAGAGGTTTTTTAAAAAACAAATTGAAAAGACAAATAATGTACTCAAACCGAAAATTAAGGTTAATAAACCCAGAATTAAAGTAAATAAGGTAATTACACCTGATAAATTAAAACAAATAGTAGAGCGAAAACTAACAATAGGTACTTTGGGCGAACAATTAATATTTGAAGAATTAAAATTAAGACTAATTAGCACTATCTATCAGCCTTTAATTGAAGAGTTTAAACATGTTTCAATTGAACACGGCGACGGTTTAGGTTATGATATTTTAGCGTATAATGAAAGTGCCGAAAAGATTTATGTAGAAGTAAAAACCACAACAGCAAAATATCCGGCAGCTTCATTTTCAAAAAACGAAATATCATTTGCTAATCAATTTGATGAAAATTATGTATTGTTTTTGGTTCACAATCTTAATACTGATTACAATAGTTTCGAATATATTGAGATACATGGATTTTCAAATGTTAAAGAACAACTTAGTTTTCAACCAACGAATTATAAATTGAGATTAAAACCCGATAATTCTGAGAACAATCAATAAAATATTTAGTATCTTTAAATATGCAAATAAAGCAGAATAGCGAACAAATAATTATTTCTATTCCAAATAATGCAGATGCTTTTGGCAAACAAAAGTTAATAGAATATGCAAAATACTTAGAACTTACAGACAACAAAAAAGTATTTAAAAAAGAAGCAGACAAGTTTGCAGAAGAAACAACTACCGTCTGGTGGAAAAAGAATAAGAAACATTTTGTTAAAACATGAATGTTATTGTAAAGAAAACTTTTTAAGTAACTAAAGAAGTGGCGGAAAGTAGCAGTAGAACGTAAATGAAAGAAGACAATAAAATAAATGAACTCGTAAAAACTGCAGTAAATGATATATTCCAGCTTGCAAGAAATAATGCTAAAGACAATGATTTTATTTTATTTCTAAGTCAGTGTTCTTATCGTAAATTAAGTATCACAGCAAAAAATAAATCATACTTACTTTCAGATCAAATAGATTTTCTATACAATAGGGATAAAATTGATTTGAGACATACTTATCTTCAAAATTTTGAATTAGTAAACACTGAAGAAGAAAATAATATAAAAAAAGTTTTGATTGATATTGAACTTATGATATACACGCACCTTTGGGAATCTGATTTTCATATAAAATTTTTAAAACAATTAACAAATCTTATTCGTAAAAAAGAATTTGATTGGATTAATAAAGTTGGGTACAACAGACAAAAATATTGTAGAGATGAAATTATTGATCGCCTTAAAAAAGAATCAAATAACATAAAAGAGGTTTTTGATATTATTTATAACAGTCAATTTAGAGATGCTTTTGCACATAGTCAATATAGGATTTTAAATGAAGAAATTGAGTTTTTAAACTATGAAGGAAAATCATATCAAAAAGAAACAATATTGATTTCTGATTGGAAATTGATATTTCTAACTACTAACGTTTTTTTTGATATGATTCTTGAAAGATTTGAATACAATCAAGAGCAGACACTAGGCAATGAATTTCAAATTTGTTATCCTGATGGTATCAAACAAACAATAAAATATTGTGAATTAACAGGTAGGTTTAGACCTATAAATTAATAATGCTCAAAAAACTCATACTTGTTGGTGCCGGTCCCGGCGACCCGGAACTGATTTCCCTGAAAGGGGTGAAAGCTTTGCAGCAGGCAAATGTGGTCATGTATGATGCATTGGTCAGTGAAGAATTATTGAAACAGGCACCGAATGCCATCCAAATCTTTTGCGGCAAACGCGCCGGTACGCACTACATGAAACAGGACGAAATCAACCGGCAGATTGTAGAGCAGGCCAACCGGCATGGTATGGTGGTTCGCCTGAAAGGCGGTGATCCGTTTATCTTCGGGCGCGGACAGGAAGAAATAGAATATGCCGAAAAGCATGGCATCCCGGCGGAAATCATTCCCGGCATTTCCAGCGCCACGGCATTGGCCACCTTGCGACAGATTCCACTGACGAAACGGGGCATCACGGAAAGCGTCTGGATAACCACCGGCACCACTTCCTGCGGCGAATTGTCGGAAGATATAGAACTGGCGGCACAATCTACGGCAACAGTGGTCATCTTAATGGGCATCGGCAAACTGGCGGAGATTGTACGTTTGTTCAGCAGATACAAATCCGGGCACTACCCGATTGCCATCATACAAAACGGAACACTTCCCGATGAAAAAGTGGTGTGCGGACACCTGTCCACCATTCAGCAGAAAGTGGAGGAAGAAAATATCACATCGCCGGCGGTCATCATCGTTGGCAACGTCTTGGACTGTTCACAGATAACAACTCACAGATAACAGATTTGTTGTATTTTTACCTGAACAGATATTCGATAACGGTGAACACGCTCTACCCTATATTTTTAAAAACCGAAAACTTCCAAATTATCATAGTGGGAGGAGGAATGGTAGGAACAGAGAAATTATCTTTCATTCTTAAAAACTCACCGAACGCAAATATTACTGTTGTTGCAAAAGAAATCAGTGAAGAGATTCGGATGATGGTCGACGGTCGACGGTCAACCGTTTTGATAGAGAAAGCATTTGAATCCTCCGATTTAGAAAATAAGCGACTCGTCATCGCAGCTACTGCAGATAAATGTCTGAATGAAGCCATTTATCTCGCAGCGAAACAAAAAGGCATTTTGATAAATGTTGCCGACACACCTGAATTATGTGATTTTTATTTGGGCAGCATCGTTACGAAAGGCGCCCTGAAGATTGCCATTTCCACCAATGGAAAATCTCCAACGCTGTCTAAACGAATACGCGAGTTTTTTGAAGATATCCTGCCGGACAATATCAATGATCTGATTCTCCATCTTCATCAATACAGAAATAAGCTCAAAGGCACTTTTGAAGAAAAAGTCCAGAAACTGAATGACCTAACCTCGTCATTTCTGACAGATGAGGACACCCGGAAGAAGGATTAATCTTTCCGGAACCTGGAAAGGATGGATACATACCCGACCCCAGACAATACCATGTAGAAAGGCAGGAACGGCAGGCGGAACCTCGGCGTATAGAAAATGCCGGATAATCCTGCAAAATAACCGATAATCAGCAGGATGAACAGACATACCATCCATTGCCGCTGCAGGAACGTCAGTTCGATAACGCCCAACAGTGCCGTAACATATACCACTCCAAGAAACAACAATACAAACAGTCCAATTACAATTTCTCCGGAAGTCTTGGTGCTGAAATATTTTTTGGCCAACTGAAAAATACCGCCGGAATATTTTTCGGTATCCGTCCATTGCTTCACGGGCAAATGCAGCCGTTTCATAATCACCTCACTGCCCATGTTTAGATGGAGTTTGATGCTGCCGGATAAATGTGCTTTAACGGCTGCGAAGAAATGCTGCTTTAAATATTTTTTCGCCACTTCATTATAGACATCTGATTTCTCAAACGTCAGTCCATGCAGACGTTCTTCCATCGAATGGGGCATGTCCGGTTTCAGTTTCTCCGGTGCGGCGTCTTTGGATAGCCGCACAAATTCGTCACAAACCTGCTCATACGTTTTTTGGGTATGATTGACTTCTGTGAATGCCGCATTATAAAACAGCAGATTATATCCGTTGATGGAACTTAGTTCAAAGTGACCATAAAGCTTATAATTCCGGTACATCCACGGCACAATCGTCAGATATGCCAACAGCACCAACACCACTGTATATTTCAGCCGTTGTACAAGATCCGTTTTTGTCCAGATGAATACAAAAAACCCCAGTACCGCAGGCAGATAAACAGCGATGGGCCTGGTCAGTATCAGTGTGCCCGATAAAATTCCACACGCAACAAACAGGCTGATTTTATTTTCCTGTAACCCTCTAATCAACAACAGCACGCACAACAATAATATGAACACAAACAAGATATCCGTATACAGATATGTCGAGAAAATGATCTGCTGCGGGTCGAAGGCAAACAGGAACAGCGCTGCATATCCAACTGCACTGTTAGAAAACAACCGCTGACAAATCCGGAACAATAAATATCCGCTGGCGGTGTTTAAAACAACCTGAACCAATAAGACAATCCAGGGCTTTGCTCCAAACAGGGCATAAAAGAAAGCGGCAAAAGCAGGATAGACAGGGGTCCTGAAGGTGTCCCCGCAGAAAGAAAAATCAAATGCCATACATTTTGCGAGAATATTATATCCGATGGCATCATAAATAAATACATCCTTTTGCAGCACCCCCTCTCTCCACGGCTGAAAAATCAAGAAAACAACCAACCGAAGAAGGAATGTCAGCAGCAACAAGCCGGCTATTTTTCTATCCTTAAAGAATGCAACCATAAAATATCGGATAAAGATAAACTTTTTGCAAACGGATTTTATTTATTATCTTTCTTTAAAATTATACACTTGCAAACGGTACAACTCCCATTACTAAACAGAACGCTGGACGCCTACTTTTACGAAGCGCAAAGCGATGAGAAGCGCCCGGGCATCCTGTTTCTGCCTGACTTAGCAGGTGTGCAGAAGACGACCCACCGAAGCGCTGAAATCTTATGTGAGGAAGGCGATTACAATGTCCTGATTCCGGATCTTTACAGCGGGGGCACCACGCTCCGCAAGTATTGTGTGCAGTTTCTGATGAATGAAATGGTTCGAAACAATGAACCGACAGGCAATGCTCCGCTGGCAGAATTTCTGGAGATATTAGACCAGTTTAAAGAATTTGAAAGGGTGGACGAAAACAACATCGGTGTTGTAGGACAATGCCTGACAGGTGGATTTGTTTTACACGCCGCTATCCGTCCGGAAGTAAAAGCGCCGGTAGTGTTTCACCATTCGTTTGGATTAAAAGGAAGCGGCATACCAAAGAGCTGCTCTTCACTCATTCATCATAAAATACAGGGACATTTCTCCTATGTTGACCCGATGTGTCCGGTATGGCGCGTAAAAGAACTGGAATCCGAATTGCATGGAAATTTAGAAACGCACTGGTATGCATTGCCGCACGGCATTCCGCATTTATTTTTTAACAACAATCAGGGCAAGCATGCTTTTGAGCGTATGAGCAACTTCTTTCAGGAGCAGCTGCAATAAATCCGTCAGGCAATCAATTGAAGTTGAACAAGAATCTGTTGAGAAAATTTATCCTTACAACTATGCGTTATTTTTTGATATTCATAGTATTAAACCTTGCCATCTCTTGCAAAAAATCAGATGTGCATTCATACATCAATCAGGGAGATATTCCATTGGCAGAATATAATGAGCTGATTGCATTATGTGATACTGTAACCCTGAGTACTTATGAAGATTTTGACAGCCGTCTTAGCCGCATACAGGAAATCTTTTCATCCCATCAGGATAAACGCGGCGCTTTCCCGACCATCTACAAAGCCATCACACATGCAGCGGTTATTTCCATTGCAAATCGTGACTACCATGACAATACATACACATTGTCTTTCTCGATGGAGTTCAGCAAACGCTATCTGTATTACCTAAAACATCATTTACTGAACGAACCGCTGGAGCAGCATTGGGATTTGTATTATACACATGCGATGGGCGGAACAAGTGTTACCCGGCTGGTATTAGAAGGAATCAATGCGCATGTTACCATTGACATGACTCGTTCGCTGGCAGCAACCGGTGTTTATAAAGAATATGTCAGTGACTGGCTGCTTTTTGGCAATAAAACGGTATCCTCGGTGCCCGGGTTTTTAACAGAGTTACAGGACGAATACGATACGGATGCTTCCAGGGTTTTTCAGGTATTCTTTGCAGGAGATTTATTAGACCCGATTTTCGGACAGGGCGCTACGATTACTTTTGGATTTAATGTGCTGCGTATGGATGCATTTAATAACGCCATCCGGATGATTCAATCTGCCAATGACCAACCTATAGAAACGGGACTCCGACAATCGTTCAACGACAGAGAAGCTATCTTTGACCTTTTAGACAAACTGAAATTACTGCCATAAAAGAAGCCTTCCCGACTGGAAAGGCTTCATCACTTATCTATTTCAATGGTTGTTGTTATACATTTGCCGTTTTAACCGTTTTCACAATGCGTGCCGCAACTTTATACGGATCGGCTGCAGAATTTGGACGTCGGTCTTCCAACCAGCCTTTCCACCCTTTGTCTACCGTTGCAATCGGAATACGGATTGATGCACCTCTGTCAGAAACACCAAACGAAAATTTATCGATGGATTGAGTTTCGTGTTTACCGGTTAAGCGCATATGGTTATCAGCACCGTAAACATCAATATGTTCTTTTACGTAAGGCGCAAACGCGTTGCAAATGGTTTCATACGTTTCTTTGCTTCCGCAGGTTCTGAGTACCGTGTTAGAAAAGTTAGCATGCATACCGGAACCGTTCCAGTCTGTTGCGCCTAGTGGTTTGCAGTGCCAGTTGATTGCATAGCCGTATTTCTCCGCCACTCTTTCCATCAGGTAACGCGCAATCCATGTTTGGTCGCCTGCGGCTTTAGCACCTTTGGAAAACACCTGAAACTCCCATTGTCCAATTGCCACTTCGGCGTTGATACCTTCCACATTCAATCCAGCCTCTAAGCATAAATCCAGATGTTCTTCCACGATATAACGGCCAACCGCTTTACCACCGCCAACGGAGCAATAATAGGGTCCCTGAGGGCCAGGTTCGCCGCTTGGTGTATAGTCAGACCAGCCAATAGGCTTGTCTTTTTTCAAATCCCAGATAAAATATTCCTGCTCGAAACCGAACCAGAAATCGTTGTCATCATCTTCGATGGTAGCACGTCCATTGGATTCATGCGGTGTTCCGTCCGGTGATAAAACTTCACACATGACCAGATATCCGAACTTTCTGGCCGGATCCGGACAAATAAAAACCGGTTTTAACAGACAGTCCGAGGAGCCCCCGGGTGCCTGTTCTGTAGAAGAACCATCAAAACACCAGGTTGGGCAATCTTCCAGTTTACCGGTGAAGCCTCTTTCCACTCTTGTTTTGCTTCTAAGACTTTGTGTTGGTTTGTAACCGTCTAACCAAATGTACTCTAATTTAGCGTATGACATCTTATAATTTTTAAAATGTGAATAATTTATTCTCTATATTGTACAAATATGACAAAAAGTGCAAAATTTACATCTTTTATTTTGGTTAAATTAATTTTAAGAATAAGCCTGTTCAAATTCAGATTATTTAACAATCCGCCTCTCCGGTTGTTATCTTATATCAAAGAAGTAAAAATATTGGTATATTTCAGCTATATTCAAAGGAATTATAATGACGGAGGAAAAGCGCAGAATAGAAATTTGCATCATTTCTGATATCCATTTGGGTACAAGGGCTTGCCATGCCGCTGAACTCAACCGCTATCTAAAGAGTATAGACCCAACCATCTTAATCATCAATGGCGACTGGCTGGATATCTGGAATTTCAGTTCTGGCTATTTTCCTCAGGAACATATTGAAAATATTTTTTTAATCCTGGATTTTGCCCGTCAGGGCACACCGGTCTATTACGTTACCGGGAATCACGATGACCACATGCGTAATTTCTCAGGCTATAAGTTTGATACCCTTCAGTTGAGAGACGAGATTATCCTGGAAATTGACGGAAAGAAGCATTGGATATTTCACGGAGATAAATATGACCTGTCAGTGGGTGGCAGTGCGCGCTGGCTGGCAAAACTGGGCGGAAAAACCTATGACACCATCTGGCAGGTCAACCGTTTTATCAATAATATCCGGATACGGTATGGAAAGGATAAGATCTTCATCTCCAAATACATCAAGGATAAGGTAAAGTCATTGGTAAAAAGCAACGTGCAGGATTTTGAAGATGTGGCGATAGAAATAGGTATCGAACAGGGCTATGACTATATCATCTGCGGCCACATACACAAACCACAAATCCGTGAAGTGACGATGGCGGGGGGGGGTGCCGTTTATCTCAACAGCGGCGACTGGGTGGAAAATCTTACGGCATTGGAATATAATGATGGTAAATGGGATTTATTTTATTATCAGCACGACTTACAATATAAAGATATTGACCGAAGATAATTCTTCCTTCCGTTTTCCGCCCCCCTGTTGTCTGTTTCAACTATTATCCACATTTCAACAGTGTACGATTTCTGATTTAGTTGAATCAAATGATTGACAATTTGTTTGGATTGGACTAAATTGAATAGAAAACCAAACCAAACGAATATGAAAGAAGATATACATATCATTAAAGAAGTACGGGCATTCCAGTATTTTCTGATTTTGCTGATGATCTTGTTATTAGGGATTATCTCCAAGTAAAT
This sequence comes from Sphingobacteriales bacterium, assembly GCA_016719635.1. Classification (NCBI taxonomy): domain Bacteria; kingdom Pseudomonadati; phylum Bacteroidota; class Sphingobacteriia; order Sphingobacteriales; species Sphingobacteriales bacterium. The sequence continues at coordinate 91,581 of JADJYT010000007.1, read as the reverse complement.
ACGGACGCTTATACATGCAGATTTTGCCTCCTTGCCTCAATTAAATTAAGGAAACTGTTGATTTACGGAACTTTTCCAGCAGATTTATTATTATTTTTACCGCGCTTAAAGCAAAAACACTTTCAGTTTCACATTTATCTGCATATATGGACTTCAGTATTTTCTCAGAACCCGCAACTTGGCTCAGTATTTTAACGCTTACCTTCATGGAGGTGGTATTGGGTATTGATAATATCATATTTATCAGCATCACCGCAGGAAAGCTGCCGGCCCATCAGCAGGCACGTGCACGAAGAATCGGATTAATTGGCGCACTGGTGTTCAGGATTCTCCTGTTATTGAGCATTAAATGGATTATCGGACTAAAGGAGCCTTTATTTCATATCCTGGGGTATGGTGTTTCGGGGCGAAACCTGATACTCTTATTCGGCGGACTTTTCTTATTAGCAAAGAGCACTTCGGAGATTCACCATAAGATTGAAAAACCGATAGTAGAGGAACATGCCGGAAAGAGTCTGGCGAAGAGTACATTTAATATGGTGGTGCTGCAAATCATGTTATTGGATATCGTATTTTCATTTGATTCCATCCTGACAGCAGTCGGCCTCACCCAACATGTCATTATCATGATTATCGCCGTCATACTCTCCATGTTTATCATGATGGCATTTGCAGGACAGGTCAGCCATTTCATCAACAAACATCCCACTCTTCAAATACTGGCACTATCCTTCCTGATTCTAATCGGTGTAACGCTGATACTGGAAGGCATGCCGGAAGGACTGGGCGTTCATGTGTCAAAAGGCTACATATATTTTGCCATATTCTTCTCCCTGACGGTTGAATTCCTGAATATCCGGCTCAGAGCAAAAAATAAGCAAGATTAACAGTAACAGTTCATCTAAAATGCTACTTTTATCGTTCTATTAACGGATATGAGAAAACTCTTTTTGTTATTTGTTTTATTGACCGGAAGTTTCATCCGGCATACGAATGCTCAGATGTATCAGCAAAAAATGGGTACCTTCCTAAACCTGCTGGATAATTACTATGTAGAAAAAGCCAACCTGGATTCTTTGGTTGAAATCGGCATCAAGGAAATTTTAAAAAAGCTGGACCCTCATTCCGTATATATGAATGCGGAAGAAATCAAAAAAGCCAATGAGCCCTTGGAAGGAAACTTTGAAGGAGTGGGTATCCAGTTCCAGATCTATCAGGATACGATCATTGTCGTACATGTTATTACCGGTGGCCCTTCCCAAAAAGTAGGGGTGCAGGATGGCGACAAGATTATTTTTGTAGATACGGCTAAAGTAGCCGGTGCAGGTATCAATAACGACGGTGTGTTTAAGAAATTACGCGGCAGAAAAGGCACCAGGGTTACCATCAAGGTAAAACGGGTGGGTGAACCCGAATTATTAGAGTTTGAAATCATCCGTGATAAAATACCTATTTATGCCATCGAAGCTCAGTACATGGCGACTCCTGAAATCGGCTATATCAAACTGGCACGTTTTTCCAATACCGCAACCGAAGAGACCAAAGCAGCCATAGATTCTCTGGTTAGGCTGGGTGCAAAAAACTGATTCTCGACCTTACGGGCAACGGTGGCGGCTATCTGAATCAGGCTCACAGTCTGTCAGACCTATTTATAGGGGAGGGTAACCTCGTAGTTTATTCTGAAGGCCGCTCCCAGCCCCGCATAGATTTAAATGCTACTAAAGCCGGTAACTTTGAAAAAGGGGATTTGGTCATTATGGTAGACCAGACAACCGCCTCTGCCAGCGAAATTGTGTCCGGTGCCATTCAGGATTGGGACAGAGGGTTAATTATAGGAAGAAGAACCTATGGTAAAGGCTTGGTCCAAAAAGGGTATCCGCTTCCGGATATGTCCGTGGTTCGTTTAACCATGGCTCACTATTATACTCCGAGTGGCAGAAACATACAGAAACCTTATGAGAAAGGGCTGGAAAACTATAACGAAGACCTGGAGCAACGGTTTGAGAGCGGAGAATTGTTTGACTCTGCCAAAGTGAAGATAAATGACACCACCCGATATTACACCAACAAAAAGAGAATCGTATATGGAGGCGGAGGAATTACCCCGGATATATTTGTCGGAATAGATACCTCCTGGAGTTCCAAATTCTATGGCAAACTGATTCGCTCCGGCTCTTTCAATCAGTTCGCACTCGACTATGTCAATAACAACCGATCCATGTTTGAAAAGACATACCCTACACAAGAGACTTTCCTTAAGGAATTTACAATCGACTCTGTCCTGTTGGATAAATTATATGCATTCGCAAAAGCCAAGAAGGTAGAACCGGACTCGGCAGAAAATTTCAGCAGAAGCATCCCTACGATAAAAAACCAACTCAAGGGAATGATTGGACAAAACATCTGGAGCGGCGGGATTTTCTATCAAATCGCCAATGAACAAAATCCTGTTTACCTGAGAGCGCTAAGCGCCTTTAAGGATGGTTCTTTCGAAAAATTTGGCATTGAGACGACCGATATCAAAAAGAAAGAGCAACCCGTATTAGAAAAAATGAGAAAGATGAAGGCATTAAGAAAAAACAACAAGAACCTCCGTAAAAAATGATAACCATACGACCGCTTAAGGGCCTTCGCCCGCGAAAAGATATTGCTGATAAGGTTGCGGCCAAGCCCTATGATGTTCTAAACTCGGCGGAAGCTAAAGAAGAGGCCAAAGACAATCCATATTCCTTTCTGCATATCTCCAAACCTGAAATCAATTTCGATCAGCCGATAGATCAGTATGAAGATGCTGTCTATGAAAAGGGAAAAGAAATCTTTGAACGGTTTATCCGTGACGGAATTTTAGTGCGTGATGAGAATCCTTGTTTGTATATCTATGCACAGACGATGGATGGCAGAATACAAACCGGATTGGTGGCAGGCAGTTCGATTGACGATTATTTTAACAACCATATCAAAAGACACGAACTTACCCTGGTGGCAAAAGAGAACGACCGTATCCGCCATATGAAGACCAAGATGGCTCAGCCGGGTATGGTCTTTCTGACATACAAAAGCGTTCAGGAAATTGATGCGATTATCGAACATTACTGCGAACATCATACTGCTGAAAATGATTTCACAGACTCTCAGGATGTGCGCCACCAGTTGTGGAAGATTGACAATGAAAACATTATCAATAAACTGGCCGGCTTATTCCACGAAACGGTAGCAGCCAGTTATATTGCTGACGGACACCACCGTTCAGCGGCATCCGCAAAGGTTGGAAAACAATTACGGGATGAAAACCCGAATCATACCGGCAATGAACCCTATAATTATTTTTTGTCGTGTTTGTTCCCGTCCAATCAATTGCAGATTCAGGATTACAACCGCCTGGTGAAAGATTTAAACGGACTCTCAGAAGAGGAACTGCTGAATCGGATTGGAGAAAAATTTGAAGTTGAAAAAATGGGGGCTGCCTTTTATAAACCGGTGCGACTACATGAGTTTTCGATGTATGTAAACGGCAGCTGGTACAAATTGACCGCCAGGAAGGGCACCTACGACGAAACCGACCCGATTGGTATATTGGATGTAACCATTTTAAGCAATAATATCCTGGATCCTGTTTTAGGCATCAAAGACCAACGCACCGACAAAAGGATTGACTTTGTAGGAGGTATCCGAGGCTTAGGGGAATTACAGAAACGGGTGGACAGCGGCGAGATGAAAATTGCAGTTGCATTCTTTCCGGTTTCCTTAGACCAACTCATCGCCATTGCTGATTCCGGGAACATTATGCCTCCAAAGTCCACCTGGTTTGAACCCAAGCTGAAATCCGGGCTGGTGATTAATTTGCTGAATGAATAATTTTTTTTAACTTTATGCTATGAAGAGTAAGAAAAATATGAACTGTTGCTGCTTTTATCTCATAAGCGGTGAATAGTATTTCAATATTATACGATTTAAAACCGCTTGTATTTATTTGCAGGCGGTTTTTTATTTGGTATTTTTGAAAATAAATAATTACTCCGTACACATTACAAAATATACAAAAAATGAAATTTGCAACCAAAGTCATTCATGCAGGCATAGAGCCGGACGCCACATCAGGTGCCATCATGACGCCTATTTTCCAAACATCCACCTATGTCCAGGATGCACCGGGCGAACATAAGGGGTTTGAATACGCCCGCACACAAAACCCCACCCGAAATGTGCTGCAAAATCAATTGGCCGCACTGGAAAACGGCAATCACGGCATTTGTTTCGCCAGCGGACTGGCTGCAACCGATGCCATCGCGAAGCTGTTCAGCAGCGGCGACCATATCATTTCCTGCAATGACCTTTACGGCGGCACCTATCGTATCTTCACCAAAGTATTCGGGCGGTTCGGCATGGACTTCACGTTTGTGGACATGACGGATATTTCCAATATTGAAAACGCCATTACGGCCAGCACAAAATTGATCTGGATTGAAACACCCACCAATCCGATGCTGAATATCGTGGATATTGCAGCGGTTTGCGCACTCGCTAAAAAACACCATTTACTCGTCTGCGTGGACAATACCTTTGCTTCTCCATATTTGCAAACACCCCTGGATGCAGGTGCAGACATTGTCATCCATTCCGCTACCAAATACTTAGGCGGCCATAGTGACGTTATACATGGCGCAATTGTCGTAAAAGATAAAGCACTGGCAGAGCAATTGTATTTCTTACAAAATGCGTGTGGTGCGGTACCCGGCCCGCAGGATTGCTTCTTAATCCTGCGTGGTATCAAAACCCTTCATATCCGCGTAGAAAGAGCGTGTGAGAATGCAGAAAAAATAGCAGCCTTCTTAAAATCACACCCAAAAGTGGAAAAAGTGAACTATCCGGGATTTACGGGACACAAAGGTCATGAAATCGCGAAAAGACAGATGAAAAGATTCGGGGCAATGGTGTCTTTCTCTTTGAAAGATGACAGTCTCGATGCTGCCAATAAAGTATTATCTTCGACACAATTGTTTTCTTTGGCGGAATCACTGGGGGGCGTGGAAAGCCTGATTGGACATCCGGCAACCATGACACACGGAAGCATCCCACTGGAAGAACGCCAGAAGACGGGCGTGGTGGATTCACTAATCCGTTTGAGTGTAGGAATTGAAGATGCCGACGACTTAATAGAAGATTTGAAGAGGGCATTGGGATAAACAGCCATACAGATTTGCAGGAATATCAACCCCATTTAATCGGAATGCTTACTGCATGACAATAACAATTTAAAATGACCTGGACATTACTCATACTGGCCATCGCACCGGCATTAGCCATTTGCGGTTATATCATTCACAAAGACCGGTTTGAGAAGGAACCTATCTGGCTGATGATAGCAGCATTCTGCTTTGGCGTATTCAGTGTGTTTCCAGCCAGCATCTCCAGCCTGATGGGAGCAAACTTTGTTACGAATAACGGCAACCTCATTAATTCCGCACTGTACGCATTCTGGGTAGTTGCCCTGAGTGAAGAATTTGCGAAATTCTTTTTTCTCCGGTACATTCTTTTTAAGCGCAGGGAATTCAACGAACCACTCGACGGTATTGTGTATGCCGTCATGATAGGGATGGGATTCGCTTCGTTTGAAAACGTACTGTATGTTGCGCAGCACGGACTAGGGGTTGCACTCTTCAGGATGGTAACCGCCATCCCGGCACATGCCGTATTTGCCGTAACGATGGGCTATCATGTCGGGCTGGCCAAATTTGACACTACCCATACCAACGAACTGATGCGCAAAGGACTGATATACCCCATCCTGTTGCACGGAGCCTATGATTTTCTGTTAATTCAGCAAAGCATTCCTTTGTTGTCCGTATTAGCATTTGTCGGACTTTGGTTTTCTGTGCGATATGTATGGACAATTTTACAGGAACACCATGGCGAACAACCTCCGCTCAATACCTAATAAACATGATATGATGACACAAGAGACCGTGGATATTCTGGAGTTTTATTACGAAAAATACAACCGCCCTGATTTTATTGTCCATGACCCGATTTCCATTCCGCATCGGTTCAGCAAAAAACAAGATATAGAAATTGCAGGACTGTTTGCCGCCACGCTCGCATGGGGCAATCGCACCTCCATCATCAACAGCTGTACTAAACTGATGGCACTGATGGATAACCGTCCGCATGAATTTATCCTTCATCATTCTGCAAGGGAGTTAAACCCATTCACCCAATTTGTACACCGCACTTTCAATGCCACCGATGTATTGTATTTTATTGAATTCCTGAAACAGCATTATTCCAGCCAGGAATCTCTGGAAAGTTTATTCTTAGCGGGTGATGCAGCACAAGGACTGATTCAGTTTAACCATCATTTCTTTTCACTGGCGTATCATCCCGAACGGACCAGAAAGCATGTGGCCACACCGGAAAGGAAATCAACGTGCAAACGGTTGAACATGTACCTGAGGTGGATGGTTCGGAAAGACAGCAACGGAGTGGACTTTGGAATTTGGAAAAAGATAAAACCCGAGAATTTATTAATGCCGCTGGATGTTCATGTAGACAATTATGCACGCCGGTTAAACTTAATAGAAAGAAAACAACGCGACTGGTTGACAGTTTGCGAATTAACTGCTAACTTAAAAAAGATTGACGAGAAAGATCCTGTGCGTTTTGATTTTGCATTGTTCGGTATGGGTGTTGAGAAAATAGTTTTGTAATGTCTTTCGATAAATAGTGTCCCTTTTATACCGGTATCTTTAAATGCTCCTCATGGAAAACGAACAAACAATTCAAGAGTACACCCTGCAGTTGCTGGAAGAGAACAGTGTCTCTTTCAATTCATTCAGCGAATTCAGAAGACACATCATCCGACGAATCAACGACTGGATCAACAACGACTTTGAGCATCTCCTCTATCTCTTATACAGAATTGACGTGCATGAAGATAAAGTGCGTAAGCTGATGAAGGCACACCAGGGGGAGAATGCCGCAGAAATAATCGCTGACCTGATCATCGACCGGCAAAGACAAAAGATAGAAACCCGTAAACTTTTCAAAACACAAAAGCCAGCTGACATAAGCGATGATGAATTATGGTAAGATCCTCCTCTATAACTCCTGTTGAATACTCCTGTAAAATATTACCCTTTGGCAACTGGGCATCCATTGCCATTGCCACATATATTTCCTTGGGGATTTTATTCATAGGTATTTTTGCCAAACTGCCCGTTTGGCTGCTCGTTTTGTTTATCGTCGGGCTTATGTATTATATTGTTACCCTCATATCCTGCATCGCTACATTCAGATTATCCGAATCCACCTTGCAGCGAACCCTGGAAAACCCCGGGTTTCTGTTAAAGAAACATGCCTTTATGTCTCACCGCTGGAGTGATGTGAAAGGCTATAAGAATGGAACGGACAGGGGCCGCTACAGGGGAGAGTACGAATACCTGGAGGTTAAATTTAAGAATGGGGATGAGTGGGTGCTGAATGATATGTATGGCGCAAAAAAAGACGAGTTCGGTTCATTTTTAACCTGCTTCTTATCTCAGGTAGAGGACTATAATCAATCACTTCCAACCACCGCTCCTGCAACAACATATGCCAATACTAAACCTGTTGCCGATTTAACGCCTATCGTGCGCAAGAAAACCATCTATGAATCCATTTGGGGGAAATTGTTCACCGTATTGCTCGGCATATTCATACTGGCCGCCATTGGGTTCGGATTACCGTACATGGGAGCAACTTCATTTTTCAAACTGGGTGTAGTGATTATTCCCGGCTTCCTGTATATGGCATACCGCGTCTTTATCCGGAAAGGATAGCCGCCACCATCACACATCAAAAAAATGCGTCTGGCCTTTATAGAAATCCTCCTTCACTTCACCCACCAGCTCCGTATCAAAAATGGCGGGCCGTTCGCTGATTTCATGATAACAAATCACGCCTTCGGCAAAGTAATGTGCCACTACGCTCTTTCGGGTTAAAGCCGGATTCAGCATAGGCTCTCCTGCATGAATCAGGTTGCCGTGCCAAATGAATACATCTCCTTTTTTTGCAGTAAAAATTTTCTTCTGCAGCAGATTGGTATCAATCAACTGCTGCACCTTTGCTTCGTATTTTTTATTGGCGTTTCCGTCCAGCAAAAATCTAGAACTGCTGTTGTCATAGTCATCGTTTGTAAGATAGGGCAGCTGATGCGACTGCTCATAATAGGACAATGGCCCCTGCTCGAACGAGATGTCTTCTAAGGCAAGCCAGACTGCTATCAGGTATCCCTGCGGAAAAGTGCTCATGTGAATGTAATCGGAATGCGGTTCCTGCTCACTGCCTTTTAAAAAATTAATTGTTTGAAATGGAAGCACCTTTTTCCCTAAAAGAAATGACAACAGCTCCAGCAGCCTCTTATCCTTAATCACTTTCCGCAGCGTATAGGATTGCCGGTAAGCATTGAAAATCTTTCTGCCGGTATAATTAAAATCCACCGCTTTCTTATTCAGCAACTCATCTATATCGTCATTGATATCGTCTGCCGTTTCACTGCTTAAAAAATTATTCCAGATGATATAGCCGTTCTCCTGCCAGTTTAACACCTGTCCGGAAATCTCTTCCGGGAAGAACGGAAACAGGGGATGATTTTCAATATCTTTTTTACTTATGATTCCGTCCAGCCACGGAGTTTTTGCCCGCATACCGTTAAAATCGTTATGCGAAATGGATGCATACAATGATTTTTTTATGCCGTAATAAGGATATAAATGTTCATTATGCTTCAATCCTTTCCGGTGCAGCCAGTTATACAAATAATGAAAGAATCGTATATTCCGGATAAAGCCGGTATAGTGCTGAATAAAGTTTTTCATTCTGTTTATAAAGATAAATGTTTAATTTTAAGTATGGTTAAGAAGAAAAAACATTTCATGAAAGAGATTGCATCTGCCACTAAAGGAAAGAAAGCCGTTCAAACGAATACAGAGAATCAAACGGAATCTACTCAAGGTTATGAATTCATGAAAGATGCATTAATGCCTGAACTGGAAGAACTGGTCAAAAAGAACCCTAACCGCCTCATTGGCTGCGGAGGATAATATTTTATAAATTAAGCGCTGATACATCTATGTCAAAAAGTAGTCAAAAAGGGAAACCGCATCCAAAAATCCCGGCAAAAAAAGAATTAACGCGCACACCAAAAACTAAAAATGGCAAATCAGTCACAGGCCCTGATTATACAAATTGGGTGGCAGCGGCTGTTATCTTACTGATTACGGCTATCGTTTTTCTGCCCAGTTTATCACTGAAATTCGTCAATTGGGATGACCCTCAAAACATACTGGAAAACGAAACGCTGAAAATATTCGCCTATCAGTGGGACTGGAAGGCCGTAAAAGCCATTTTCAGCACAGACGTAATAGGTAACTATAATCCGCTGCCCATATTTACGTTTGCCATCGAAAAATATTTCTTTGCACCAGACCCGGTTTTAAATCCATTTATCTTTCACTTCAATAATCTCTGGATGCACCTGATTTGCACCCTGCTGGTGTATATCATTTTCATTCAGCTGGAAATCGGCCTGATTCCATCTGCTATCGCGGCATTGCTCTTTGGTATCCACCCGATGCGCGTGGAGTCAGTTGCATGGATAACAGAACGCAAGGATGTGCTGTACAGTATGTTTTTCTTAGGTGCGCTTTCTTCGTACATTTCATTTCTCAAAACTACCGCAGGCAAAACCAAATGGTATCTGCTTACAATTGCATTATCTATCCTTGCCTTGTTTTCAAAGGTGCAGGCAGTAACCCTGCCGCTAACGATGGTAGCCGTTGATTTTTATATGAACCGACGTTGGTTGTCTATAAAAATATTGGTGATGGAGAAGCTCCCGTGGTGGATCTTATCGCTCCTGTTCGGTTTGATTAATATCTATTTTCTGAAAGGGGAAAAATCATTGAATTTTGAAAACGCCACCATCAATTATACCTTTATTGACCGGCTGGCGGTCGGCGCATATTCTTATGCCGTCTATATTATTAAGTGGCTGATTCCGTTTCAGCTTTCCCCGCTCTATCCATATCCCCCCAAGCTGCCGGTAATGGCGTATGTTTGTCTAGGCATCGTACCGATTCTACTAATCCTGTTTTTGGTCTGGGCTTTTAAGAAAAAACAAACCACCCTATTGTTCGGTTGGGCATTCTTTACCTTCAATGTCATGTTCCTGCTGCAGATTGTTGGCGCCGGACAAGGATTTCTGGCCGACCGTTTTACCTATATCGCGTATATCGGGTTGTTCTTTATTTCCGTGAAAGGATATGATTGGTTCATTTCTCAGAAACCTGCTTTCAAATTTTATACACAGGGCGCAATAGTATTGTATTTTATTGCCTTAGCCTTCCTTTCTTTCAGGCAAATCCCCGTCTGGCAAAACGGCGGTACGCTGTGGGAACATGTCAAGAAAATCTATCCCAACAGTCCACTGGCGTGGAAACAGGCTGCCGTGTATTATCGGGATGAAGAAAAAGACTTCAACAAGGCTGTTCTCAATTTCAACGAAGCCATCCGTTTGCAACCGACAGATGCCTATGTGTACAACGGATTAGCCAAAGTATACCTGGACAAGGTAAATGCGACTCCGGCACAGGACGCCGCTCTGAGTAATCAGCGTAATGAACTGCTGCAATTAGCCCTGCAAAGTTATCTGACCGCCATAAAAAATGATTCCATAGCAGGGCAGTCAGACAAGAAGGTAACCGGTGAAATGATTGTAAACCTGGGTGTTGCCTATGCGATGGCCGGAAATCTGGAAAAGGCGATGTATTATCTCACCCGAGGGCTGGAGGCATATCCCGACAATGCAAACGGCTATCTCAACAGAGGTTTGATTTATTACATGACCGGTCAGTACGAATCCTGCCTGAAAGAACATATTTCTTATTTCAGGCTGAATCCGTACAATGCAGATGTCTATCATGAAGAAGGATTATGTAATATTGCACTTGGCCATTACAAGGAAGCGTTAGCAGCCTTTGACAAAGCCATTTCCTTAAAGAACACCCAGCCGATGTATTATATTGGAAGATCCACAGCTTACCGCAATCTCGGAAACAAAGAAGCGGCCATCCGCGATGCCCGGCAGGCGCAGCAATTGGGGGCACAGGTACCACCTGAATATTTACAATAAACGACGTTCGTATGCTGAAAATAGCTGATTTCAAGCAACTGAATTTCAAACTGTACAGCGATACGCCGCTGATATACCCTCCAAGGCTCACCCCTTTGGTCGCAGACCCTACCGTTCTGACACCCGATGAATCTCCCGATAAGAGATGGCATCTGTTCGCGCACACCATTTATGGTATCTTTCAATACGAATGCGATGATGGTGTACAGTGGATACGGCATAAAAAGAGAATAGTCCGGGCCGCATTGCGTCCTTTCATTTTTAAAGAAAACAACACCTATTATTTATTCTATGAAAAATATACCGGATTAAAACTGCTCTTTTCTTTTTTGCCTAAACAACGCTGGTTCTCCAGAATTGAAATGGTTTCTTCCAAAGATTTGGTACATTGGTCTGCTCCTGTCAACATCATTCGTCCGTCACAAGCTTTTCATGAAGATGTACAATTGGGAAGAGCGGTCGGTAACCCCTGTTTAATAAAAATCAACGATACCTATCGTTTATATTTCTCCTGTTCGCTGGTGCGGGTTCCGGATTGCGGATTCAATGAACCGCTGCATATCACGTATGCCGAAAGCAAAAGCATCGACAAAGAATTTGACAGTGCCAACCAGCCTGTTCTTTCTCCGAACCCGGAAATGCGGTGGAGCAATTTAGGTGCAGGATCGATGAAAGTCATTCCCTGTGAAGACGGCTATCTAGCCTTTCAGAACGGCATTTACGAACACAACGGCGTATCCGGTTCTGCCATTTGCATCCTGCATTCCACAGATGGCATACATTGGGATTATTTGCGGGAAGAACCCATTTTGCAACCACGGGCAGATATCCCCTGGATGGCCAGCCATATCTATGCCTGTGATGTAAAAATCTTGAACGATAAGGTTTATCTGTATTTCAATGCCCGCAACCATGCCCACTGGAGCAAAGGCAGTGAAAAGATTGGCTTGGCGGTGGCAGATATTGGACACTAATGATTTCTGCACAACAACGCCTTCCGGCAGCGAATCAAGAATTTTGGTCCATCTATTGTGAAATTTATTTTTTATTATTATATTTATGGATATTAATAACCATTAAAACTTAAGATTATGAAAAGACAACCAATTTTATTGCTAACAGTTATTGTGCTTACGATGTTAGCAGCTTCCTGTAAGAAAGTAGCATCCCTAATAGATCCTGCTGACGCAAATGCACTGACCTCCGTCCTGGTTATTCCAGGTTCCAGCAAAACATCCGGGAATCCACCGGCACCCACCGGAACTCCATCATCTCCGGCATTAGTATTGAATCAGAGTACTCTGTCAACAAATGCAGGTGCGCAATTCATAGTACCGTTCACCTACACATCGAACTCAGGTTATAGCACTTGCTATGTTCAGGTAGACGGCGCTACCAATGGTTTCTTTACCGTACCTAACTCGGGTGCTGCCGGTTCTCCCAACAGCGGAACAATTGCAGTACCGATAACGATTCCTTCAAATGTTTTAAATGGATCTTTCTGTATTACTTACTGTATTGCGGACAGAGATGGTAATATCAGCAATGTCATGACGACATGTGTCACCATCAAGGAACAACTGGATTGTTCTACCGCCACTGCTTCCGGCTCAGAGGGCCTGACCTTCACGAATGTGAATATGGGTAATACTGCCGGCGACGTAGATATCAATTATGACACTTATTCCGTCCCTGATAGAATAGATGTATACCAAGGCACTACCTGGCTAACCGGAACAGGAGCTAATCCGGGAAGTCCGATACCGCCTCTTAGCGATTGCAGTTCACCTTTACCTGGCTTTATCGGAGCTTCCGGAACATTGAGTGTTAGTTATAATCCATCCAATGGGAAAGTTCTCACCGTTGTTGTGAGCGGATGTATGGGTGGTGGAACCGCATGGGATTGGAGCATGACATGTCCATAGATTCTGTAATTTACAACCGAATCCATTTATTAAATAAAAGAGGCAGACGTAAAGTTTGCCTCTTTTATTATACATGGACCTATCGATTTTAGTATAGTCTTAATGAAAAAAAGCATATCAATTATGATATGCCTTTTTTCATTTTGCGCTCCCTCCTGAAAGGAATCCGTATTCTTTCTAACAACCAATAAAATAAGGATTTCTGCCTATTATTATCGGTTTCATTTTGACTAATTGTAGCGTAAATGTAGCGGTTTTCTCTTTAATTTTACAAAATAGCGAATCAAAAAAAGAGTAAAGGTTGGGGTGTTTCGGGTATTGCCACTAATTCAATATCCTGTTCTGCTTCTACGTTTACCCCTCTTAGCCATGCAGGCTCCTGTTCCGGTTTTAAAATAAATGGCATTCTTTTTCCGTGGTTATGTATTTCAGACATGAAAGGGTTTGCTTCCGTAGTAATGATGGTATAAGTTTGCAGGATTTCTCCTGTCTGCTTATTTGTCCAGTTGGAATACAACCCTGCAAATGCAATAAGTCCGTTATCCGGCAAGGTAATAAGGTATTTTTGTTTTCTGCTACCACTGGCTGTCAACCACTGCCATTCATAAAACCCGTCCGCAATTACCAAACATCTGTTATGCACTACATCTCTGAAAGAGGGTTTTTCCGTTAAGGTTTCTATTCGGGCATTGAGTGTATTTTGTCGGAAGCTTTCATCTTTTGCCCAGGATGGAATTAACCCCCAGTTCAAGTGCTGAATGATTTCCGGTTTTGAATTGGTTATTACTGGTGTTTTTGGATAAGTAAAACCATTATAGTAGTCAGTTGTTCTAAAAACTGCCATATCATCCACCTTTGCCCGGAATCGGTTCTCTAATTCAGTAGCCTGTTTGGTTTGTTTGGTATAGAAACACATTACTTTTAATATATACATAGATACAACAATCAGTTATTGCTCCAAAATGTTGAGTAGTATTCAAAGTTTCCTCCATACTTATTGATGAATTTTTCCTTTGAAATGTAAGTTCCTCTAATTTGTGGTGTGCCCATTCCTTCAAGAACTCTGAAAAGTGACTCTTTACCAAAGTCTATAAATAAAGGTCTCTGAACATTTATCCAACTTTTAGGAGGATGCTCCCATTTAAAAAACTCGTCATTTATCCCTTTTGTTAACTCTGGTCTACTTCTTATCCAACGTATTGGTGGGCGAGGAAGACTCTTTAATTCAATATAATCTTTATCCTCCCATTTGTCTTTAGTAGTAAGATTTGTTTTGAATCTTTCCCCGTTAATCAACCAAATCATCCGTTCACCGTAGAAAATTTCTCTTTCTCTGATTTTAGGTTTTGATATAATGGAATTTTGCAATTCAATTACTGCTTTTTCATTAGTTAAAATGTCCGCTCTATGAAATTTTCCATCTTTTACAATTCTAATCTCGGCATTCTCCTTTCCAAATGTCATTTTCCAGTGTTTATGCCAAAATGATTCCGGTTCATACCATGTATCACATTCTTTGCTCTTGAAGTGTGCCCAGTGCCAAACATTTACTTCTCCACACTTTGAATGAACTTTGTTATAACAAATAGGACATTTTCCTTTTGTATTAGGAATTGCTTCTATTTTTTCATTCTCAACTATTGCCCAAATCATAAGTGCTTTCTTAATATTACTGCCAATATTGAAATTCAGCCTATTTGAATAATATCATTTATGTTCGTGGTATATCGTGGACTTAATTTTTCCTGTTTCATTTTCCACGTTCGTTTTAAATCCTGACCTGCTAATTTTACCGTACCCCCTCCGTATGAGGTGTTTATTTTGTCTATGGTCTTCATTAGGCTCTTATGTTTCGGATTGCTGTTTTCAAACAGGGTAATTTGTACCGGAGTATCGGGAACTATGTCTAAGGCTATCACTCCGGCTTTTTTGTAATTATAGCCTTTTTTGAATATTTTCCCTAATCCAGTTAAGGCATACTTTCCAATTTCAATACTGGAATTGGTAGGGAACGGTAATTGTACCACTATATTCCGTGCGTATTGTGGTAAGTCTTTGCGGAATCCGTTCGTATGAACGAAAACCATTATTGCATTACTGAATGAATTTTGCCGTCTTAATTTTTCCGCACACGTTACGGCAAAGGTCAGCACCCGTTCGTTTAGTTGCTCTAATTCGGTGTACATCTTATCAAAGGAACGAGTAGTGGCAATATTTTTTTTCGGTTTTGGTTTGTCCAGTTCTAAACTATTCTGTCCGTTTAATTCCCGGTACAAGCGCAACCCTACTACTGACATATTTTTCAAAACCCAAACTTCAGGTAATTGTGTAAACTCATAAGCGGACTTTACATTTATTGCATCCAGTTTTTTGGTAAGCTGTCTGCCAATTCCCCACACATCACCCACCGGCAACCACTTTAACGCCTTTATCCGTTGTGTTTCACTTACCATCTCATATACACCCCCGGTACGGTCTGCAAACTTTTTAGAAATCTTGTTAGCAATCTTTGCGAGTGCCTTAGTGGGTGCAAATCCTACTGAAATAGGAATACCCGTACCTTTTAAAACTTTCTTTCTGATTTCCTTTCCTAAAGCGGTTAAATCAAAATGATTTTCAAACCCGTCAAACAGCAAAAAGGCTTCATCTATACTGTAAATTTCTATTTCCGGTGCGTATTCCGATAAGATACTCATTACCCGGCTACTCATATCACCGTACAAAGCATAATTGGAGGAAAAGACTTTTATATTATGTTCTTTGAATATTTTCTCATATTCAAAAGCAGGTGCGCCCATTGGAATACCTAACGCCTTTGCCTCATTACTGCGAGATATTACGCACCCGTCGTTATTGGATAGCACCACTACCGGGATGCCGTTTAGATCAGGGCGGAACACCCGTTCACAGCTTACATAAAAGTTGTTACAGTCTATAAGTGCTACCATTTCAGAAATCCTTAATTACTTTTGTTACTATTCCCCAAATGATGAAATCATTATCAGCGGTTACTTTGATAGGCTTGTAATTTTCATTAGCAGGCAACAACCAAATACAGTCCTTTTCAATCTTTATCCTTTTGGCGGTAAATTCCCCGTCTAAATAACAAACGGCGATTTTACCGTTTTTGGGTTCTAAGCTCTTATCAATGACAAGTAAGTCACCCTTTACGATATGCAAATCTCTAAGTGAATCGCTTTTTACCCTCCCTACAAAAGTAGAGGCAGGGTGTTTAATCAGTTCTTTGTTTAAGTCAATGCCAGTTTCCAAAAAATCATCGGCAGGGGATGGAAACCCGGCGCTAATACCCCCTACAAACGGCAAAGTGGTTTCTGTACCTGTGGAGGGTTTAAGTATCTCTATATCCTTTGGCATAAACCAAATATATACAGATTTTGGAATGTTAAATATTAAGTTTAAACGATGTGTATAAATTTTAAAGAAACGGACTTTCAAAAGTACCTGTATCAATTTCATCAAATCTATTCATAAGGTTAAAAACATCATATTCAGTTGTTATCCATTTTCCATTTTTAAAGACAAAACAATGTGTTATTCTTTCCTCTATGGGTTTTTGATTGTTAAAAACTACCTCAAATTTGTCTTTCTCTTTAAATTGTAAAGGTTTATCAAATGCATCAATTTCATTCAGTCTATTGCAAAGAATGGTATCATTTGATTCATAGTAGGAGAGTTCTTTGTAATAATCACCTATAGGCTCTCCAATTAGCATTTCTTTTTTGCCGTTATTTTTTCTATGTAAAATCCAATAATGGTTTAATTCGGTTACGTCACCACCGGGACAAGTACAAAACTTTATTTTATCAGACACGGTACACATAAATTAATTATTTTCTACAATAGCTATTTCCTCCGGTGTCAACTCATACAGCTTATAAACCATTTGGTCTATTTCCTTATCGGTTTGGGTAATGGTTTGCTGTATGCTGTTGGCTTTGGTTTGTTCCTGTTCAAAGTAGTGCATCAATTCCGCTTGTTCTGATATGGATAGTTTTATTTTTTGCTTTTCCAGTTCCTTGCAGAAATCTTTATAAGTAAGTTCGTTCCAGTTGTTGAGTTTGGTGTTGATGTTGATCCCGGCATAACGGCTCTGCAACAATTTCACAAAATTGGTTTTTATCGTTTGCAATTCCATGTTCTTTTGCAGCATGATTTCTGCTTTTTCTATAAAGGGTTGTTGGTCGGAAAGTGAGATTTGCTTAATTGGTAGCTTAGAAATATATTGCGTTTTATATTCTAAATATCCGCCACGTCTTGAAATTGCATACAATTCCATAAGAAAGGAGATTAATTTTGAATTCAAAATACTCAACAAATATTTTGAATTTGAAGGAATTATAAAACCTGTCATATCAATAACATTTCCTTTTGAAAGTGTAAAGTTATTTCCTAATGAAACATTAGGATAGACAATATATTCATTGTCAAAATTTAGTTTCTTATTTATTTGCTGAAATTCAAACCATTTTTTTGTGCCATTTGAAATTCCATCTTTAATTATAGCTCTGTTTTCTAATTTATCTCTTTGAGTTAAATGGTTTATTTCATTACTATTTTCAGAAATAAGTTCGTATTTATCGTTTAGGAATCTTTCTGGAAAAATATTTTAATACATAATTTAAAATTCCATACTTTTTATTTCCCTTCCAAAATATAATTTCTTGAATTTAGAGTCTGTTTGAAATAGAAATCAGTCATTAAATGTTTTATCTATATTGGCATTTGTTAATTTTCATAGTTTGTAGAATTATTTTCAATTTTTGAAACCAAATCAGAAATTGAATTATCCATGAAATTAAAATCATTGTTTATGAAGTCATTAATATCAATTTTTCAAATTTGATATTTTGTACAATCTGATTTAAATTGTGTACTTTAGTTTAGAGTTTCTTTGTAGTTAAAAAGTAATCTTTAAAGACACCTTTTTTTAAGTAACCTTTACTGGATATGCTTTAAAAGATAATTCTATTTTACACCAACATTTAAGTCTAAAATTTATAATTTCAACTAAACGAGAATTTCATATAAGTTAATTTTTAATTATTTAACCAATAACTTTCTACTAAATTACTTTACCTATGGTATCAGGTATAATCATTGAAAGAGTGCCATTCCTTTTTATAATTGCCATTCCTTTTTCTATAAAGGAAAATGACAAATCTGCATTTTGTGTAGTAGCATTATATTTTTCTCAATAAAATTACGCCCTAAAATATCTTCATTATCTCTTGCTTTTACATAAGGAGGATTTCCAATAACCACGTCAAAACCTCCACGCTCAAATATTTTAGGAAATTCATTTTGCCAGTTAAACGCCTTGTCGCCGGCTACGCTTGCATCGTCTATCAAACTATTTCCGCATTTTATATTGTTGTTCAGGCTGTTCAGTTTGCGTCCTTTCCGGGCAGTTCGTAAGCCATAAACTTAATCGTGCAATTTCTACGCTTTCCTCATTCAAATCCACGCCAAAAATATTGTTTTCCAAAATGGAAATTTCGTGGTCTGATAGTACAAAACTATGTCCTAACAGCTGCGCTCTCAGTTCATCAATGCTTTTGTGTTCCTGTATCAGAAAATCCAATGCCTGATTCAAAAACGCACCACTGCCACACGCCGGATCAACAACGGTAATTTCTAACAGCCAGTTTTGGTAGGCATCTAAACTCTGTAAAAGTTCTTTCTTTTTGGCTTTGCGCTTGTCCGGTGTATAGTTATCCTCCACAATTCCGTATTCATTTCGCTTTTCGGTACATAAAGCACCAACTGTATTTTCTACTATGTATTTGGTAATGTATTTTGGTGTATAGAAAACCCCGTCTTTTTTGCGTTTGGTTTTGGTTTTATCAATTTCCTTTCCCTCCAGTTCCGCCTGTATCTCCTCAATATCATTTAAGGAATGTTCAAAAATATGTCCTAATATATTGACATCTACTTCTGTATCGTAATCATACCGGGAAAGAGTAGGAATGTGATTTTGTAATATATTGTCTGAAATGGTAATGGTATCTAAAATGTCATCCGGTGCAAACAAACCGCCATTATAGCCAAACACCTCGTATTTGTCGTTTTTAAAACCCTCATTCAGATAGGTGAAATGTTTTTTAAAACGGCTGTATAAGGGTTGATAAGCATCTAACTTTTTGAGGTTGTCAAATTCATCTAAAATAGTGTGTATCGTGTTGGCTTGTAATAAACCTCTGTCTTCTGCAAACAGGATAAACAGGATTCTATCTAACAGCTTTTGAGATTTTTTGAATAATACAAGTTTATCAAATTGAGGATTCAGGTGAACGGTATCTGCAAAGAGTTTGCGTTTAAATTCGGAATAATCCTTATAGAGCTGTTTGGTGACATTTTCCTCTTTGACAGTAGATGCTTGTTTTATCTTGTCCGGTACATCGGTTAAAAGGTTGTTGGCCTGTAAGCACAAATACAGCAACTCAAACCGTTCGGCAGTGAGTGTAAACAAATCAAATTCCTCAAAGTCAATAGCATTGTCAATGTAGAACCGAAGTTTCTCAAAGTTGGAAATCAGGACATACTTACAGTTCTTCTGGTTGTTCTTATATCCAAATGCCTGCCCGGTGACGGTGTTCAAGTCGGTGGTGTTGGTTCCTTTTAGTTCTATCACTGCGAGAACTTCACCATTTTTCAAAATAGCTCCGTCCGCTTTTTTGCTGTTTACCTCGTTCTTTTGTTCTGTTATCAGGTTGTAGTTAGGTTGAGGATTGAGCGTAAAACCCAATACCTCTACAAACAAATCCCTGAAAAATCCCTCCTGATACTGTTCTTCCTTACTCTCCCGGATTTGCTGCTGTATTGTGGCATTGTGGAAATGAGATTTAAAAACAGCATAAGCAGTTGCAACCTGATTTTTATCCAGTTGCTTTATGTATTGATGGAGAACCGATTTTTGAAACAATGCCATAGAGGGCTAAAATACGATTTTTTGTAATAAGAGATATAAATAACAGCAACTAAACATACTGTCAAATTACGTCATGTTTTAATGAATATAAAACAGAAGTAAAACACTCTTATAATTCGCATATTCTAAAATCTGCAAATAAAATCTAACCCTATTTTGGCTTTCCAACCAATAAGTTTAAAAGTAAAATACTATAACGAAATCAATTTTTAAATTCAAAACGAATTGAATCTTTGAAATCGTTACAGCAAAAGTTCTTTTCTACTGTTGGAACTGTTCCTTTTACTGCCGTTATTAAAATGTGTTGATTTGCATCTGGATGCTCTTTACATTTTAAATCTTGAAATTCCATTCTAACAATTTCAGCATATTGTTCAGCAACATTATTGCCTGAATCAATAAGCAACCTTTCACCAAAATCTATAGAATTAGTGCTTAATTTTTGTACTGTTACATTTATCATACTTTCATATTTAAATTATAAAACATCTCATGTATGCCAAATTTAGATAACCGATTTGTATAAGTTTTATGATTTTTCCGGTTTCGTTTGAAACAATTATCCATACCTTTTCTATTTATAGGGCAAAATATAAAAACAAACAGCAACCAAAGGGGTTGCTGTCCGAACTCTATCAAATCCAATTTATGCGTTATTGCTGTATAAGTTCATCAACTTCTTTAGAATCAATTATCTCATATCCAAAAAATCCAGATTCAATAACATTGGATTGAATGTCATTTACTTCACGTTCTCTCAAGGCCAGTGTTATGATGTTTTCATAAAAGCTATCGGAAAAGTTCATTCCTGTTGGAAAATACTTTATGATTCCGGCTTTTACGGCTTTTACTTCAATGGAGCTTTCTCCGGTGCTGTTTTTACGGCGGTCAAAAACAATGCTGTAATTAATAGTTTGGATACTGATTTTATGACAATTTTTATTTCGTAAAGACCAGTTCGATCTAAAAACTTATTAAGCTGAAAAACTGTGTTTTTCGTCAATACTGTCAAAAAGAGAAAGAATATGAGTAGCGGAAATGTAGCGATTTTTTGTTTACACTAATAAACATCTAAAAACAAAAAAGTCCGTAAACACTTGATTTACGGACTCTTGTAAACATCAGTGAACAACAATGTACACCGTTTGCGCTCCCTCCTGGGCTCGAACCAGGGACCTACTGATTAACAGTCAGTTGCTCTAACCTGCTGAGCTAAGGAAGCATTCTGTTAATTTAGGAGTGCAAATGTAGGGTATTAAAAATAATTATGCAATATTTGCAAAAATTTTTTACATGAGTCTTTTAGTTGTAGGTACGGTTGCTTTTGATGCCATAGAAACGCCCTTCGGCAAGGTAGACAGGATAACAGGTGGTTCCGGTAATTATATTTGTCAATCGGCAGGGCATTTTACACATGATATGCAGCTGGTAAGCGTCATAGGGGATGACTTTGACAAGGACGAACTGGCTTATCTTCAATCCATTGGAACAGATATCGAAGGCATTCAGGTGAAGGAAGGCGAAAAGTCCTTCTTCTGGAGCGGGAGATACCATATGGACCTGAACCGCAGAGACACCTTAGTAACCGACCTGAATGTTCTGGCAAGCTTTGACCCCATCTTACCCGATAAATACAAAAAATCCGAATTCCTGATTTTAGGAAATATAGACCCGTCTTTACAGGCAAAAGTCATCAGTCAGATGCAGGAACGCCCAAAGCTGATTGCCATGGACACCATGAACTTCTGGATGGATATCGCGTTGGAGCCCCTGATGACCGTTTTAAAGATGGTGGATTTGCTGATTGTCAACGAAGAAGAGGCTCGGCAGTTGAGCAAAGAACACTCGCTGGTAAAAGCGGCGGAAACCATTCGCGGCATGGGTCCTAAATTCCTGATCATCAAGAAAGGGGAACACGGAGCACTGTTATTTCATGGAAATCGTGTATTCTTTGCGCCTGCGTTGCCATTAGAAGATGTATTTGACCCAACCGGTGCAGGCGATACCTTTGCCGGCGGCTTTATGGGGTATTTATCGAATACCAAGGACCTTTCTTTTGAAAACATGAAACGCGGGGTTATTTACGGCTCTGCCATGGCTAGTTTTTGCGTGGAAAAGTTCGGCCCGCAACGACTGAAAGAATTATCCCGTCAGGAAATCGAAGAAAGGGTGCAGATTTTCATTGATTTAGTCGATTTTGATATTATCTTGCAATAACAAAAACCATACTATGAAGAACACACTCCGTCTTCCCGCAGCCTTTCTGCTGGGCTGTTTGTTGTTATTGAACAGTTGTAAGAAAGAAATGACGGACATTACTCCGAAACATGAACTTTCCGATGCGTCGACATATGATGCCAAAAATGCCATTGACTGGGTTAACCTTTTCAGAAAAATTGTAACCACACAAAACATCAACCCGCCACGAGCGGCCAGGGTGTATGCGTATACCGGCATAACACTGTATGAGAGTGTGGTAGACGGTATCAATAACAACAAGTCCTTACAAGGTCAGTTAAAGGGGTTTAACCTAAGTTCCATTCCTGTCAATACGGATTCCATAGATTATGATATTGTATTGAATGAGGCATTGATGTTGATTGCACAATGCGATACCATCATTCCATCTCTAACGGCGGGGAACAGAGATTCCGTTAATGCCATACACGACAGGATCCTTTCAGCCAAGAGTGGTCTTGTTGTAGATTCTATTATTACCAAATCCAAGGCGAGAGGTATGTTGGTGGCAAATGCCATCAAGCAATATGCCGCGTCTGATAATTTTCTGACGGTAAAAACACTGAATTATTCTGTCCCACCGCGAGATGCAAGTCATCTTTGGTACTGGGAACCGACGGATGGTGCACATCTTAATCCCGCTGAGCCATATTGGGGACAAATGCGCCCTTTTGTGATGGATTCATCCGCACAGTTTGAGATTCCGCAGATGGTGGCATTCTCGACAGATACCAGCTCTGCCTTCGGCAGGCAAGCCTGGGAGGTTTTAACAAGTGTCGGCAATAAGACAACGGAACAAAACAATACGGTGCTGTGGTGGCGCGACCAAAGTGGTACACAAACTCCGGCAGGACACTGGATGGGCATTCTCCAGTATATCATCCATCTGAAGAATTACAAGCTTGATAAAGCGGCTGAACTATACGCTTTGGTTGGCATAACCACCGCTGACGCTTTTATTTCCTGCTGGGATGCTAAATACAAATACAATCTGCTGAGGCCTGAAACGTATATCAAAGCCTATATGAATCCCGGATGGACTACGGGACAGGGAAGCGATATTACACCACCGTTTCCGGAATATCCATCCGGGCACAGCGTTTGTTCGGGTGCAGCTTCAAAAGTGCTGACGGATGCATTAGGTACCTTTTCTTTTAAAGACAGCATCAATGTCATTTTGGGATATGCACCAAGAAGTTTTACGTCTTTTTTTGCTGCTGCTGATGAGGCAGCCTTATCCCGGCTATATGGCGGGATTCATTTTAGGGAAGCCATAGAGAATGGTATTCAACAGGGACGAAATGTCGGTCAGAAAGTTACGAACAGACTACATTTCAGATAATAAAAACAATTAATAATAAGCCGAGCCGGGCATTTCCAGCACTAACCGATGGCCGAATAATTCTGCCGGTGTATGATAGCCCGGTTTCAGAGACTTATCTTCCATTATTTTTTGCGCAATAATCACAGACATTTCTGCCGTCAGTTTGTATCCTTCCGCGGTTCTTAAACGGGCCTCCGCCGTATCGCCTTTTGCATTGGTCACTTTTCCATATACCATGGATTTTCCCTTTTCCCGCTGTTCCGCTGTCGGCCCGGTAATATTCCTGTCTACATATTCCTGAATTTTCTTTTTCACAAAGCCTATCCGTACAAGAGGGTTAAACAGAAACTGCAGTTTCATTACATTGTAGCTGCTTTTCGGGACGCCCGTAAATACCTTGATATTCGGGATGCCTGTCGTGTGATATGCTGTAGATACATCTCCCCAGGGAATGGTCATCACAAAATGCTGCTTACCTTCAAAATCAACCGTCTTTCCTTCCATCCCGGTAGGCTGTGCCACTATCTTTCCATTCTCCCGGATGGCACCGGATCTTCCGAGTCCTTCCACCATTGTAGTCATGGTGCCATGGGAAATACTGCCACCCAAACCTACCCAAACCAATTCCAGGTGTGTGGCATCCGGCATTTTTTCATGCAGGTATTTCGCCATACAATCAGTTGGCACCACATCAAATCCAACCCCTGACATCAGAATGACATTTTTTTCCACTGCTTTACGATGAAAGGATTTGACCCGTTCAAAAACTTCAATTTCGCCGGTGATATCCAGATAGTGTGTACCTGCCTGCAGGCAGGCCTTCACCATTGGGTTGGCCGTTCTGCTGAATGGGCCGGCGCAGTTTAATACAACCGGAAATCTGGAAAGATGTCTGGCAACGGTATCTATGTCATCCAATCCAAAGATTTCATACTCCAATCCGAATTCTTCCGCAACAGGTTTTATCTTACTTTCCGTCCTGCCTGCAAGGGTAGGTTTTAGGCCTTTCTTTACAGCCTGTTCCACCGTAATCCTGCCTGTATATCCGCTGGCACCGTAAATTAAAAATGACATATCTTATTGATTTAATTTTTATCCATCTCTATAATGCTTGCAACAGCCTGATTGTTTCCACTGGTTGACAGAAAGCCGATGGTTCCGTTGACAGAATTATAGCGCACATTTGATACAGCTGCATCACCTAATGCGTCCATCACTTTCGTTCTGTAATCTCCCTGCGCTGAGTTTATGGCTTCGTTCAGTTTATTATAATCCAATGGGTCTTTGCTTACCACTATGGCTATCCTGTCTCTGCTGCCTACATTATCCGCTTCCAGACTTTGATTTTTTGGAAAAAGGCGATAACCTGTAATGCCGCAGAAAGCAGTATGTTTAGGGGTGTACGGAAACAATACATAACTGCTTCCGTCCGTTTCTTCACCAAAAATATAGATGTAACATTCTACGGAGTTTTGAATTTCCACCTTAAACCTCGTGCCCTTTGCGATAGGCTGTATCGTTGAGAACAGGTTGCCGTTATTCTTCAGTTTTATATATTGCTTATTGGAATTATCCACCAATCCGATGGTACATTCCAGTTTCCGGACAGCCATATCGCCCCTTTTTGGTAAAGGCTGCAAGGCGTATGCTTCTTTATTAAAGTGCATAAAGTCTTTATACCGGATCCAGGCGATACCATTCTCTCCCCACTGCGAACCCCAGCTGTTCATAATCTGAAATGCACCGCCTTCCAGCCTGTCATCATAACCGATAATGCACATGCAGTGACCGCCAAAGCCTTCCATGCTGTAATCATCCTGAGTTGGATGCCATACCTTCTGACTGTACATATCCTGCATAAAACCACCCCCCACCATCATCCCGCAAATGACAGGTGCTCCTTTTGCGAGGTATTGTTTGATGGCAAAGAAATCCGTTGTGTAATCATCGCCATCTTTGGAAAGGCGTTCATATCCCCTGATTTTAAAATCTTCTGCAAACCGGAATAACTGATCATCCGGTTTACGCTGACAGCTTTGGTCGGTGTATTCAAAATTCTTCTTCGGTACACACCCTACCTGCTGCATCACCTTACAGGCATTGAGGATATAGGCACCCTGACAGTTTTCAAATCCGATTTGATTGTACACAAAAGAGGGGCTCATGGCAATCTCATCCGGATTCTGTCCGGTGGACGAAGACTCCAGAATAGTGCGTGCGGCATAGCTGCTTCCCCATCCGACACAAGAACCCTGCTCACCCTGATCTAAGCGTTGCGGTGCAAATTTTTCCAGACTGACAAACTCCGGCAATGGATTTTTCTCATATTCGGAAAGAGCAGCTGCCACTTCGGCTTTATCATACACTGCTTCTTTCAGGCTTGCACCTGTTTGTAATGAAGAAGCATTTTTTTCCGTATCCAGATTACCCAGTAACCCGCTGTTAAAGACAAAATATCCTGCAATAAGTAATAATGGAATTCCGATAAGCGGGCGTTTAAATATCAGATTGAGCAAGACAGGCAAGATAGACGTTAAACAACCGCCACCCGGCAAACCACCGCTACCACGATTGCCTCCTCCACCTCCGTCATTATTGGGAACATAATCCTGGTGCTGGTCCTGGTCATCGGTCATTCGTATAGGCATGGCTATTATTTTAAAACTAAATTATACATAATAAACGACAAATAATAAACCCCTGCTAATTGCAGGGGTCAAAATTTTAATTGTGTGGTTGAATTAGAAAGACCGGATGGCACGAACACCTCCTAACTCTGCCTTGCGGGTATTATGACGGCTATCCCACGGCCAGATAAACACTTCATCTAAAGCATCCATATTATCATATTCACTGGAAGAATAATAATGCCTTTCTCCATTATAAAACCCTCCAACATGATCTTGATTTAAATATAATAAGTGCAACTCTACAGCACTTGGTAAATACCAGTCATCATATCCATTCAGTACCAGATTGGCACAGATATCAGCAGCCGTTCCGGCTGTGGTGCAAACTGTTTCTATCGCAATGGTATTTTGTGCCCCTGTTCCATAGCCTCGTTGTGTGCCTACCAATGTACCCTCACATCCCCAGGGTGCAGTACCCTGATCAATCGGTGCAGCAATTAAACCATGCTCCCCGGTAGAATCGATATAAAATACTATTCCTCCCTGATAAAACTGTCCGATGTAAAACGGAGAGCATATGCCATGCCGTGTCCATTTTGGCTTCCCGCCGCAAAATGTCAAGATATCACCATCCATGCCATTGGGAACATTTACCCATTTTACTCCATCCCAGAACAACATATTGCCAATCTCGTCACCGGGAGTTAAATTGCCAATTGGTCCTTGTGCACCGGAATCTCCTTTCGGGCCCGGGATTCCCTGAATACCTTGTTCCCCCTGATCGCCTTTATCCCCTTTAGGGCCAGGCGTAGAATTGGCGGCATACAATGCATAAGGTACACTTGCCAACTCACTTGTTCCTGTGATGGTATAATTAGTACCACCTGTCGGGTCGGTTTCTGTTTTGATAAAATAAGGACCCGCCGCCCAATTCACGGCAGCAAAAGTCCCGCTAACAGGTGTTCCCGTACCGATTTGTAATGTTGCCAATCCATTGACATTGGTCGTTACGCTGTGCGTTTCTGTGTATACAGCCGTTCCGCTTTCAGAGTCTTGTAAAATGCTAATCCTGATGCTGACACCTGTATTGGTTACCAATGTACTTCCCGCATTCCGGATGACACACTGATAGCTCATTTTATTTGGAGCCTGGGCAAACGAACTCATATACAGAAGTACGCCTGCCAAAATGGTAATTAGTTTGTTCATATTTCTAGTGTTTAATTATTTTAAAGATTTGCAATACCTCACTCTTACTGTTGGTGACACTTAACAGATAATTTGCTGCCGCCAGATCAGACATGGGTATTTCCGTAATCTTGTCGACAATATTTTTCTTCTGTAACAACATTCCTTTGACGTCAAACAACAGATAGGTTAACCCCTGCAGGCTTTCCCTATTTTCTATTCTCAGATTTACAATAGCGTGCGCTGGGTTAGGATATACGACCATCTCCAGCACGAAGTTTTTATTATCCTTAATTCCAGTCAGAAAAAACTCGTAGGGTTGCTGTACCCCCTGATTTACGCTTCCATTCGTTCCGCTCATGTTTGAATAAGCTACCTGTCCTACGGAATAACTGACAGAACCTCCGCTGCCGCCGGCATTTCCACCTGCACTTACCACCGCCTGCTGAGAAAAGACACTTGCCCGAAACACGACCAATATCATTAATAATCCTAAAATTGATTTAACTTTCATGATTTCCAATATTTATATTTTTCTATCATCTCAAATTTGTTACTTATACCAAACAAAAACCATGATATTTCTCATGGTATCTGTTGATTTTTAACAGTAACCTTCTGTTAAAACAGATGGCATTACTACACATTATGCATAATACAGTCTGTAGTCACGACAGCCTCCTTGTTTTATTTATTAGCTGATTGTCTGATTAATAGCAGGATATCTAAAATAATTGTTGTAGATTTAGTTTATTAACAGATGTACTAAGATAAAAGTCAGTATATCCTATCGTTAATTTTATTAACCATTAAAAATCAGTATTTATGAGAACCAATCCGAAATCATTGTTACGGCAAGGCACTTTGCTATTGTTGTTTTGTTCATTGTTCCTTCTGCCTTCGTGCAAGCAAAAGGCAGAAGAAGCTGCAGCCGATACGGCTACTGAAGTTACAGAAGCAGTTACAGAAACGGTTGCAGCATCTCCAGGTGGTGACTCGACAGCAACTGCTGAGGCAACGGAAGAAACAGAGGAAGGCGGTAAAACAATCGTTCCTGTTCCTGATAAAAAATAAACAGATGCCTCTTGTAATAAAGAAGACCTTCCTTCCGGAAGGTCTTCTTTATTACTGGATCCGAAAATTGATGACAGATATTTTTTCTTTCAGGGTGAGTTTCTTAAGCAGCCATTTTTCTATCCTGTGGTGAGCAGGTGTCAGCACAGATGCAATCAGCGCAAAAATCATCAGCTGATAAATGGGCTCATGGTTGGTCACCGTTACAATGAGCGGGTGTAACAGCAGCATGATGTATTCAAAAGACAACAGCAAAGATACCACCCCTAAGAATTCAATGATTTTCGGTTTAATCTTCTTATTACTCAGATACAGTGTTAAAAAAAACAAGATGGGAAGCAGAATACCGATGGTCAGGTATTGCAGTTTCACCTTTCTTTCATGTTCCTCTTCGAGTTTCTTCTCAGCCATTTCTTTCTGACGCAAATCCTCTTCCAGGGATATCGCCTGTGCTTTGGCGATTCTTTCCTTACTGAAAATGGAATCTTTCAATACCAGGATTTCTTCCTGATAAACGAAGGCATTTTTTACATCTCCATTATTTTTATAATAGTCTTTCAAGAAGATACTTGCTGTTAGTTGTCTGCTTAAAAATCCGTTCTTCCTGCAGATTTCATAGGATTGCATACCATAATATGCGGCGGAATCGCTGATTGATAATAGCAGGTATTGTTTTGCCAGCCCCAGTGTGGTTTCCGCCATGACATCTTCGTTCTGCGTTTGTTCCAGATAGGGAAGTGCCGCTTTGTATTGTCTAACGGCCAGCAAGGTATCATCCAGTTTGGCATAAATATTTCCGAGATTGTTGAGTATGCTTCCTATTAAACCTACGTTATTCTCTTTCAGCGCGAGCGTATAGGCTTTTTCCGTAGATTGAAGTGCAGCCTTCAGTTTTCCCGATTTCTCGTACATATCGCCGAGATTCAGCAAGCTGTAGATTTTAAGATAATCAATCTTTGCGGCATCAATAATAGAATCCGCTTTCGTCTGATATTCCAGTGCTTTTTCTTCTTCCTGCTGCATGTGATAGACACCGGCAATATTCATAAGCACAACCGCCAGCTTATCAGGGTTATTTCTCATTTCTTCAATCTTCAGTTTTTGGATGAAATATTCCAGCGCTTTCGGATAGTTACCAATCAGCATATATACATTCCCAATTCCGTTGGCAGCCCTCGAGATGCCATCCGCGTACTTTAATTTAGCCGACATCTTGTAGGCCTGCTGGGCATAGAGCATGGCCGTATCCGGGCGATATTGTTCATATTCCTGACCCAACAGACACAAGATATCCACCCGTACGGTATCTGTCTTTTCGGTTTCCAAAGCTGTCTTCAAACTGTCTATCATTTTATTCTGAGCCAACACGGCAGTTTGAATCAGGAACAGGCAGGCATATACTACTATGTTTTTCATTGGCGCCATGGTGTTTGTAATGAACTTATATACGGTTAAATATCAGTAGATTTCTTTATATTTAACTATGTTACGAAGGTATTTTTTATGCAGTCTAATTCAGTTCTGTTTATATCCGGTCAGTTTTACACAAACCAAAAGAGCACTGATCATAGGCATCAATGACTACTATACCATGGACGGGTTCACAAAAACCATTTTGCCAGATACGCGCAATTCCCTGCATGGCTGTGTGAACGATGCCAAATCCATCAAGGAATTAATCAGCTCGCGGTTTCGGTTCAGAGAATCGTTCATTAAAGAATTATACAATAAACAAGCAAACAAACAAAACATACTGGATGAACTGGATAAATTGCTGGCAGTTAGCAAGGCCGGCGACCAGGTGTTCTTTTATTATTCCGGTCATGGCCTGCAGCTTAAAAATGCGGTGACCAAGTCCACCGATGAGGCGATTGCACCATCCGATGCTTTATACAATACAAACGGGTTTATCAGAACGCTTCAACTGGCGGCCATCTTTAATCAATTTGTAGATAAGAAAGTCATTCTGACTACCGTTTTCGACTGCTGTTACAGCTGGGGTACCCATACCATGATTGGCAAAGAGGAGCCGCAAACTGATTTTGGCATTACCATTTCTGCCAATATTCCGGGCATAGAGGAATCTTTTAGTGCAGATGGGGAAGATAAATTTGTACCGGTTGCTTCCGGCACTTTCTCAGAAAGAGAAACCAGGGGTCTGGATTATAATGAATTTATGAATCTCTCCGATTTCACTCCTGATTCACTCTATCTGTTGAATAAGACAGACTCCTCATTCAGCCTGTTCTCCTTTCTTACCGTTAATCCATTCTCATCCGACACCTTACCTGTGCTATATAAGAAAGATAGCCGCTCCGGACGATTTATCCCTGCCAATGTTTTACAGGACAATGAACGGGAATTTAAAATGCAGGGAAATCTTATTGGAGATATTTTTTCGGGCACCACGGCTCCTTCTAACAGGATGCAGTCCAATTATCTGTTCTTATCCGCTACCAATGATGTACAGAAGGCCGTGGAAAAACCGGATGAGAACGGCAACAGGCATGGTGTCTTTACAAAAGCGCTGATAGAGGTGTTTAAGAGGAATTCCGCCAACATTTCAGGGGCTCAGTTATTCGAAAAGATATCCGCCGAATTGAAAAAGCGATTTTACGGGCAAACCCCCACGCTCAAATGTGACCCGCATCGATTGAAAAAGAATCTGATCAGCACTTCACCTGCCTCTGTATCGGATTTGGTTCTGACCAAATGTATTCAATCTTCCGGGAAAACCATCCTGCTCAACAAAGGCGCACTGGCCGGTTTGTCTGCAGGAAATATCCTGGATGATATTTCCCATTCTGAGACACAAGCGGAAGTCAAGGAACTGAAAGGAGACAACACCTGCATTGCCATACTCAAAAAAGGAAGCGGCAATATGAAAGGGCATACATTTAAAGTGAGCAGCTGGTATACCAAAACAGCACCGTTGATTAGAGTATATATTCCGCATGACAAAACCACCGGCTCACAATTGAATACGCTGGTTCAGAATCAGATTAAACCGCTGATTAAAGAACAGGACATGAACGGCCCTAATAAAGGGTATGGTTATTATGTCCCGTTTGAGGAGAATTTCTCTTGCTCCAAGATTTTCATGAAGGGAAACCAATTTCCCTATATTGGATTAGTAGCCAATACCAATGCGCTCTTACCGGATTTAACGAAAGGCGCCTTACAAAAAGTGAATCAGAATCAACCTTATATCGTCTATCTGCCGGTACCGGAAGAAATAGCTAAAGCAACGGAATTTTTATGCAGGAAAAACCAGAATATTGAATTGGTAAGTGATCCTGAAAAAGCAGATATTTCCATCAGCTGTTTCTATAGCCGCAATATCAATAAAAACAAAGACTACCTGCCCGGTACAAAAAAGATAAATAACAGTTCTCCGTACTACCGGAGCGGGCTGGCTCCCGCCCTTCAGGAACAGGATGACCCTGATGTCAATATCCTGCTGGCACTGACCCATGAAACGGTTGGAGACAATATACCCAAACGATGGCATTCCGCGCAAAGCCCGTTCCTGGTCATCCATCACCCCATCAAAGAGGTACAGTCAATTGCTGAAAAAATATATCACTGGTTCATTGTCCGCTCCGTTGATAAAGGAGTGTGGCTGAACGATTGGCAGAGGAAATAGCTATTAATCAAAACCATGAAAAATAATTCTTGCCTTACATTCTTAGTGCTACTGCTACTGTCTGTTGTATGTTATTCACAAAATAAAAGAGCATTAATCGTCGGCATCAACGATTATTTCTACCGCGACACTACAACAAAGCAAATTTTGCGCGACCCGAAGAATTCTTTACAGGGTTGTGTCAACGACGCAAAATCCATTAAGGAGCTGATTATCTCCAGATTCGGTTATAAGGCTGAAAACATCCGTGAACTGTACAGCGCACAGGCCACCAAAAAGCAGATCCTGACATCCCTCGATAAACTGTTAGCCAACAGCAAGCCGGGTGACCAGGCTTTTTTTTATTATTCCGGGCATGGCCTGCAGATGCCCGATAATACAGGCTATAACACCGACGAAGCCATCGCACCCTGCGACATACTCTACCAAAAGAACGGCTATATCCAGAGCCTGCAGCTGGCCGCTATATACAATAAATTTGTCGACAAGAAAGTGACGCTCACCACGATTTTTGACTGCTGCCACAGTTGGGGAACCAAAACCGTGGAGATACAAAAAGACGGTATCACCTATTACCGGAAAATGGCACCTACCGGAGGAGGGCCTAAAATTTCCAGTTTCGGGGGCAACGGTGAAACCCAGGAAATCTTCGCCACTCTGGAAATAGAACCCCTGGCAGGCGGCGCAGAAGCAGAAGGCACCGACATCAGGGAACTGAACGGTTGGCTGGTAAGTTCGTTGGTAAAAAACGCGGATGAAGCATATGTTGCCAGTGCTGCAGAAGACAAAGCCCTTGCCGCAGTGAAAAAAGACAACGGTGCTGCGGTATCTGCAAAAATACTGGATGGGGTAATTCCAATGCCTGGTTCGCCGGCAATACGAATCAACTCTAACTTTCTGTTTATGTCGGCCACCAACGACGACCAGAAGGCAAAGGAGAAAAAAGATGAGACAGGAAATAATCACGGTGTGTTCACCAAGGCATTGTTGGAAGTGTATAAAAAATATCCCGCGACCATGACGGCGCAGCAGGCATTTGACCGAATCAAGGAGGAACTTATAAAACGCAATCTTCCCCAAACGCCCACGCTGCGCTGCGCCCCTGAGCGCAAGTCAAAGAATCTGTTAAGTGTGGTTCCAGCGACAATCCGAAACAGTGTGCAGGCAACATGTATCGTCGCAGGAAACGGAACCATTACGTTGGATAAGGGTGCGATGTCCGGAATCCTGAAAGGCAATATCCTGCAGGATATCACGAACCCTGCCGTGAAGGTGGAAGTGGTTTCGCTGAGCGGTGAAAACAACGCAATTGCGACTGCCACAAACGGCAGCACACTGGTTGGACATACATTCAAAGTGCTCAGCTGGTATGTGAAATCAGATCCGCTGCTGAAGGTGTATCTGCCCAAAGACAGTTTTCCGTTCAGCCGATTGAAACAGTTTGTCAACACCACGTTGAAGCCGCTGCTGAAAGCAAATACAGCAAGCGGCGGTTCAGGGAAATGTGTTCCATTTGAAAAATCATCCGGCGGTTCTAAATTGTATGTGTCCGCAGATAAAATAACATTCATAGACGGCAATACCCATGAGTCTGCGGTACTGAACAATCTTTCCCCAAACACCTTGCTGTCCGTGAACCAGAACCGTCCGTATTTTATCTACCTGCCGATTCCGTATGAGGTCAGCAAGGTGCTTACAGCCCTGTGTAAAAAAGACCAGAACCTACAGCTCGTGGAAGACCCTGCACAGGCGGATGTCTCTTTTTACTGTGCATATACAAAAACCATAAAGACAGACAAAGGATTTGCGGACAAGCCGGAAACCGCTCCTGCTTACGACCCATATGACCTGATGCAAATCATGCAGCTGCAACAAACAGAAATCCTCTCGGAGAATCTGGTGCTGGCGTTCAGCAAGGAAACGGTGGGAGTGGCACGGACCAGCTTGCAGCACCAACCCCTGGTGCCGTATCTGTCCCTGAAAAGCGGGGAAACAAGAACTGCTGCCGAGATAGCGGGGAAGTTATATGAATGGCTTACCTATACCGCCGGAAAAAGAGGTATCTGGCTGAATGGCTGGACGAGAAAATAATATTTAAAAATAAAAACTCCGCGCATGCGCGGAGTTTTTATTTTTAAGGTAAGCTCGTACCGGCTATCCTATCAGCCCATTCTTCAGCAGGTACTCGCCAATCTGAACCGCGTTGGTGGCGGCACCTTTACGCAGATTGTCGGCTACTATCCAAAGGTTCAGCGTTTTCGGCTGGCTTTCATCCCGGCGGATTCTGCCTACAAACACTTCGTCCCTGCCATGCGCATTCATCGGCATCGGATAGATAAAGTTCGCCACATCATCCTCTACCACTACACCCTCGGATTTTTCCAAGAGGGAACGTACCTCTGCCAGGTCAAAGTCATTTTCAAACTCGATGTTCACGCTCTCACTGTGACCGCCCATCACCGGAATACGGATGGTGGTTGCCGTCACCC
This sequence comes from Sphingobacteriales bacterium, assembly GCA_016719635.1. Taxonomy (NCBI): domain Bacteria; kingdom Pseudomonadati; phylum Bacteroidota; class Sphingobacteriia; order Sphingobacteriales; species Sphingobacteriales bacterium. The sequence continues at coordinate 56,951 of JADJYT010000007.1, read as the reverse complement.
TGATATTGTCATCGCGCATGATCTTATTGGTCTCTTTCACCATCTTCATTTCTTCCTTGGTGTAGCCGTTTTCCAGAAACACATCTATCTGCGGAATCACATTCAGGTCAATCTTGTATTTATAAGCCATCTCATCCGAGGAGCCGTTTGCGCGTTCGTTCATCAGCTGGTCCACCGCTTTTTTGCCGGTACCGGTCACCGACTGATAGGTAGAAACCACCACGCGTTTGATCTTGAATTTCTGATGCAGCGGATTCAATACCACCACCATCTGTATCGTAGAACAGTTCGGATTGGCGATAATCTTGTCGTCTTTTGTCAACGCATCCGCATTGATTTCCGGCACCACCAGTTTTTTCGTCGGGTCCATTCTCCAGGCGGATGAATTATCCACGACGGTAATGCCCGCTTCGGCAAACCGGGGCGCCCACTCCAGCGACGTGGAACCGCCGGCGGAAAACAACGCCAGATCCGGCTTCATCTCAATGGCCGTTTGCGGCGTGACCACCGTATATCCTTTTCCCTGAAAGGTGATGGTCTTTCCGGCGGAACGCTCCGAAGCTACCGGTATCAATTCCGTAACGGGAAAGTTTCTTTCTGTCAGGACTTTCAACATTTCTCCACCTACCAGACCGGTGGAACCTACTACTGCTACTTTCATTTGTTTCTTTTTTTATGGCGTAAATACAACATCTTTTTTGGTTTTCTGCAGCTATGCTGCATTATACCGGATTATTGCATAAACTGTTTATAATAACTTACAAAAATATGCAATTGGCGGCATTCATATTTTTAATTTAATATTACCAAAAGGCACGGTTTTTGAACACTTCGATGCAAGTTATATTTTAAATGATTAATTTGTTGTATCAATCCATCCTGAAACAGATGTTCCGCCCTTTTTCCATATCTCTACTTTTTTGCATGGCTGTATCAACTTTCGGAACAACTTCGTGTAAAAACAACAGTTCGAAAGCCGAAACCATACAAAGCAAGGTGCTGATTCCAAAAGATGAAATGGAATTTCAGAAAGACATGTCAATTGTTCTGGGCGAGTATATCGGTACATTTCCCGCCTCGGATAAAAACAATACACGATACCTCGGATGGCAGGAACTGGTGAGAACCATATACGAACAGCATAGTTTTCACCCTGTCTGGGTGAACAAGGATGGTTTGTCCGCCAAAGGGAAGGAAATGCTGCATGTCTTGAGTACAGCCGAATTTCTGGGGTTGAACAAAGAATTGTACGGATATGAAAAACTGCGGAAATTAGCGGATTCCGTTGCGCTGATCCAGCCTGGCATAGATTTCAGCATATCCAAACAACTGGAAGTCGGGCTGACGCGCTCCTTCCTGCAGATAGCATTGCACATGGATGACGGTATGTTTGCGGACACCAGCATCGGCATTACCTCCAATTTTATTAAGCATAAAGAAGACTATATCGCCTTACTGCAGAAAACCACCACCGACTCCATCGCACATGTCATCGCCTCACTGGAACCCAACAACCCGATGTACAACCGCTATATGGCGGCATTAAGGGATTTCGTAGCGAAAAACAATATTTCTTCCAGGCCCATTCACATCCGTAATCCCAAGCAAGACTCTCTGGGTGCCGTAACTGATACGCGAATGGCATTGGTCTATCATCATTATCTGATTGATTCCCTGAAAAACAATGACTCCGCCTACCTTATTGCCATCAAACGTTTTCAAAAAGACAACAACCTGAACAACGACGGGGTGATTGGCGCGAATACGATAAAGGCGCTGGAAAGGGATAATGCCAAAAAATTCCAGTTGCTGGCCATCAATGCGGACCGCTGGCGCAAAGAACATATCCTTCAACTACCCGAACGATATGTATGGGTGAACCTTCCTTCCTACAAATTAAAGATTGTGGAAGCAGATACCGTGCGGCTGGAAAAACGGGTAGTAATCGGAAAATCCAACAAAAAAAATGAAACACCCATTCTGGAAAGTGCTATCAACCAAATTGTATTATGGCCCACCTGGACCGTTCCGCAAAATATCGTAAAACAGGAGATGAAAAGTTTCAGGGGGTTTATAGTAACCCGGCATGGAAACTGGACAACGGTAGTACAACCTCCGGGCCCCAATAATGCCCTGGGTACCGTAAAGATGCTGTTCCCCAATAAGTATTCCGTGTATATGCATGACACACCTGCCAAAAGTTTTTTCAACTCTGATGTTCGGGCGGGCAGCCACGGCTGTGTGCGTTGCCAGGATGCACTGGAAATCGCCTATAACCTGATGGTGATGGATACCTTTACCATATCAATTGATACCCTAAAAGCGATTAGGGACAGAAAGATTGAGACACAAGTCTTGCGGCTGAAAACACCGGTTCCGGTCTATTTCCGCTACTTTACGGCAGAAGCAGATTTTAACGGCGTAATCAGATTTTATGCAGACGTGTACAATAGGGATAAACAGATGATCAATTTCATTTTTAATGGCAAGAAACCGCATGTTTATACAAAAGAAGAACTGCGCGAACGGGCCGTGGCGGACTCTCTGTCCATCCTTAAGAAAAAGAAAGCAGATGCTGCTTTGGCGGAAGCAAAGCTGAAACAGGAAAAAGAAAGGCTATTGAGCCCGAATGTAATGAATTACCCTTCTAAGCCGGATACCACTTCTGCCAGGCATGATTCACTGTAGTGTTTTAAGATTGGTGAATGTGTTCTGTAGTAATTGTTCGGATGATAAATAAAAAAGCAGGAGCCGCCATTTATCAGGCTGATGATTTTCTGGTACCTATCCATCGGCAAAGCGGGACACCCCTGGCTTCTGCCTAATCTTCCGGTACTGTTGATGAAGGATTTGCTGACATAATCCGCGCCATGTACTACCACACCTCTGTCACGAGCCTTGTCGTTGATACCGGCTTCTTCCCCGTCTAAGCGCAGCGAATAACCGTGTTTGCCGTCATAGGTTTCATTGGCGATATAGAAGCCTAAACTGCTCTGATAGGATTCGGCATTGTTGGAGAATTTTTCTGCGAAATTTTCCCCGCTGTTTCTGCCGTGGGCGCATAAACTTTTAGCGATGATACTTTTAGTTTTAAGGTTGATGACAAACAAGCGTTCCTGAGTGGACGGTTTGCTGAAATCAACGATTGTGATGATGTCTTTTTGCAGAATTCTGCCTGCTTCATTCAAGGCCGCATAGCCGGTCAGGGCATATTTCATCGCCTCTGCAGAAACGGCGGAAAACCCATCCAGAAAACAGCTGACAGCATTTCCCGAAACTTTATCAGATATATTATCAGGCGTAAAAAGGTAAGGAGACGATATGCCTGCCATTGCATCCTCCGACGATGCATCTGATGCATACGAGGGGAGGTTATTTAACGGAAAAAATATAACCAACGCTATCAAAAAGATAGTTCTTTTCTTCATGCCAATAATTCTTAAAAATGTTTACGTCTAATAAAAGAGCCTATAGCTGCGTTTTGTGTTTTAAAGTTAATCATCTATGCCTGCAGCGCCAACTTATAGCTGTTAGAAAATACTTAAATACTTGTTAAATGGATGTTTTTTAAGAGTTTTTTAAGACACCTTTTGATATATGTCAAACAAAAAAATGAGCTACTGGAGAGTTATAATAGCAATCCTTCGAAATAGGATCTCTGCAACAACCAAAGAGTGGAAAGATTGCGGTGGTATTTCCCGCTGAACAGAAAACGGAGATTCATCCTGAAAAAGAAATAAAGGATATTGTACCACGCCCTCAGTGTCTGTTGCTTGCGCAGATAATAGACGTGGTTCCGTGTAATAAGATGTATGTAAAAATCATTGAATTTGAATTTTCTGGCATTACCTTCCTTCATATTGGATAACCCACCAACTTTATGATAGAATTTTACAAACGGATAATAATATAAATGATGCTTTCCCTGTTTATAAATCCTGTAGAAGAAATCGGTATCATCGTAATAGGCGAAGTATTTTTCATCCATTAAACCAATGTCATCCATCACTTCTTTCCTTAGCAGCACACAACATGTCGGGGCATAATCCATCGGTTCGGTCTTGTCAAACTGCCCCCTGTCTTCCTGTTGTATGCCGATATGGTTTGTCATACAACCATCTTTATCAATAAACTTCGTTCCTGCCCACCAGATCAGGTTGGTCTCCGGGTAATACATCATCTTGGGCGCCACCAGACTGCAATTCAGTTCTACCAGTTGTCGGGATAATTTCTCGAGTAAGGTATGCTCAAATTCAACATCGTTATTGATGATTAAGATTTCTTCACATCCATCCTCCATGGCGCGTCTGATTCCCTGATTATTGCCGGCAGCCACCCCTACATTCTTGTCATTTGCCAGCAGAATAATCCTTTCATCCTTGTATTTGCGCAGCAAATCAAGCGTATCGTCGGAAGAAACATTGTCTATGATATACAAAATAAAATGGGAATGCGTCTGCCGCAATACACAATCCATAAAAGGCTCAATGACCTGAGCGCTGTTGTAGGTAATGGTAACAATGCCTATTTTATTCATAGGATATCTTAAATCTGAATCGATTGTTCTATTTCATCAGGCCTTTCGCCTTCATCTCCGCGAGAGATTGTTCGTACTTATCCGACTGGATGGCCTGTATGCTCACCCATTGGCAGAACTGTCGGATACCATCTTCGAAAGAAACTGCCGGAGCAAAGCCGAGTTTATTTCTAATCAGCCCTAAGTCTGCAAAATTATGGCGAATATCTCCTTTTCTGTATTGCCCTGAAACTTCCAGCGAAACCTCTATACCGTAATTGCTCATCAGCGCTGTAGCCACATCCAATACACTGCTTGCTGCGCCTGTGCCCACATTAAAAGAATAGAAGTCCGCTTCCTGTTTCTCTATTCCGAGCATCGTTGCCTGTATCACATCATCTATGAACACAAAATCCCGGCTTTCCTTTCCGTCTTCAAAAACATTGATTGGCTTTTGCTGTTTGATCCGGTTTGAAAAGATAGACAGGATACCCGTATATGGATTGGTCAGCGACTGACCGGGCCCATATACATTTTGATAGCGGAATGCGACGCAGGGAATATTAAGGGATTTACAACAAATCATCAACGCCTGCTCTTGATGGTATTTCGTCAATCCATAGATAGAATTAGGCTGAATACGGCTCTGTTCGTCCGTAGCACAAACTTCCAGAAACTCACTTTCATCATCCGGATTGCGCAGTTCAAAAATTCCGTTCTGCAAATCCTGTTCATCTCTGCCGGCTGGATAATAATATTGATTTTTTTGTGCGGAAAAATATTTTCCTTCGCCGTAAATGGCGCGTGAACTTGCCACGATTACCTTTTCCACTGCATGTTGCTCATTGGTCAGATAATCCAGCAAGATGGCTGTTCCGCCCACGTTGACATGCGTGTACCGTTCAATTTCATACATGCTCTGTCCGGTACCGGTTTCCGCAGCAAAATGAACGATTATCTGCTGTTCGGGCAGGGACTTTTTCCAATCGTCTTTATCGGTGACATCCCCTTTGATAAATCGTACCTTATCTCTTAAAGAGCGATACAATGGAGAGGTGGTTTCAGGGTCTTCACCATGAATCTGCGGATGAAGATTATCCAGAACGGTCACCTGATAACCTTTCTCTGTCAATGCTAAAGAAAGATGGGAACCGATAAAACCCGCGCCGCCTGTAATAAGAATATTCTTCAAAATGGTTTACGTTAGAATGAATGGCAAAATAAGACAAAATTCCCCAATCTAAAAATTTGCCTCTGCCAAACTGCAGTTTATGCCCTCAAAATCATCTTGAGGCTATGCAGGAAGGTAGTCCGGTAAAATCTATGTTTTATAAATATTCTCTTTCTGCTAAAGCCACTGGTATTTTCCAGTTGAGAAAAATCTTTAAGCAGTTGCGTTTGTTCGGCTGTAATCAGGCCGGCCGTTCTTTGCAGCAGCGCTTTAGCCTGCTGTACCCTGATGTGAATAAAGTAGTCATACTCATCGGTGGAGAAAGCGTTGGCAATAAACCGTCTTAACTTATCCGCGACACCGGTTTGTTTCCTCGTCACATTTGAACCGTGATTTCTCAGCAAAACGGTTGGCTCCGGAATGGCAGCCCATTTGCCGCAGGCTGCTGCCAGCAACGCTATCCAGTGGTCGTGCAGGATGGCTTCCGCCGGAACCGGACTCGCCAGATTGCGCATGGATTTATTGATAACCATCGTACAACCATGTGGAATATTTTGAATGAGTAACCGGTTCAGCGTGAAATATCCTGTTGCCAACATTAATTGCCGCCAAACAGAATCTGCAATGACAATACCTTCTTCGTCGATGGATTTCATATCGGTAAAAACCATACACGGTACTGTCGGACCGTCTTTCTCCAGCCGCTTGATTGTTTCCAGCGAACGCTCCATCTTATCTTCCAGCCAGACATCATCCTGATCGCAGAAGAATATATAATCGGCAGCAGACTGCTCTAGCAGCAAGCCAAAATTCTGCGCGGCTCCGACATTGTTTTTCATGTCCTTCACCAGTTGAATTCTATCCGGAAACCGTTGCTGATAACCGGCAATGATTTCTGCTGTATTGTCAGATGAACCATCATCCCTGATTAATACGCTAAATGCCTGAAATGTCTGCTTAAACAGACTGTCCAGCTGCTCCGCTAGAAATTTACCGCCGTTATACGTAGCTAATACTATTTGAATGGCAGGCTCTTGCATCACAGGTGACCGTACCCCAATTGCTGCATCAGGGGATTGATTTTTAATTGCTGATAAACCCGCATATATTCTTCGTTATTCATAAATGCAAAGGCTCTGGCTGGCTGAATTCCGGCAATGGCGGCATTTAACTGCTCCTCTGAAGGCTTTAAACCGGAAAAAAGTGCCAGTTGTTTCAGTTTTTCTTTGGGTTGTTCTAAAAAATCTTCATACCGCACCGCTGTGTACTGTCCGAATTCATCTTTTAAGGAAAGCGCCTTGCTGACATACTCTTCCCATAAATCATATCCTTCGTTCAGGTTATACAATCGGAAGTTTTCGTGAAAATTCTTACTGATGAGCCAGTCACGTTTCAGCCTTTTTTTCCAGTTCCACTCAAACCTGTTCTTTAGTGCCAGGTCGCGTTCTATATAACTGGAAACAGAGTCGATGGGGTTTCTGTAAATATGGATTATTTTCGGATTTGGAAAAACATGTTTCCAAAAGTCAATGGTAAACGTATTTTTCGGATCTTTCCAGCCAAACGGTACATCTACCTCTTTTATGTTTTTATAGCGGGATGTCAGTCCGCCGAGATAGTGCTTCCGTTTTCCGGACTGTACAAAATATTCAAGTGATTCGTGAATTATTTTGCGGCATGCCGGATTGGAATATCTTAAATTATGGGGCTTTTCGGGCGTGGCCGTGTGGATGTCAAATATCCAGTTATTGATTTTCCAGAAAAACAAGGCTTCGTGGTTTATCTCCTTTTCTACGCCGACAAATAACCCGAGGCTTTCAAGCATTTTGGTAATCATCGTGGTACCGCTGCGATGCATGCCTAAAATTATGACCGGCTGATTATTCATTCTACGAATTTAAGCTAACTTTGGTAAAGTTTAAAACATTACCCGTTCGTTATGCCGGAAATCTTATACGAAGACAATCATATCATCGCCGTCAACAAAAAAAGCGGTGATATCGTACAGGGGGATGAAACCGGCGACAAGCCGCTGGTGGATTTTATCAAAGATTATATTAAGGAAAAATACCAGAAACCCGGTGAGGTGTTTTTAGGTGTGGTGCACCGCATTGACCGGCCGGTGAGCGGCATCGTATTGTTTGCACGCACCAGCAAAGGGCTGTCCAGACTGAATGAACTGTTCCAAACCAAAGAAATTACCAAAACCTACTGGGCGGTGGTGAAAAACAAACCCGGGGAAGATTCCGGCACCTTAATTCATTTCCATTTGAAAGATTCCGCACAACGCAAAGCCAGGCTGTTTGACAAAGAAGTGGCACATTCCAAAAAATGTGTACTACACTACAAATTATTGGCAAGTTCTGACAACTATCACCTATTAGAAATACAATTAGAAACAGGGCGTTTCCATCAAATCAGGGCACAACTGGCAAAAATCGGCTCACCGATAAAAGGGGATATAAAATATGGTTTCGACAGGCCCAACGAAAATACAAGAAGCATACACTTGCATGCCAGAAAAATAGAATTCATGCATCCTGTGAAAAACGAGAAGTTAGTAATTTCTGCTCCCGTTCCGGAAGAAGTTATTTGGAAATTTTTCGAGAAAAAAATGTAATCCGATGCTTAAGAGCGCTGCCGCAAGGCCTCAAACAACACTACTGCCGCAGCATTCGATACATTCAGGGAATCATTCTGTCCGCGCATGGGAATAATAATGTTGGCCGTGGAATGCTCTTCCCAAAAAGCATGCACACCCTCGGCTTCCGTTCCAAATACAAAGGCGGATGGCTGCCGGTAATCTTCTTCCAGATAATTTTTAGCCGCTTTTAAGGATGTGGTATAAACAGCATTATTATTTTCTTTCAGGAAAGCCAGACATTCTTCTTTACTGCTGACAGCTATTTGTTTGGTAAATACACAACCCACCGAAGAACGAATGGTGTTTGGGTTGTAAATATCGGAATGCGTATCGCAACAAATGACGGCATCCACACCGGTGGCATCTGCGGTGCGCAGGATTGCACCCACATTGCCGGGTTTTTCAATTCCATCTAACACTATAACCAATGGGTTTTTCGATAATTTTAAATCAGACAGTGTATTGTTTTTAGGTTTGGCGAGTGCCACCACTTTACTCGTGTTTCCCCGGTACGAAATCCGGTCGAACACTTCTTCCGAAATTTCCAGGACATTTTCAACCTCCAGTTCGTCAAAGTTTAATCCAAATCCTTTTCTGAACAGGATGGTATCCATTTCAAAACCATTGGCAATGGCCAGTTGAGTTTCCTTCCATCCGTCTATTACAAATAAATTTTCTTCCTTGCGTTCGCGGGATTTTTCCTGCAAGAGCAGGACTTTTTTTATCAATGGATTTTGCAGGCTGGAAATCGTCTTCACGTTACAAAATTGCACAAAGATTTTTGTAGTTTTATGTTATGGGTAAAAAAGAAATCATCCGCTGCAACTGGTGTGTCGGGAAACCATTATATGAACAATACCACGACGAAGAATGGGGTGTTCCCGTTTATGACGACCAGAAACAGTTTGAATTTCTGGTGCTGGAAAGCGCACAGGCCGGCCTGAGCTGGTGGACCATCTTACAGCGCAGGGATGGTTACCGCAAGGCATTTTCCAACTTCGATTACAGGAAAGTAGCCAAATTCACTCCTGATAAGGTAGAAAAATTATTGCAGGATAGCGGCATTATCCGAAACAGGGCCAAGATAGAAGCGACCGTCAATAATGCACAGCGATTTATGGAGGTACAGAAAGAATTCGGTTCATTCAGTAAGTACATCTGGAGTTTTGTCGGCGGAAAACCTATGGTCAGCCAATTAAAACAGCTTAAAGAAATTCAGCCCACATCTCCGGAATCGGATGCACTGGCGAAAGACATGAAGAGACGTGGGTTTAAATTTTTAGGTTCCACCACTTTATATGCGCATATGCAGGCCACCGGACTCGTGAATGACCACCTGATGGATTGTCACCGGTACAAGAAATGCAGGTAAGCTATCGAACGGGGCTTCTTAAATAATCCTCTCTGGATAACCCATATCGATAGGTTTCCACCATCGTATGATCGTGCATCGTGTGACTTTTAAAGAATGCCCCCTCATATTTCAATCCTGACTTCTCCGCTGCTTTCTGGCTGGCGATATTATCGGAAACGATACGTGCAAAAACGTGATTGAGTCCGATATCTTCGAAACAAACGGAAAGCATCCGGCAAATGACTTCCGTTGCAAGGCCTCGTTGTTCGAATCCCGCATCAATAAAATAAGCAATCTCGCCCACGCCTGTCTTCCAGTCTATTTCTTTCAGGTTAAAATGCCCGATCAATTCGTGGTTTGACTTATACACGATTATCAGTGCATAGTTTTTATTTTTATTCCAGTCATTTATTTTCCGCTGCATAAACTCTTTTGTGTCCGTATCGGTTTCCGTAGATTTCAGCAGATTCGGGAAGCTGTCGGACAGTCTGGTTTTATTTTTCTGAATGAGCCGGAAGAACGGTTCATAATATTTTAATGCATATGGATACAGCTGTATTCTCTCGGTTTCTATTATTCGTCTGGAAAATTTTATCATTAAATCCTATGCTATAGTTATAAAAACAATTTTAAATACTAAATTTAAGAAGACAATTTAACCAACAAGATAATGAACTTAACGTATTTTTCAGAAAATGAGAAACTGCCGTTCCTGGTAACACCTGAAAGGGAAGAACAAGGGAAACAACACCTGCTCAACTGGATAGGCAACCATCATTCCATGATTGATGAGAAGCTAACGACATCCGGCGCTGTCTTATTCAGGGGATTTGATATTCAGACACCGCAGGATTTTGAAGATGTCGCCAAATCTATAGATAACGACCTGAAGGATGATTATATGGGTACATCCCCGCGCGACAAGAAGTCCGGCTTTGTTTTTTCTGCCAGTGAATTACCGCCGCATTATCCCATCATGCAGCATTGCGAAATGAGCTTTCTGCCTTCTGCTCCTAGGCGTCTGTTCTTTTATTGTCACATTGAACCGGAGTACGGAGGAGAAACTCCGATATGTGACTTCAGGAAAGTATACCGGGACGTAGACCCTAAAATCCGGGAAGAGTTCGAGTGCAAAGGGGTAAAACATATCCGTAACTATTCATCACCCAACAACAAAAGTACAGCCGGGTTTCAGCTGAAAAGCTGGCTGGATATGTTTCATACCACTGACAAGGCCATCATTGAAAAAAAATGTGCGGAGAATGACATTATCTGTGAATGGAAAGAAAATGACGGCCTGCGGTTAATTAATAAAAGCGATGCCGTCAAAAAGCATCCCGTCACCGGTGAAATGGTCTGGTTTAATCACACACAGGTATTTCATCTGAGTGCCGCTGCCATTGAATACCATAAAATCCATGAGCGTCAGAAGAGATGGGAAACTTTTAAAACCTGTTTGTTGCTGGAAGCTATGACTTGGTACAAGAAACTCACCAAGAATCCGCATGAACAAAGCATGCATGTCACCTTTGGAGATGACTCATCCATTCCGGATGATTATGTGAAACATATTCAGGATGTCATCTGGAAGAACATGGTCATACAGCCCTGGAAAAAGGGAGATATTATCTGTATCGATAATTTTTCCACTTCACACGGAAGGCTGCCTTATTACGGACCACGGGAGATAATGGTAAGCTGGACATCTTAACGGGCTGCTAAACGGACACTGCTGGCAACCCCTTAACCGTTGGCTTAGGTTTTAGAATTGTCTTTTCCTTGATTTCTTCCTGTTTTTCTCTGTCTGCTAAAATAAATAATGCAATAAAATAGAAAGGCATTAAAGGAATCTTATAGCGAACCAGCGAACCGAAGTTATAACTGGTAAAACCTACAGAGAAGGCGAAGATGAGAGAAAATACCAAACAAAACTGAACTTCCGGATTTGTCAGAATGAGTCTGGTAAAACGAATGAAGCCGGACTTGTACAGCAAGCGTATAGTCAGGAACAGGGAAATCAATCCCTCCAATGCTGCCGGAATAAGTATGGGCTTTCGGGCCTCCCAGATATATGGCCTGAACAATGTAACATTTATGGCCTTAGGGGCTATTTTTAATAACCCCTTCAACGTGTAATCCACCTCCCCCAGAGTATAGCCGGACCCCCCCTGCATTTGGGAAGAATAATAAATCCAGTTTTGCGTGTCTTTGGCTGTACGTACCAAATTCTCCAGTGCATATTTATTAGAAATCTGTGCAATCTTTATAAATACAAAAACGCCCATTATGCTGGAAGCGGCAAACAACATCGGACTCATCAATGCTTTTATAAATTTGCTGTTAATATTTTCCTTAAAATGAAAAATCAACCAGAAGGAGTAAGCAGGAAGAAATGAAAGCAGAATATACACCTTTATCACCTTTATCATTATCAGGCAAATCGCTATCATGATTACCCTCCTTACTACTTTATCTCTGTCAAAGAAAAGCCGGTAGGCATGATATGTCAGTGCTCCCAATGCCCCCATACACAAAGGATCCTTGAGGATGCCGCTGCCCCAGAAACCTACAGATGGCAGGAAAAGGCAGGCTACTGCCAGTTCTTTTTCCAGATGCGGGTATAATCTGTGAAAGAGCTCAAATATCTTCCAGCATCCGTACAGGCAGAACATGGAAAATGTCAGCGCTATCAGCATATATGTCTTTAAAAGCGGGAAACTCAGCAATGCACCAATACGAATCACAGCATATACGCTCGGATCTGCATAAAAATAGGTGGAACGCCCCAGGTATTTTTCGTATTCAAAGAAATCGGGTTGTATGGAAAATACAATCTTAAAAAACATCAGCGGGTTTTCATAAAAAACATTGTGAACATTCTGTATATTCAGGAAATAGGTATTGGTATCTCCTCCTCTGTAATAATACTGGTATATGGCGGCAAAAAATATGGTGCAGAAAACCTTAAACCAGAATGCCTTCAACAGGTATCTTCGTTTAACTTCTGAGGGCTTTATGTTTATCCTGTACCTGACCAGGAGCATTAACAGGAAGATGAATATGGGTGCGAACAAATAATCATTTAAAAAAATAAATCTGTTTTGTTCAACATGTGTAAACCAACTACCCATCAATAAAATAATTTGTACATTAGTATATAAAAATCTATACCTTCAGTTATATGTGTAAATATAAGCACTTTGCAGTAATAGTTGGCGGTTTAATTATCCTGGCGGTTATAGGTTGTTTTACATTATCCTACGACGGAAATGACGATCAGCTAATGCAGTTTATTGTTTCCGGCACCCTCACCGGCACACCGGACAGCAATATTATTTTTCAGCATACCTTGATCGGAATGATGCTGCGTTTTCTTTATACCCTTGCGCCAAACATAAACTGGTATGTATTCTTCTTAATCAGTATTCACTTTCTCTCCGCAGGCATGATTATCACCGGTTTGTTCTGCCGGAAAAACACCCAACACAGACACCTTCTTCTCTGGGCACTCTTCTTCATCTTTTTATTCGGCTATTATGCCTTATACCTTGTTGCCATCCAGTATACCACCACTTCCTTTCTTATAGGCATCGCAGCTTTAACTTTGCTTTCCAGCGAATTGCAGCTGTCAAAAAAACTGTTCTTCGTAACTGTCGGATTTCTTTTTTGCATGCTTATCCGGGAGCAGGTCTTTTATCTGATTTTGGTTTTCAGCATTCCTGTTCTATTTCAACACTGGACCTCAAAAGAAAGGAATCCGCTGTTAATCACATTAGGCATCTCTGTACTTATGTTTTTTATCTTAAGCCATATCAACAAAAGTCATTCGGCATACCTGCAAAGCAATTACTCCCGCTATATTTCTGCAAGTGAAATTATCATCAACCGTCCTTTGAATATAACTTCTCAGGCATTGGAAAAATATCACCTGACCATAGATGACATCCTGCTGATTCAAAACTGGTATGGAGCTGATGTGCATTACAACACCCCTGATCTGTTTAACTTTGCTGAAGAAACATTGACCGTCAGGCCTTTTGATGAGGCCCTGCCGCTCTTTAAGTCATTTATCAGAGATGAGCGTTATATGCTGGCGATGTATCTGCTTTCACTTGCAGCTGCATTGCTCTTCTGTGTACAAGAAAAAAAATGGGCCATCTTGAATTTCATCCTGTTTTCTGTCGTTTTTATCTACTTGTTATATAACATGCGCATTCCCCGGAGAGTTGTATCTCCGCTCCTCTTCTATATCTCCTGGTTTAATTTAATGCTGTTACTAAGAAGCACTGCTCCATCCCCCTTAAGGACGACGGTTCTGACTTTACTCGTTTTATTATCCGGGTATAAATTCTATTGCGTATATCATCTAAACTTAAAAAACAAAACTAACGCTATTAGGTTTGAAGCGCTGACTGCTGAGATCAACCGGAACCCATCATCCTTGTTTATCATACAGTCACTCCCTCTGGAATTGATGAAAGTGAATTTTCACAATCAGGATATTTTTACACAGAATAACATCCTCTTCACAGGGTGGTATATCAATACTCCGAATTATCTCCAATTGCTCAAACAGCATCAGCTCACCAACTTAACATCAGGCATAAAAGGAAGAAAGGATATCCTGTTCCTGACTAATTCCAATGCCTTTGAAGCTGCGTTCATCCGCGTAATGCAGCAGCGTTACGCCTCTAAATGTCATTTTGAAGATGCGAAGGCAGGTTTCACCTTTCTCCATCCCAGGAAATTGGTCTTTGATAATTAGGCCAATACTGCCGCATAGATGGCTGCGTATTTTCCAACGCCCTGTTCCAGCGAGAAATAATCCTGTGCGCCGTTTAGGATACCCGCTGAATTAAAATTACCATCCATCTCCCGGATGGCCGTTCCATAGGCTGCCGGAGTAAAATCAGTTACAAGCACCCCGCTGTGATAATCTCTCACTATCTTATCGGTATCTCCGACATTGGTGTTGCAGACAATTGGTTTTCCCATCGCCATTATTTCCCCCTGTTTGGTCGGAGAGGATGCCTTTTTAGAGTAGGAAGGTAAAATAAAGAAGATGGAGGATGAACAGATTGAAATCAAATACGGAATCTCCTCCCGTGCTCCGGGCCGCAGAATGATGGCGTCCTTCACCCCATACTTATCTGCCGTCTGTAAAATGCGTTCCTGTTCATCTTTGGTTACAAATAAGAACCTGGCGTGTGGTTTTTGGTCTTTTAATTTCCGGAAGAACTCCAGCATCTCGTCCAGCATATACCATGTCCCGATTGAACCCAGATATAATAAAACATAGTCTTCCGGCCGCAGCTTCAGTTCCTGCATAAACTGCGCCTGTCTGTCTTTCTGAATTTGTTTGGTATTGAATAGATTTAAATCCACGCAACAGGGAATCACTTCCATCTTCACCCTGTTTTTATCTAAATGCTTCCATGACAAGATTTCATTCTTTGCATTGTGCGTTAAACTGACCGTATAATCGGCATTCTCTAAAAACTGTTTTTCCTTTCTTTTAAAATATCTGTAAACCATCTTGTATAAGGGATTCTTTAAATTCCATAATTTTCCATCCACCCGCTCGTCCGCCCACAAGCCACGCATATCAAAGATGAATTTCACACGAAACCGGTATTTCATCTCCAATCCAACGAGTGAAGCAATATAACTCCGGCAATGAATGATGGAGAAGCGGTTCTTCTGATGTAATTCGATTGCTTTTCTTTTAAGCCTGCTTACATCGTACATTGATGATAATACCGGTGGGTTTTTGGTATAGGATAAAGGCTGCCAGTCTATGGGGTATGCCGAGAGAAGCTTTTCAATTTTAGCTTTGTTATTTTGGAAATTGACTTCCTTCTCACAGCTGAGCAGCGTGAATGAATATCCCCTCTTTGTTAAGCCTATTAAATAAGGTATGACCTGCGACTGTCCAAGTGGGTCTGTCATACCATCATAAGAGATATATAGTACAGAAACCGCCATCATGCATTCTCTTCCAGCCACCAATGCAATAAAATGATTGTCCACAAACGGCCATATAAATAATCTTCCCCCGCCATAAACCGATCCTTCAGGTCCTGAACATATAAATTGGTGAGAATATCGTAATTATTTATAATCGTGCTGTCCAGGTATTTATCCAGCAGGTAATTGAATCTGCCTTTCATCCAGTGCGGCAACGGAAGTGCAAACCCCCACTTTGGCCGGTCAAATAATTCGCGGGGCAGATAATCGTATAAGATTTCCTTTAGAATGTATTTTGATATGCCCTTATGATATCTCAGGTCTGCATCAATATTGACGGCATATTCCACCACGCGATGGTCTAAATAAGGAACCCTGCTTTCCAGAGAGTATCGCATACTCGCCCTGTCTACCTTTACCAGTAAATCATCCTTCAGGTAATAATTAATATCCCAGAAGGACTGTTTTCCTTTTGGCGTCAGGGTTCTTTTACCGGAATCCCCTTCTTTGTTAAAGCGGTCAAAGGAAAAATTCTCCTCCAGCAAGATGTGCTTCAGGTCTTTCTCACTGTTCAAATACTGTTCCTGTGAAAAAATATGACTGCGTATATGTTCAAGAGATGAATAATCCAGGAGCAACCCTCCTCTTTTGATGATGGAATCCGCATGTTGGGTAGCAAAAAATACGGGTTTTCTGAGTAGCTGAACGGCAGGATTGGCTAATCTGGATGCCCATTTATACATACCATATCCCAAAAATAATTCATCGGCACCATCTCCGGACAGTGTTACGGTAACATGCTGTCGCGCCAGTTTGGATACGATCATCGTCGGGTATGCCGATGAGTCGGCAAAAGGCTCATCGTACTGAAAGATGATGTCAGATAAAATTTCCTCCACCTCGTCTTCCGTTAAACGAAACGCGTGATGTTCCGTGCCCAGATGTTTGGCAACCTGTAATGCATATTCCGACTCGTCATATTTTTTAGTGTCGTATCCGATACTGAACGTCTTGATCTTATCTTTCTTTAATTTGGAGGCAATTGCGGTAATAAGGCTCGAGTCTATCCCTCCGCTCAGGAAAGTGCCTACAGGCACATCACTGATAAGTTGCTTCTCTACCGAATCTATCAGCAACTCTTTTAATTGTTTTTTGGTGGCCGTAAAGTCTTTTACGGCAACAGGCTCAATGGCATCTTTCAGTCTCCAGTAGCTGTTTAGCGGAATGGTAAAATTGGGTTTATAAATATCCGTCAGTGAAAAGATACTGAAATGCGCTGCCGGAAATTTGGATACATGCTTATAAATCGTGTATGGCTCCGGAATAAACCCAAGATGCAGAAACTCAGGAATGGAATCGTTGTTTATGGCTTTGTTAAAGCCTGGCAATGCTTTCAGCATCTTTATTTCAGAAGCGAACGCAAACTGTATTCCGTCCCAATAATAAAACAACGGCTTAATTCCGATTCGGTCCCTGCATAAGATTATCTTCTGTTCGAGTATGTCAAAAATGGCAAAAGCAAACATACCATTGAGCATCTCAAATGATTTTACACCTATCTTGGCGTAAGCCTCAAAAATTACTTCGGTATCACCGGTGGTTCGCGTTTCAAGCTGCAGCTGTTCTTTTATTTCCTTATAGTTATAGACTTCTCCGTTGTACACCATGACATATCTTCCGCAACCGGAAAAAAACGGCTGATTGGAGGCGGGAGAAAGGTCAATTATGCTTAATCTCTTATGCCCCAGAAATAAGGAGTGCTGTTCATTCTCATAATAACCTTCCGCATCCGGGCCCCTGTGCCGGATAGCATTTGTGGCACGGACAAAATCTTGTTTATCCAGTTTTCCGGGTGAGGAGATATATCCTGAAATGCCGCACATAAGTTACTCGAATGAAGCTAAAATATTTCTTTTGATTAACGTCTTGATAATTCCGAAAAAACGTTTGTCCAGCATCGTTCTTGGGTTTGTCTTGATGGCTCTCAGTAAATAATTAAATGAAGACCTGTTTATTTGGGCAATTGCCAAATGCAACGAAATATATAAGAGACAGTGTGATACAAACACATCTTTCTTAACTCCATATATTTTTCTGACGACCTTATCTCCGAAGGAATACTTAATCAGAAGTTCAATTCTTTTGACCAGCGTTTCCTCTTTAATGTTATGAATCACACTCCGTTCTTCGTGTGAATGCAAGGAGCAGGTGATGACATCCTGCGTATGAACCCTGAAACGCGCCGCCATTCTCAGCCACAGTTCGTAATCCTCCGAACCGGATAAGTCTCTGTCTCCGTTAAAGGCATATTTCACCGCCACGTCTCTTCTTAATATAATACCGCTGCAGCCCATAAAATTGCCGTTTACCATACGGTCGTTTACATGTTCGGGCATTCTGGCAATCTGCAGGGTATGTTTATTCGAATCTACCACATCATAATTAAACCGGATAACCTCCGGGTTTTTATGAGAACGGATATAATTGGCTGCCGCCTCCAGGTGATTCGGATAAAAGTAATCATCTGAATCCAGCAGGGTGACATAATCGCCCTTTGCCAGGTTAAAACCCGTATTTCTGGCAATCGCCCTTTCTTCGTTCGCTTTTTTGTGATAAACAAATCTCGGATCTGTGACAGACCTAATGACCTCCACGGTATTATCTGTACTTCCGTCATCTACCAATATGACTTCAAAGTGCGGATATGTTTGGGCAAAAGCAGATTCCAATGTCTCCAGAATCATGTGCGCCCTGTTATATGCCGGAATAATTATGGAGAAAAACAAATCCCTTTCCATCGTCAGCTGCTGTATATCTTTTCTAATTTATGAATCATCAAAGGTAGTGAAAAAAGTTGTTCAACATCTTTTTTACCGTTTATGGACAGTTTATCCCTTAATTCTTTATGTCCCAGTATATCGCATATCGATTCATAGATCTGTGCTGAATTCTGGAATTCAACCACCAGCGCATTTTCTCTGTGCCGGATAAATTCACAGGCAATACCGGACATGGTAAATATGCTGGGTACTCCGACGGCCAATGCCTCCACATAGATTTGGCCGAATGCTTCAATCTCCGCGTCTATCGGAACATGTACAAATACATCAAACAGCTTAAACAACGCTGCATTGTCCTGTTCAAATACTATCTCTGTATAAGTTTCCTTTGGAAATTTTGTTATAGTCAATCTGATTTCTTCATCCTCTCCCTTGGCGTTTGCCAGCACCAGCAGGGCGTTGGGATATTTTACCAATAATTCTCTATACGCACTCAGAACATATTTTATCCCTTTCCATTCGGTGTATCTGGAAATAACCCCGATTACCGGATGTCGATTGTTACGATTGTATTTTTGTCTGATTCGCTCGAGCCTTTTATCCGAAACGTCATTAAACAACGGCAAGTCAAATCCATGATGGATAAGAAACACTTTCTCCGGCGGAACCTGTTCTTTTACAATCAGGATGTTTTTTACATTTTCACTAATGGCAATAATATGCGTTGCCAGCCTGTTGCAGTATCTGTCATACTTAATTCCCTTCGGAGAGGTGGTATGGTGAAAGGTAGAATGGTGTCTGGTAAAGATTCTTTTTTTTACTCCGGCCAGCCATGCTGCAGAGAGCCCAATAATATTGGCTTCAAAAATATGGCAATGTACGGCATCGGGCTTTATTGCCCTTAAGATAGCATATGTCTTATAAATGGCGGCAGGCATGTCTTTTTTACCCTGATAATCAATTCTGTAAAAAGGCATCTTCCTGTCTGAACAAAACTGTTCCAGGGGCGAATTTTCCGGAACGGCAATGGAGATGAAGGACAGTTCAAAACGGCTTTTATCAATATGGTCAATAATCCACTCAAACGCCAGCGCCTTGTTTATTTGAAATAAAATATAGGTAATCCTGGTTTTCAATCTTTAATCGTTGTATATCCCTCAAAAATAGCGGTTGCCAGTAAGACATTCGCTATTTTTTCATAAAATCTGTCCATTCGCTCTGTATTGGGCAATAACTGCAATAACCACATCCAAAGAACTTTTGTGCACACCAGAAAGGATAAGACCATTTTCTTTCCTCCCGAGTAGTCTAATGTCAGTTCCTCATTTCCCCTCAAAACGGCATGCTTGCGGGTTTCTCCGCCCCTGCGTTTTCTGTCCAGCCAACGCTTCAGTTCCAGCCGGTCCGTTTCATTGTGATAGATGGTATCCTGCGGCCATACAAAGAAGCGGATTCCTTTTTCTTTCAGCCGTTTGGCAAAGTCATAATCTTCAAATCCTGCATGCGGGAATGTTTCATCGTATCCGTTTACCAGATGGAACGTCTCTTTATAAATACAGAGAAACTGGCTGGTAACGCCATGGTTCTCAAACAACTCCGTATCACTCCAGGGTTTTCCGATATTCCAGCCCTTCAGCGTTGTGAACCCTGTATGATGCAGATACCTGCCAAATTTTGTTTGCAAAATTTTTTCCAATAGTTCCGGAGGATATACCCAGTTGATATTGATGGTACGCTGCGGGGTTACCAATTCCATTGCTCGTTTCACTGCATGCTCATGAATCAGCATATCGTCATCCATGAAAATCAAAAGCTCCGATTTGGCATTCTTTGCTCCAAAATTCCTGGCGGAAGCGACTCCCGATTTTGGGTTTTTAACCACCCGAACCGTTTCCTGCCATACATCCGGAATCAATGGCTCATTTCCTCCGTCATTAACTATGATAATCTCCGCATTCAATTTTTCAATCGCTTTCACGGCATATTGCAGCGAATGCAGCAGTATTTCTTCTCTGTTCTTGGTGGGTATGATGATGCTTACTTCCACTATCGGGGGTTATCGTTTATTGACAATTTTTTTCAGCCACGCCGGCATCAGCGCCGTCCTGATTTTCAGCTGACGGAGTTCGCTCCTGTCTTTGGCTTGTAACATTCGCTTATCGACCAGCTTTAAAAACCTGGCCGCTAATGCCAGTTCATTATCGGCATACTTCAGCCGACCTTCCAGAAAAAGAAAATAATGAATGATTTTTTTGAGCAAAGTCATATCTGCTATCTGATTATATTGCAGAGAATCGATGTATGCCACTTTAAATTCAGATTCCAGCATACAAACCTCTTCCTTAAGATTGTTCTGCCGGGCGATAGAGTAATACACATTCAAGGCTTCTTCGCTGAATAGATTCTGGAAGTTATAAGACTTGGAATTCTCGTGTAACCGGAAATTCACCAAAAGATCCTCCACCTTTTTTACCCTGTCCTGCCCGAAATGCAGCAAAAACCGTATCCACCACTCTCTGTCCATCACATAATGCAAGTCCGTATTCAGCAATCCCATCTTTATGATGGCGCTGTGCCGGAAGAATGTTTCCGGCTGGTCAATCCGCGCCCAACCTACCGTTTTTTCAAATTCCGGATAAATATCTGCTCCCGGATTGGTATTTCTTATCCTATTATCCTGCCAGACACTCCCTTTACCGCTGACAACCAGGATATTTTCATCTTCAAAAGCCGAGGCCACCTTATGCAGTGTATCGGGATAATACCAGTCATCACTGTTAATCCAGTTCACCACTTCTCCGGTTGCTAACTTGAGACCTTTATTAATGGCATGACTTTGCCCCTTATCTTTTTCACTTACCCAATAAGTGAGGTATTTTGCATACTTTTTGATAACCTCGACAGAATTATCCGTACTTCCCCCGTCAATGATGATATATTCTAAATCCGGATAATTTTGAGACAACACACTGTCTATGGTTTTCTCAATGTAATTCCCTTGATTGAATGATGGGGTTATGATGGATATTTTCACCGGAAAAGAAAAAATTAAGCTTTAAAGATAAAAAGAATAACGCTATTTGCATTACACCGTATAAGTTACGGCAAATAACGTTCATTTTGATGGTGTTTTATTTCTGCCATTATAAAAATAGTTTCTTAGATTTGTGTGCTTGAACAGACATGATTAACATAGCAATTATAGGATACGGATACTGGGGTCCCAATTTAGTCAGAAATTTCTCATCCACCGCCGGATGTTTCGTGCATACCGTTGTCGATTTCCGGGCCGAACGGCTGGAGGTTGCCAAACGCAACCACAACAGCATCCAGATATCTTCCGACACAGAAGATGTCTTTAGCAACAAGGACATAGACGCCATTGTGATTGCCACCCCGGTCTTCACACATTATAATCTGGCCAAAAAAGCGCTCGAACACGGCAAGCATGTACTGCTCGAAAAACCCATGACCAGTAAAGTAACAGAAGCAGAGGAGTTAATAGAACTGGCAGCCAAATACAACAAGGTATTAATGGTAGACCACACCTTCCTC
The DNA here is from genome assembly GCA_016719635.1 of Sphingobacteriales bacterium. NCBI lineage: Bacteria > Pseudomonadati > Bacteroidota > Sphingobacteriia > Sphingobacteriales > Sphingobacteriales bacterium. The sequence goes on along the minus strand of JADJYT010000007.1, from coordinate 34,964 downwards.
TATACAGGTGCCGTCCAGAAGATGAAGGCCATGATTGAATCCGGTGAAATCGGGAAAGTGAAATATTTTGATTCGACGCGTATCAACCTGGGATTGTTCCAGCCGGATGTCAATGTGTTATGGGATTTAGCCCCGCACGACATTTCCATTCTAACCTATCTGGTACCCGAAAAGCCTTATAGTGTTCAGGCTACCGGCATCTCGCACACCAACAACGGCATCGAGAATATCGCCTACCTGACGGTCAATTACCATTCAGACTTTATCGCACACTTCAATTGTTCCTGGACATCCCCTGTAAAAATCAGGATGATGCTGATTGGCGGAGATAAAAAAATGGTGGTGTATAATGACCTGGAGCCAACGGAAAAGATAAAGGTATATGACACCGGTTTCAGTCATAAAACCGACGAAGAAAAAAACAGGATCCTGGTTGACTACCGTGCCGGAGATATCCATATCCCGAAAGTAGATTCTAAAGAAGCGCTGGCAGGCATGGCTGCCGATTTCATTTCTGCCATCACACAACAGACAACTCCCATCTCCAACTATCAATCGGGGTTAGAGGTGATACGAATACTGGAAGCGGCTCAGGAATCCATCAAAAACAAAGGTAAAGAAATCATCGTCTAAATGGAAAAAATAACCCAGAACCATCCCAAGCAGTCCCTGAATAATGTTTCCGTCGGAAGCAATGTAAAAATTTATGACTTTGTAAATGCCTACCATTGCAGCATCGACGATAATTCCAAAGTGGGCACCTTTGTAGAAATCCAGAAAGGGGCCAGCATCGGGAAAAACTGCAAGATATCTTCCCACAGCTTTATATGTGAGGGCGTTCACATTGAAGATAATGTATTTATCGGGCATGGGGTGATGTTTACCAATGACCTGTTTCCGCGCGCCACCAACCCGGACGGTTCCGCACAAACGGATGCAGACTGGACCTTGGTGGAAACCTTTGTAAAAAAGGGAGCCTCCATTGGCAGCAATGCCACTATCCTGTGCGGCATCACCATCGGAGAAAATGCGCTGGTGGGAGCCGGCGCCGTGGTGACCAAAGATGTTCCGCCCCATACCATCGTTGCGGGAAATCCTGCAAGAATTATTAAAACTATCGACTAAAAGATTATGGAGAAAATACCTTGTTTAGACTTGAGGGGACAACACCAACAGGTGAAAGCGGAAATATTCGAACTATTTGAAAAAGTGTATGAAAAAACTGCTTTTTCTGGCGGCCCGTTTGTGGAAGAATTTGAAAAGAGTTTCGCCCGGTATTGCAATACGTCTTATGCAGTGGGTGTCAGCAACGGAACCACTGCGCTCCATTTGGCCATGATAGCCTTAGGCATCGGTGCAGGAGATGAGGTCATTATTCCCGCTAACACATTTATTGCGACTGCATGGGGACCAAGCCATGCAGGCGCTACACCGGTATTTGTAGATTGTACGGCAGACACCTGGGAAATCGACACTGCAAAAATTGAAGAAAAAATTACCCCAAAGACCAAAGCCATCATTGGCGTTCATCTATATGGACAACCCTTTAATATTGATGCGGTGGCTGCCATTTGCAAAAAACATCAGCTGCTTTTTATTGAAGATGCCGCACAGGCACAGGGCGCACGCTTTAAAGGCCAGCCTGTAGGCGGTTTTGGTGAAATGGCCTGCTTCAGTTTCTATCCCGGCAAGAACCTGGGTGCCTGTGGAGAAGCCGGTGGTATCACGACCAATCATGAATCATACTATACACACCTGCAAAGTTTGCGTAACCATGGCTGCAAGGTTCGGTATTACCACGATGAAGTAGGATACAATTACAGGATGGGTGGCCTTGAAGGCGCATCGCTGACCGTGAAACTGCGCTACCTGGAAGGATGGAACAACCGGAGACGGGCTATCGCCAAACGTTATCAATCCGAAATTACCAATCCGAAAATAAAGATGCAGGCACAGCCGGAATGGGCGGACTCTGTATTTCATTTATTCGTGGTGACCACTGAAGACAAGGATGGTTTTTGCCAATTCCTGAATGAACATAACATTTCACCGGCATTCCACTATCCTGTACCTTGCCATCTGCAAAAAGCATACGCCCATTTAGGCTATAAAGAAGGTGACTTCCCGAATGCAGAATACCTGGCAGCACATTGCGTCTCGTTGCCGATGTACGCTGAACTGACCGACGAACAAGTCAGTCATGTAATTGAGGCCATAAACAACTACTAATGCAGGAATTACTCATTTTCCCCTACAATGGCAATGGATTAGAAGCATTAGATTGTTTAGGGTAAAATTTCTCCTTTATCGGATTTGTAGATGATACCAAAGAAAAACAAGGAATGGCACCCGGCGGTTTTCCGGTATTCGACAGAAGTGCTTTTGAAAAACACCCGAATGCCAAAGTACTGGCGGTTCCGGGAAGTCCTGCCAGCTATACCATCCGTAAACAGCTCATTGATTCATTGGGAATTCCAGAAAGCAGGTTTGCTACTGTCATTCATCCGAGAGCATCCGTTTCAGAAAATGCGCAGGTGGGCACCAACTGTTTAATTTATGCAGGCGTGGTGATTACTGCCAATGCAACAATCGGCAACCACATCTGCATACTGCCCAATACCGTTATCCACCACGATACCACTATCGGCGATTACACCTTGATTGGCTCCAATATATGTATTGCAGGCTATACAGCTATAGGTGATAACTGTTATATCGGAAGCGGGTCCAATATTATCAATAACATCCGGGTCGGAAATAACGTACTGATTGGAATGGGCAGCAATGTCATTAAGAATGTAGAAAACAACAGCAAAGTCGTCGGTAATCCGGCCAGAGCAATATGAAGAAAGGCATATCCATAATTATTCCTTTGTATAACGAGGCTGAAGGGGTACCTGTATTGGTAACTGCCTTGAACGCTTTTTTTTGCCGACAAGCAGACGCTGCCTATTGAAATTATTTTTATCAATGACGGTTCTACAGACGGTTCATTTGAAATACTGCAACAGCAATCATTCAAAAACTATTCCACGCAGCTTATTTCTTTTTCCAAAAACTATGGCTCACATGCCGCCCTACGCGCAGGCATTCTTCATGCGAAGATGGAATACATTACATTCATGTACGCCGATTTGCAGGACCCATTGGAACTGGTCTATCAGATGTATGAAAAAGCGAAACAAGGTTTTGATATCGTATGGGCAAACCGAAACAACACGAATAACTCTTTGTTTGAAACGTTATTTTCCCGTTTCTATGCGCGGATGATGCAAAAATTTGCCTTTTCTAATTTCCCTGATAAAGGTTTTGATATCGTATTCTTTAATTCCAAAGTCACCCGACAACTCAACGATAATATAGAATCCAATTCCTCCATTTTCTTACAGATACTGGGAATGGGATTTACACAAGCCTCTATTCTGTATAATAAGAAAGAAAGAGCCATCGGAAAATCAAAATGGACACTGGGCAAGAAAATAAAACTATTTATCGATTCCTTCGTGGCATTCTCCTATGCACCTATCCGTTTTGTATCGCTGATGGGAATGCTGTTTTTTACTTTCGGGATTTTCTGGACCATTTATATTGCATCCCGTAAGATAATGTATGATGACCTGGCCTCCGGATGGCCTGCTCTGACGTCTATCTTATTGCTTGGTTTTGGATTAACTAATATCGCACTGGGCATAATCGCCGAATATTTATGGCGGACACTGGATGCCAGCCGCAAAACGGCCTGTTTTCATTATTGATCAAATCATTGATTTAAATCCTTCGAACAATAAGATGTACGACATTATCATTATCGGCGGCATTGTGGGATTGGCTACAGCCCTGCATCTGCTAGAGCAGCAACCCGGTTTAAACGTCCTGATTTTAGAGAAAGAAGGGGATATTGCCCGGCATCAGACCGGCAACAATTCGGGCGTGATCCATTCCGGTATTTATTACAAACCCGGAAGTTTGCGCGCTGTCAACTGTTTGCGCGGCTACAAGATGTTGCTGGAATTCTGCGATGCGGAAAACATTCCGTATGATATCTGCGGCAAGATCATCGTTGCCACCCGCGAAGACGAATTGGATCGCCTTCAAAATATCTACCAGCGGGGTTTGGAGAATGGCCTTGCAGGAATGGAATTATTAAATGCCGCCGACATCAAAAAGCATGAGCCGCACTGTGCCGGCATCCGGGGAATTTTCGTGCCGCAAACCGGTATCATTGACTATACTGCCGTATCCAAAAGATACGCCGAAAAAATAAAGCGCCTGAACGGATCGATTGCCTGCAACCAGAAAGTGACCGGCATTCAGGTTGCGGCTCAGGAGATAAAAGTAAAGACGACAGATGCAGCTTATTCCTGTAAACTGCTTATCAACTGCGCCGGATTGTATTCCGATAAGATTGCGCAAATGACACAAAATAACGTGTCGGTAAAAATAATTCCGTTCCGCGGCGAGTATTATACGCTGAAAAAGGAAAAGGAACACCTGGTGAATCATCTTATCTATCCTGTTCCGGATCCCAATTTCCCCTTCCTGGGCGTACATTTCACCCGCTTTATTCAGGGCGGCGTAGAGGCGGGGCCGAATGCCGTGCTGGCCTACGCCCGCGAAGGATATCATAAATCCGATATCGTGTGGAAGGAGTTTTTCGAATCTGTCACCTATCCCGGATTTTTAAGGATGGCCTTTAAAAACTGGAGAACCGGCATCGGCGAGATGCGCCGTTCCTATTCCAAGAAAGCGTTTACTGCGGCACTGCAGCGCTTACTGCCCGAACTGCAGCTAGATGACCTGCTGCCGGGTGATGCCGGTGTACGGGCCTCCGCCATGGACAGAAACGGCAATGTGGTGGATGATTTCATCATAGAGAAACAGGACAACATCATCCATGTGCTGAACACGCCCTCGCCAGCGGCAACAGCCTCGTTATCCATAGGTCTTACCATCGCTGAAATGGCATGGAAAGAACTTAAATAATCTTTATCTTTGCAGCATGAACAACAAGATTACCGATGCCACTATTCTGGCAACAGGCGGAGCCGGATTTGTAGGCTCTTATGTAGTGGAAGAACTGTTACAGCACCAGCCCAAAAAGATTATCATTATCGACAACCTGATACGAGGTTCGCATTACAATATGCAGTCATTCATCAGCAATCCCGTGGTGGAATTTATTGAAGGCGATGTACGGGATGCCGCCTTGCTCGAAAAATGCATTACCTACAGAGATGCTGTTCCTTTTTAACAAATCTATTGTTTAACACTTTAAACTTCCACCTTACGATTTAACGTTTTGAAAATAACCCAAATTTTAATACCTTTGAAGCAATAGGAAAATCCTCATAAGATTTTTTATATTGAAACTTTTATTGATGTAAGCTAAATTTTACAAACAACATAAAAATATATTTAAATTTTGCGATATAAAAGTCCATATATTATAGAGTTCGACAAGATTGGTGAGAGTTCTATTGGTTATATCTCAGTTGCCCAAGCACAGGAAAAAATACCTTTCAATATTGAACGAGTTTTTTGGACGTACTATACCCCAGAAAGCATTGTAAGGGGGCGGCATGCCCATCATCGTACGGAACAGGTATTGGTGGCTGTGACCGCCAAGACCATTTTAACAACGGAATCGCCCAACGGGAAAACAGAAGTGTTTATTCTGGATACACCCAATAAGGGAGTTTATATCCCCCCGCATGCTTGGCATACTGTGCAATATTCACGCACCGCCGTTCAATTGGTATTCGCCTCCACGAAATTCGACGAAAAAGATTACATAAGGGAATATGAGCAATTCAAAAAACCGATTATCACCCATAATTCGGCAGAAGTTAAAACCCAAATGGTCGGTGCCGGTACTGTCATTTGGCAGTTTGCTGTTATATTAGAAGGAGCGGTAATTGGGCAGGACTGCAATATCAATTGTCATACCTTTATTGAAAATGATGTTGTGATAGGTAATAATGTTACATTGAAATGTGGAGTATACCTCTGGAATGGAATTACGCTGGAAGATAATGTTTTTGTTGGCCCCAATACAACATTTACAAATGACAAGTATCCCAGGTCGGGGGTACACCTTGGGCCACGGCTTCGTACTATTGTCAAAAGCGGGGCTTCCATTGGCGCTAATGCTACCATACTGGCAGGAACAGTGATTGGTTCATATGCATTGATTGGTGCTGGTGCCGTAGTAACCCGGTCGGTACCTGGTTTTGCCCTTGTAGCAGGTAATCCGGCCAGTATAATAGGATGGGTGGATGAAAAGGGAAATAAGATGCAGTTGGATGGAAATACCTGGGTAGCCATTGATGGCCGTCGTTTTAAAGTGGAGAATAACCAGTTAATGCCAATCTAAATGCAGGTGCCCTTTTTGTCTTTTAATGAAATGAACCAGTCGATCAAACGGGAAGTTATGGTTGCGTTTGAACAATTCTTTGACAGTAATTCTTATGTGCTGGGTAACAGGCTTCGCCTATTTGAAAATGAATATGCGAATTTTAACGGAATTGCACATTGTGTGGGTATTAGTAATGGGTTGGAAGCCCTGCACATAGCCTTGAAGACCTTAAATATTGGGAAGGGTGATGAAGTGATCGTTCCATCCAATACGTATATCGCAACGGTTATGGCTGTTTCGTATGTCGGTGCAACGCCAGTTTTTGCTGAGCCGGATGCACTCACCTACAATATTGACCCCCTAAAAATTGAAGAGAAGATTACCGGCCGGACGAAATGCATTATGCCGGTGCATTTATACGGACAGAGTTGTGAAATGGATAAGATAATGGATATCGCAAAACGACACGGGTTATATGTGGTGGAGGATAATGCACAATCGCAGGGAGCTGTATGTATGGGTAAAATGACCGGTAGTTTTGGAAACATCAATGCTACCAGTTTTTATCCGGGTAAGAACCTGGGTGCGCTGGGTGATGCCGGGGCTATTACCACCAATGATGCAGCGTTGGCCGGCAGGGCTGAGCTCTTAAGAAATTACGGATCAAAAGAAAAATATTATAATGAAGAGATCGGGTTAAATGCTAGGCTGGATGAATGTCAGGCGGCCATATTGAGTATTAAGTTGAAATACCTGGAGGAATGGAATAAGGAACGAAACCGGATCGCAGGCTGGTATATGGAGCAATTGAAAGAGGTTACCGGAATTATACTTCCGGAAGTAGCAGATAATTGCACCAGCGTATATCATTTGTTTGTGATACGGACAGCAAAACGCAGCAACTTACAAAAATACCTGGCAGAGAATGGGATTGGTACCCTGATACATTACCCGGTTCCGCCCCATCTTCAAAAGGCATATTCATATTTGAATTATAAACCCGGAAGTTTTCCCATTGCAGAGAATATGGCTGCAACATGTTTGAGTTTACCGCTTTATATTGGCCTTAAACTTGATGAAGTGACCTATATTTGTGATACTATAAAGAATTTTTGCTCCAAATAAAATACAGATGCCAAAGATCAGTATCATCATCCCTTGTTATTTCAATGAACAGAATATCCCTGTTTCTTCTAAGGTACTCGTGGAAAATGAGGCCAATTTTCCCCCAAGCACCTTGTTTGAATACGTAATGGTAGATGACGGATCAAAAGACAATACCTATCAGGAGCTCCTTACATTTCACCGGCAATACCCTTCAAAAGTGAAGATCATCAAACTAGCAGGAAATGTCGGCTCCTATAATGCGATACTGGCGGGCATGAAACACGCTACCGGCGACTGCTGTTGTATTACATCCGCCGATCTACAGGATCCAGTCGAGTTGATACCGAAAATGTTTGCACATTGGTCTAATGGGGTAAAATTGGTAATGGCCAACCGGGAGAAAAGAGAAGATTCTTTTTTTCAAAGAAACTTTTCGAATCTCTTTCATTTCCTGGTACGAAAATTTGCCCTGAGCAATATCCCCTCCGGAGGTTTTGATTTTGTGCTATTTGACAAAAAACTGAAAGACGAGGTCATTAAAATGAATGAGAAAAACACCAATACCCTCTATTTGCTTCCCTGGCTGGGATATGACTTTGTAGTCATTCCTTACACCAGGAGAAAACGGACATTGGGAAAATCCCGATGGACACTGGCTAAAAAATAAAACTCTTCATAGATTCATTTGTATCGTTTTTCATTTTTCCCGATTCGAGCCATTTCATTCATGGGGTTTTTGATGGCTTTCTTAGCTATTATTTATATGCTGGTACTTTTTATAAATAAACTAATAGGAGGAATAGATGTAAAAGGATGGACGACCATCATGATTCTTATATTGATAGTTTCTTCTTTCCAGATGATAGCTTTGGGCATTATTGGTGAATATGTGTGGCGCACACTTGATGCAATACGCAATAGGCCTATTTATATCATAGAAGAAATCGTAGACACAAACAGAAAAATATAATCTAACCAACCGCCAATGATTTCAAATAATAAACCAAGCTCAGGTTTTTATGTAATTTTATTTTTAAATTTAACCTTATAACCTTCTATTAAATTGCTGAATTCAAGTAATAAATGTAATTTTGTTTAAAATAGGTTTATCGTTAGTAAAAATAGCTTTTGCTATTTCATTTGGGGTATAAAAACTGAGTTTTTTTCTAGGTCTGTTGTTGAGTTTTACTTCTATTTCGTTCAACCTTTCTTGTGTTAAGTTCTCAAAGGATGATTTTTTAGGAATATATCTGCGAATAAGACCGTTGGTATTTTCCACGGTTCCACATTCATAGCTGGAGTAGGGATGTGTAAAATAGTATTGAATATTCAGCTCCTTTGTATTACTTGATGCATAGTAAACTCTTTGCCATTATCGGATGTAATAGTGTGTAGGTAAGGTTTATATTTTTTCAGGGTTTTGGTTTGTTGGGACAATTGCATGGCATTTTTGCTTTCCAACAACACTAATTTGGTGAATAATGTCTTTCTATCCACCAAGGTTAAAATGGCTCCTTTGTGATTAGCACCGATGATGGTATCTTGTTCAAAGTCTCCGAAACGCATCCTGTTGTTGGCGGCTTCCGGACGCAGTTCAATACTGATTTTATTCGCTATCTGCCCCTGTTGCTGTCTTATTCCCACGTTTTTTCTGCCTCTTTGCTTGCGAGCCAGGTATTGATAAAGCACACCACCCTGTTTTTTGTTCTTCCAGATATACTGATAAATGGTTTCATGGCTGACCGTAGGTTTCCCTTCCAGTGTCAGGCGACAGCTGATTTGCTCCGGGGATAATTCCTGCTGTAAAAGATGGTCTACTTGAAGTTGAACGGAGGAGGTGAAATTAGTATGCTTCTGCTTAGTCTGATGCCTGAACACAGTATACTGATGCGCGTTTGCAGCGTCATACTTGCCGGAGTACATCTTATTCCTGCGAATTTCTCTGCTAACACAGGATTCACTCTTGCCAATATAGCGCGCAATCTGTTTTTGGCTGAATTGTTTTGACAATAAGGTTGCGATTTGATACCTTTGCTCTGCGGTGAGTTGTTTAAATGTACGATTCATTTGCAATTAAGTTTAAGCACTTCAAATATAGTGGGTGAAAGCCCACTATGTTTGAAACTTTTAATTGCATTTATGATTTGAACTTAGGATTAGGCTATAAGGTTCTTTAACAAGCCCCTTAATCGTATTTAATTTTAAGCCATACAACGAATTTGCAGGGAATGGCATGGAAAGAACTTAAATAATCTTTACCTTTGCAGCATGAACAATAAGATTTCCGATGCCACTATTCTGGTAACAGGAGGAGCCGGATTTGTAGGCTCTTATGTAGTGGAAGAACTGTTGCAGCACCAGCCCAAAAAGATTATCATTATCGACAACCTGATACGGGGTTCGCATTACAATATGCAATCATTCATCAGCAATCCCGTGGTGGAATTTATTGAAGGCGATGTACGGGATGCCGCCTTGCTGGAAAAATGCATCTCCGGCTGCGATTATGTCTTTCACATGGCAGCACTGCGCATCAATGCCTGTGCGGCCAATCAGCAGGATGGTTTTGATGTGATGCTGCAGGCGACGTTTAATGTGGCGGAGTTTTGCAAGAAACATGCCGTTAAAAAGGTGATCTACAGTTCAAGCGCTTCCGTTTACGGGCTGGCACAGCATTTTCCGACACCGGAAACAGATAATCCGTACAATAACCAGACGTTCTACGGAGCGGCAAAAATGTGGGGTGAACAGCTATTCCGTTCCTACAAATTCATGCACGGCCTGGATTACGTCGCTTTGCGTTATTTCAATGTTTACGGGGAACGAATGGATACGGACGGAAAATATACGGAAGTGATGATAAAATGGCTGGACTGCATCCGCGACAACAAGCAGCCGGCCATCTTCGGTGACGGAACCGATACCATGGATTTTGTTCATGTGAAAGATGTGGCGCACAGCAATATCCTGGCATTGCTGGCGGATGTGACGGACGAGGTGTTTAATGTGGGCGTTCAACGGGAAACTTCCCTGAAAGAATTGCTGGAAACCTTACTGAAGGTAAACCACTGTCAGTTGGAACCGGTATTTAAAGAAGCCAACTCCGTTAACCCGGTCAAGAAAAGAATCGCCGATTTAAGTAAAATAAAAACACTGTTAGGCTACCAGCCAAGCATTACACTGGAAGAAGGGCTGAAGGCTCTATCGGACTGGTATTTTAACTTACAAGAACAAAAATAACACCTCATGATTCCTGTTGCCAAACCCTACTTAGACAAAGACGATGCGCAGAACGCTTATGACACCATCTTAACCGGATGGGTGACGCAGGGGCCGCGAGTGCAGGAATTTGAAGAAAAATTTGCGCACTATGTGGGCAGTAAATATGCCGTGGCATTATCCAACTGTACGACCGCGCTTCATCTTGCGATGATAGTGGCCGGCGTTGGACCGGAGGATGAAGTGATTTGCCCGTCCATGAGTTATGTGGCCACGGCGAATTCGATCCGGTATGTGGGCGCTAAAGTGGTTTTTGCGGAAGTGCATCCGGAAACCTATAACCTGGATGTGGAGGATGTGCGGAAAAGAATCACCTCCAAAACCAAAGCGATATTGGTCGTACATCAGATTGGTATGCCCGCCGATATCGACGCCTTTAAGGCATTGTGCACGGAGAAAAACCTGATACTGATAGAAGATGCCGCCTGCGCCGCGGGTTCTTCCTATAAGGGTAAAAAAATCGGCAGCCATTCGGATCTGGTTTGTTTTTCCTTTCATCCGCGCAAGGTGATTACTACGGGTGATGGCGGCATGATTACAACCAGCAAGGAGGCTTACAGGGACCGCATCAAACTGCTGAGACAGCATGCGATGAGTGTGAACGACCGGGTGCGTCACGAATCGAATAAAATTATCTTTGAAGACCATATCGAATTGGGCTACAACTACCGCATGACCGATATTCAGGCGGCAGTTGGCATTAAACAGCTGGAAAAACTGGACTTCATCGTGGCGGAACGCAGAAAAATAGCACATCAGTACAACGAAGCATTTAAAGATATTGAAACCGTAAGATTACCTTTGGAGGCGCCGGGTTATTTCAGCAATTATCAGTCGTACAGTGTCTATTTAAAACCGGAATGCCGCATCAGCCGGAATGACCTGATGCAGGCGATGCTGGATAAGGGAATTTCCACCCGAAGAGGTATCGTCACCTCTCACCACGAAACGGCGTATAAAGAATACAGTCAGGGGTTATCCCTTCCTGTTTCGGAAGATGCCAGCGACAGAAGCATTATCCTTCCCTTGTATTACCCGATGGAACGGAAGGATGTGGAATATGTAATCAGTGTTTTTAAATCATTAGTAGTATAAATAATTCAAATATGCGTATTGGCTTTTTCAATAATATCGGTTACACACTTTTAACCTTTATAACTACTTATATAATAGGTCATTTAGTTTATGGATTAATTTCAGGGGGAAGTAAATCATCAACAAAATCTGAGTTTGTCAAAAATGCTATTGGAACAGTAACAATTATTGTCTTGTACTCAACGTTCAAAACCAAATTAATTACTATTAATATTGGTTTTTTCTTGTTGTTTCTGCTTTATTGGTGGCACAATCGGCCAAAGTTAAACACTCAATTTAAAATAGACGGAAAAATAGTATTGGTTCAATTATTAATATTAACCATTCTTTATACTTTCTTGTATTTACTACTATTTGGAATCAAAGAACGTCCATATATCTGGCTAATGATAGATCATACGCTTTATGCTACTTATATTGACAAACTTAATGCAATTGGCGTTGAAGGAAAAGAATCCGACCTATTCTTTAAGGAGCCCGTAAGAAATATATATCACTTCGGAGAGCTTTGGTATACTGCTTTTTTTTCCTGGATATATAAACACAATACTTTACAGGTGTTATATTTTTCTGTATTTCCCAGCTTCCTTACTACAATATTTGTTGGAGGAAAGGCGCTGACTGAATATTATTTTAAGAAAAATAAATCGTATCAATGGATTGCTCCATTTTCAATTATTATTTTATCCGGCATTGTGTTCTATTTTCCAAAATCTGTTGAATTCTTTAGCCTAAGCTGGGGAAATGATACTATTTTATCTTGTATTAAATACTCTCCACTGACTATACTTTTCATAGCAGCATTTTTTTATATTATCGATAAAAATTTTTATAACGCTATTTTAATAATGCTTGCATGTACATTAATAAATTCAGCAACATCACCTGCCGTTTTTATTGGACTTACAGTATTTATTTGCGTATTGTTTTGTTTAAAAGACATTAAAATAAAAGACACACTATTGGCTTTTATACCAATACTGTTAATTGGTCTCTTTATAGCAAGCTACGCTATCTTAATAGGCGTTCTTAATAAAAAAAATTTATCTTTTGATAACTCTTATGAAGCCAATTTTTCTTTAACTGACAAACTTACAGATTTACTGTACTACAAAACGTTCTTCAATTGTATGATTGGTACTTTGATTAAGTTTTTTAAGCGCCCTTCCTTTTGGGGTACTAGTGTTATTCGTAGGGAAAAAATGGGTTATGGAAAATAAATACCTGTTAATTTTTTGTGGTTCTTTTATTTTGTCAACATCTGTAGCTTATGGTATATTTCATTTCGATTTTGATGGTACTCAGTTTTGGACTGTAGTATATATTCCACTAATGGCTGTATTTCTTTTCTCAATTATAATATCAACGAATGCATTCAATCCTTCTTTAAAAACAAAAGCTATAACCAGTCTTCTATTTATACTATTATTTTATCCCTATTTATTTATTAATAAAACAGGTTTAAATTTCAGACAGTATACTACTTCTTTAAGATTCATCTCAGACAATATACCACCTAACCATAAAGAAAACATTGCAGTTTTTTATCCAAAAGCTGTCCCTGTACATGTTGCAGGTTATGACAAAAATAATTATTATCCTTATAGTTATATAAAATTATACATAAATAATTACCATCCATTTTGTCTTTCTGAGTTTGACACTTTATTAAGCCAAGATCCATATATACAAAATTATCAAATTAACTATCTAAAGCGCTCTGTCTTTTACCGATATGTCGAACTACAGAAGCAGCACAAATTGTTCTCCTCTATAGAACAAAGCCAGCTCGACTTTATAAAAGAAGCTCGTGTAAAATATGTTCTGACGCAGTACGGTGCAGCGCTTCCCGGATTGATATTGCCCTTGGTGGAAAAAGAAATCAAGGACACATTGTCCCCTTCGTCGATGGATAAGCTTTATATCTTAAAGGATTTTAAATAAACTTTGCAGCAGCAATATAGTTATTGATTATAATGCCCCTTATTAATACCTTTGTTATCTGTATGAGAGAATAGAGAGGTGTTAATGCCATCACGCCAACTTAAAACAGCTATCACAATCTGAATACATGGAATCCATCTTTTTATCTAATTTCTTATTCGTGCCGGTTTCATTTTTGTTGACGTACGCTGCCGGCCATACAATCATTTCCTTTATAAAAATGCCGGAAAACCGTCCCTTCTTAAAGGAGTTCCTGACGCTGACAGCCGGATTGTTTACCTTAATCACTCTCTACTCCCTTTATAAGACATCCGGCATCACCATCAATGCGGGTATCGCACTTCTCTCCTTATGTATGGGCTATTGGTTATATACGCATCATTTTTTAAAGGATCCCGGGACAGCGCTTCAGTCCTTCCGCTCGGACATAAAATTCTCTTTCGTCTTTTTACAACTAGGCATCGTTGTATCAGGGTATCTGTTTCTGCTGCTTAAGCTGTATCATCCGCTTTCGGGTGACCTCTACCAGGTGTATGGCGACTTCTACAATTATGCCAAAAACATCCGGCACCTGAACAAAACCGGCATTGAAAGCTACTACTCCGACTGGTACAGCGGCGTGGCTTCGGCAAGAACCCTCTATCATTACGGGGAATTATGGTATGGCGCTTTCGTCAGTCAGGTATTTAAACAACCTCCGTTTATTGCCTTCTATTTTCATGTATTTACCTTTTGCATCGTTCTTTACATTATGGGTGCCGCTGCCATTATAGAATATTTTTTTCCACCCAAAAAGAAATACCTCTATCTGACCGCCATCTGTGTCTTATTCGTATGCGGCCTTTCCTTCTATATCCCCCGTTCCAATTTGTTTACGCGCGGCGACTGGTGGGATAATGGATTATTGTTTCAGCCTAAATACCTGTTTGGTGCACTGGCTACGTTTTATGGAATACTGCTGAGTCCTTCTAAAAAAATCATTCCGTTGGTTTTTATTTCCATGTTATGCGTGCTGTCTTGTGTCGTGATTGCACCGGCAGTATTTATTTGTCTGGCTGTCTATATCCTTTTATTGTTTGTATTAAAAGAGACCGGCTTCAGGGATTTCATTTTTCAGGGTATCTGGATGGCAGCAGCGCTCATCCTGATAGGACTGTATGCATTAGGCATCCAGCATCTCAACGAGCAAACGGCATTCCGTACGGCAGTTGCACCTGAAACAGGCAGGCTTTCATTACTGTATTATTTTAAAACCGTCTTCAACTGTTTTGCGGGACAAATAATCAAGAGCCTGCTGAGCATATTGCCTTACCTGGCCCTGAGTTTATTCGTTATATATCCCAATTGGAAGAAAGTCAGCAAACACTTCCGGGCGATTTTGTTTCTCGTTGTTCTGCATTTCTCTTCCATCCTTGCCTATGCGATCTTCTTCAACAGGGTGGATGCCGTTCAGCTGTGGACCAATATTTATGTTCCGCTGTCAGCGATGGTGTGTTTTGTTTTATTTTTCTATACCCTCAATCATGGGAAAATAATACTCCGGCTCACAGCCGTTATTTTACTGCTGCTTTCTGTCAAACAGGCGGGTATTCTTTCAAGAGGGCCTGTCATTGCTCCATCTTCCCTGCAAAATAGCAGGAACAGCTACACCGGCAAAGCCGCCGTATTTTTTAAGTCCGGCAACGATTTCACTTCCGTATTCAGTAAAAACATAAACATGTACGCTCCCTATCCGTATCTGACTATTTTTTATCCCGATTACAACCCGGTTTGCCTGAGTATTTTTGATATTCCTGTAAGCGACAACCCAATTCTAAGAAAGACAGAAGTGGAAATAATAGAAAACTCGACCTTTAATAAATTCATGCAGGGACAAAAGAAAAAAAATCAATTTGTTTCAACCGGGCAGAGTCAGCTGGATTTCATCCGGCAGCATCACGTTGAATTTGCCTTTGTTTACAGACATTCCCAATTGCCGGCGCTGTTACAGCCTTATGTATTGCAGCGTGTAAAAGATGAAAAGGAAGGGATTACCCTTTACCGGCTTAAAAAGATTTAAGGCTTTTTCATAAAATCGCCGCGCGAAAATTGTTTCTCAATCCAGCAGTACATCAGGATAAAAAAATAACGGCTGCCCATCTCTTTTATTTTCAGTTTTGATTCTCCGTATTTTCTGTTGGTCCACGAATTGGGCACCACCGCATACGAATAGCCTCTTACAATGGCTTTGAGCGGCAGCTCCAGCGTAAGATTAAAGTGCGGGGATAAAAATGGTTTTAACCCTTCCATCGTTTCACGGCGGTAGAGTTTAAACGCATTGGTACAGTCATTGTATTTAAACCGGAAAACAAGTTTTATAATAAAATTGGCAAGACGGTTAATCCTTCTTTTCAATACGGGGTAATCAACCACCCTTCCGCCATTGCTCCACCTGGTTCCAAACACACAGTCGTAATTTCCTTCGAGGGCTTTTCTGTAAAACCTGACCAGATCATTCGGGTCGTCTGACAAATCGGCCATCATCACCGCCACATAATCACCGGTATACCGTTCCAGTCCATACCGCACGGCATACCCGAATCCGTTTGGTCCTGAGTTTGTATAATAGACCAGCGTAGGAATCGATTTAGCCAACTCTTCCAGAACCTTCAGGGTATCATCGGCGGAGTTGTCGTTCGTCACCACAATCTCATGTTCGATATTTTCCCGCTGCAGGGTAGCATATAAGGTGTTCAGCGTTTCTGGCAGGCTGTCCTGTTCATTGTACGCCGGTATGACCACACTCAGTTTCATGATTCTTTCTGTTCTGAATTAAAAATATATTTTTCACACACCGCCTTCAGCTTATTCATATCCGCAGTAATATCATCGTTGTTTTTGTAGCTGAAGTTTCCGGCTCCCGGACACTGGAAATAATAACAATCCGTGCCGTACATGTTGGTCAGATTAAAGTAAGCGTCGTCCGGATGTTCTTCATGAATAATGGTAACAAGAAGTCTGGCGTGAACGGCATATATCATATTCGACATGCCTGCTCCCTGTGTACCGATAACATTTCTCGCATTCACAAACAGTGCTATCTGTTCCTTAACCGTCAGGTCTTCCAGTGTGACAATCTCAAATCCTTTTCCGGATAAATAGTCTATCACCTCCGCTTCATTCAGCAGCCTTCTGTATCGTGCATTTTTTCGGGTGATGAAAATATTCTTCGTCGCTTCCGCAGGAACCGTTACTTCAAATTTTTCGGTTATCCATTTTGCCATATCCCGCAAAATGGGTTCGTACATGGCCAGTCCGCGTGAAGTATAACCCGGGAAAATCACCTTCTCTGCTTTCACCAGATAATCTTCCTGAATGTAACTAACATCCTTGAATCCAAACAGCGCCACATATTGTTTGATAAATCCAGGCGAATCTGCATTTAATATAAGGGTGAGGTTAGGGGCTTCCTCTTTCATTACATAAAGCCTTGGCACCGCCTCCAGCAGCCAGTGATAGTAATTCTGAAAATAGGAATTGTGCGCAATCAGGCAGTCGCCGGATACCTTCACCACCTTGTTCAGCAGGCGTTTTTTGAAAAAACTCAGGTAAAAGGAATTCGGCTTAAACATGGAATAAACGGACTCCCTCACTACCCTGCCATTTTTATATACCACCCCGAAAGGCGACACATAAGCATTGCTGATTTCAAGGCGGCAGACGGCAGGGAACGTTTCTGTCAAATGGATAAATGTATCCTTTAGCGGATGCATCTCCTCGTAATTGGGAGGCGGTTTGCGGGTAATCGTCAACTCAGGATATAGTACCGTTCTTTTCAATGCATTATTTTAAAATGGACTCCAGTTGAGACGCGTTCGATTGTATCCAATCGTACACTTCCTGTATAATTTGTTTGGGCGAAATAATCGGTTTCCAGCCGGTTCTTGCGGTCACTTTTGAATTATCGGTTAAATAGATTCGTATATCGGCGGTTCTGTTTTCCGGCACTTCCTGTATCGCAATTTTATTCCCGCTTACTTCTTCACACAGCTGTGTCAGTTCCTGCAGGGACACGGATATTTCTCTTCCGCCGCCCACATTGAAAATCTCTCCGTTTATGTCATCCAGGTGATGCAGCTGCCAGTCAATCAGGCGGTACAAATCATCGGTATGCAGCATATCGCGCACCTGCTTTCCTTTTCCTCCATACCCTATGTAGCTGAGCGGTTGTTTCCAGAAATGCCTGGCCACCCACAACACCACTACACCCTGATCAATTTTGCCCATCTGCCAGGGTCCTGTCAGTACTCCGCAACGGTTGATGACGGTCCTCAATCCGAAAAACTGCTTATACTCCTGGATAAAATATTCGGAAGCCAGCTTGGTGGTCCCGTATAAGGAACGGTAGCCTTCCAATGGGAAATCTTCTGCAAGCCCCTTTGGGGAAATCCCTGTAAATGTTTGCTGTGCCGCTACTTCAAACCGCGTATCCGTTTCCTCATAAGCGATACTTTCTATGCGTTCAATCGGATAAATCCGCGAGGTAGACAGGAAGATGAAATCAGATTTGTTTTTGGTGGCAAAGTTCAGGCAGTTAATGGTACCGTTTAAATTGGTATTCACCAGATAATCCGGTGTGGAATCTATACCGGCCAGCACGGAAGGCTCTGCGCTGGCTTCCAGAATGCAGTCTATCTTCGGCAATCCGTCAAAGTCTTCCTTATTGCGGATATCACCGTGAATAAAATGGATGCCCGCTGATTTCAGCCTCGGAATATTCAGTTCAGAGCCTCTTCGTTTCAGATTATCCAATACATAAATCTGATACTCCGGATAGTTGGCCTTAAGGGATAATGCCATGGATGAACCCACAAAACCCGCGCCGCCTGTAATTAGAATATTTTTCGCTGCCATATAAATCCTGCTAAATTAAACAATTCCTGCTTTTTCTATCAATTATCTATCTTCCTGATATCCTGTTCTTTATTTTTTTGCTTATCTCCAAAATTTTATCCGCAAGAAAAACCATCCGATTCTTCCGGAGGTATTTAAAATATTCCGCTCTCAGCGGATGGGTGCAATAGGGAATATTCCAGGGTTTGTGCGTTCCTGTAAAATGGATGATTTTAACATCCAGAGAAGGATGGAGCGTATAAATATGCTGGTCCACATTCCATTCTTTGCTCAGCGCAACCCTCTTGTCGTACAACAATGCATTCAGCACATCCTGATCCCAGTATTTTATTTTTCGGCATTAGCGGTAACATATTTCGTAAACAGTTCGGCCAGCCTCTCGCTCCTGAAATAATCCAGGTTCACCAGCAGCACTCCTGAATTAAAATATTCATATCCTGCGGGAATATTCAACAGCGCATTCGTCTCTTTGGGTGATGTCGTTGCCGATACCGCCGCTATCGCATTTCCGTCTAACGAGACATCATATATTTCTGCAACATCTCCCAGAACAATCATGTCAACATCCAGATACAAAACCTTACCAATCTTTTCGTCCAGTATTTCAGTCAGAAACAATCTGTAATAGTTGGCAAGCTGCGCATGATTGGAAAGTTTAAAATGTTTCATCCGGTCAATAAAAGCATCATCCAGGCAATAGACGGAAAAAGAGTTTCCATACCTGCGGATAACCGACTTCAGCAGCGATAATTTTATACTCTTAAAGTCCGTAATGATATGAATCTGAAATGTTTGCTGAGGATTATTTTCCTGGAGGGAGGTCAGCATCACACAGGCCGGTATCAGGTATTTCTCATTTAGTGTAATGGCAATATGTATCGGCTGTTTTTCCAATGGATCATCTTATTTAGGAACAGCCACTATCCATTCCATGATGGCCGGACGCATTTCTTTTACTGCCTCTCTCCGTTGTCTGATATCCAGCCCCTCCAGCTCCCTGTAGGAATAATATTTTGCTTTGAGAATATCGTCGGTACTTTGAATGAGCTGAATGGTATGGCTTTTCCCGAGTAACTGCTGCAGCTGAATGGAAATCTCCGGATTCAGGAAATCGTGCGTTTCTATCAGCAGGGTGGCATGAACCAGATAAGGCAGGCAGGATTCTGTAAATAAATCCAGTTCATAACCCTCACAATCACAGATGATCAGGGTGTCTTTGCTTTGCGGAATCTGTTTAAAGGTTTCCTGCGTAAACGCCGTTTCTATGCACACCCTTTCCTCTACATGATTCAGCACACTCATCTGTCTGCATAGTGTTCTGGCGGTATCATTGATGTCATACGCGAATATCTTTGTTTCCGGATTTCGCAATGCAAACCCTATGGCATAATATCCTTCGGCACAACCGACATCGTACACATGTTCAAACCGCCGGCCAATCAATGTCTCGACGGTGGTATGCAATTCCGCTTCATAGCTTCCGATGATCTTCGGGAAAATCGTACTGCCCACCGACTGAAAAGACGGATATGCCATTCCCTGGAAGGGACCGTTCTTTACAACAGGCTTTCCCAAATGCTGTATTAAAAAAGGATTCAGCACCACTTCCTGCGGAGTGTTGTTTTTTTTATTCGCCTGAATGTGATTTGACAGATAGATGAGCGGCGTGGACAGCTTCCATAAGAAAGTAGAGCCGGCAATCCATTTAGCTATTTTTTCGAGCAATCTTTTTATCATCGGAGCAATTCCCATTTAGGATAAAACAATATTATGCCTGCACTCGGCTTGTAAAGCGCATCTTCGTTTTCATTTATTTTCGGCAATATTTCTATACTGGCCACACTGGGTATGTATTCCAGAATCCCGTAAAAGCTGGCAGCACCCAGGTTTAGCTGATAATTTCCGGAGCGCAGCGGAAGATTAAAGGAA
This sequence comes from Sphingobacteriales bacterium, assembly GCA_016719635.1. NCBI lineage: Bacteria > Pseudomonadati > Bacteroidota > Sphingobacteriia > Sphingobacteriales > Sphingobacteriales bacterium. The sequence goes on along the minus strand of JADJYT010000007.1, from coordinate 14,362 downwards.
GCAGCTATCGTGTACTCCACATCGGCCTCCACATTCATGACCGGATAGTTTTGTGTCGACCGGCAGTCCATTAACGTACTTCCGTGCAGATCAGAGATTGTAAAAGCAATCACACAATCCTTGACGGCCTGTGTGCTGATAAAGGTAATCTCCAGTACTATCTTATCCTCTTCCGTAAAGACCTGCTCATCTTCGTTCGTGAGATTCTTTATGCTCACTTTCGTGATGTTAAAGTAGGATGCCTTAGGCCCAATTCTCGGAATTTTGGTGATGTCAATCTCATTGTTTTTTCTGCCCGCTATCGTATATTCACTTACCACCTTGTTGATATCACCCGTCATCTTTAACTGCCCGTTTTCGAGCAGCATTCCTTTCTTGCACAATCCCTGCACCTGCGATAAATTATGGCTGACGAATAAAACCGTCTTGCCTTCATTTGCAGAAACCTCATTCATTTTTCCCAGGCACTTGCGCTGAAAGCTGGCATCACCCACCGCAAGCACTTCATCTAAAATCAGGATATCGGTATCCAGGTGGGCGGCAACGGCAAACGCCAGACGAACATACATACCGGAAGAATAACGTTTCACCGGCGTATCAATATATTTCTCCACCCCGGAAAAGGCAATGATTTCATCCAGTTTGGAAGCGGTCTGCTTGTGTTTCATGCCCAAAATGGCGCCGTTCAGGAAGATGTTTTCCCGTCCGGTCAACTCTCCGTGAAACCCTGTCCCGACTTCCAGCAACGAAGACATTTGTCCCTTAATCTTTATCTCCCCGGTAGTTGGAGAAGTCACCCGGGATAATAGTTTAAGCAGGGTAGATTTTCCCGCGCCATTTTTTCCGACCACACCCCATACTTCTCCTCTTTTAATTTCAAAGTTGATGTCTCTCAACGCCCACACATATTTGGAATCCCCTTTTTGGGTGCGGTCATTAATTTCACCAATTTTGAGATAGGGATCTTCCTTGCCTCTGATACGGTGCCACCATCGGTTCAGGTCGTGGCTCAGCGATCCCGTTCCGATTTCTCCGAGCCGGTATTGTTTACTTAAGTGTTCAACTTTAATGACGGTATCACTCATATCAGACGGTATCGGTAAACGTTTTTTCCGTGTTACTGAAAAAATAAAATCCTGCAATCAACAAAACCAGCATCGCCAGAAAACTATATCCCAGGTGCATCCAGTCAAAAATCCCCTTACCCAAAAAGGCCACCCTGAATGTCTCAATAATGGGTGTCATGGGATTGGCCAGAATTAAGATGCTGTATTTGCTGTTGATTACCGTGGACAATGGATAAATCACCGGAGTGGCATACATCAACAACTGCACTCCGAACTGGATTAAAAAAGACAAATCGCGGTACTTGGTCGTCAGGGAGGTAATAATCATACCTGATCCCAGCGCTATCCCGGCCATCATAAGCAGCAGGACCGGAACCAGCAGGATGGGAAGGCCGGGGGTCAGATGAAACGAATCCGTCAGGATATAATAAACCAGGATGGCTAAAAACAGCCCGAATTGAATCAGGAATTTCAACAAGGTGGATACAATAACGGACAACGGCAGAATCAGCCTCGGGAAATAGACTTTCCCGAAAATATACGCGTTGTCCTTAAAGGTGGTGGATGTTTTGGTCAGGCATTCCGAAAAATAATTCCAGGCCGTTACACCCGATAAATAAAACAATACCGGCGGTATTTCATCCGTGGAGAGTTTCGCCACCCGATTGAACACGATGATAAACATCAGGGTGGTCAGTATCGGCTGTATAAAAAACCACAACGGCCCCAGAATGGTCTGTTTGTAGTTGGTAACAATATCGCGCTTTACAAATTTGAACAACAAATCACGATACTGCCATACTTCTTTTAAAGAGCGGAAAGAAAATGCATGATGGCTGCGGATGGTATATGACCAGTTTTCTTCTTGCATGGTTAATTATACTAAATACAGGCTTTTGTGTTTTAAAGAATAGACAGTATTACAAAACAAAGATATCTCCAAAGGTAACTATTTTTTGGCGACTGCTAAAATTTGGCTTTTAATCTTTATGGCTAATATTCAGCGTGCCCATCAGCTGCCGGATCTTTAGCCTTATCCTTTTTATATAGGGCGGGGAATACATACGCCTTACCGTAAAATCAAAATCCGCCTGGTCTGCCACCTGGTTGACGGCAACCACACCCGGGTGACTGGTAATCGTTACCGGTTCCGTTTTCACATAATGGTACCAGTACGGAGCCTGTTTGGTATGGGTGGCAGATCCCTCAAAGCCGATATTATACACCAGATTTTTTGACGGAGCAATACAGACGGCCTGTTCGTTCAGCACACTGTAACAGAACGGATATGCCCAGGAATTAATAGTGTCCAGGCGCTGGCGCATGTCTTTATAAAAGGCTGTCCAATGGGATTTTTCCGCCTCTGAACAGGGATAAAAATCTATCTTGTTTTTCCCGATAAAATCGGGAAATGTCTTCATCTCAAAATCATATTTTTCCCAGGAACGCCTCCACGACGCCCAGCCCCAGGAATGAAAATATTTGGAAAAATAATAGCTCTCCGGAATCTTCACTGCATCCAGTAAAAAGTTATCTCCTGAGATTGCAAACACCCTCTCGTCCTGGGCATACTTTTCAAGCAGGGTGTCGCAAAACGGGAAGAAGCTGGCATCGGGGATACAGTCATCTTCGAGCACAATACCACGTTCTTCCTTGCTGAAAAACCAGTCAAGCGCCGCTTTCACACCATGGCGGCAACCCAGGTTTTCCGGCTGATACAGCGTATATATTTTTGTTGTCCGGAAACGGGTTTCCTCCACCCGTTTTTTCACCAGCCCAATCTGACGGGCATCATCCGGATGGGAAAGCCTGGGACCGTCAATAGCAATGTATACGGCGGAAACGGGAATGCTCTCCATTCTCTTTAAAAGAACTTCTGCGTAATCGGGGCGGTTAAACAATAGCAACAATACCGGTGTATGCACAAAAAGGAATTAGATGGCCAGGCAATAAATACGAGGCAAATGTAAGCGTATTTGCACTTTTTTTGTTCATTCAGATAGCTGTTTCTTTTTTCTATCTTTGAGCGCCAAGAGATGAAGGTTGTACATATCAATACATTTCCGGGAGGAGGTGCCGCCGTTGCCTGTATCCGCCTGCATGAGGAGCTGCTCCGAAGGGGTGTTCATTCCTCATTCATCTGCATCAGCAACGACCCTATTCCGGTCGAAAACAGCATTCCCATCCCGTTCAAACATCCCACATTCTTTCAACGGATGAGCAATAAGGCAGGAATACCATTGGCCGCCGGGCATATTCGCGAGCGGCTGCTGAAAAAATACCAGCCGAAATGTGAATACCTGGGAACGCCTTACAGTGATTACACCATCGAATCGCTGCCGGCGGTTCGGGATGCAGACATCATCAACCTGCACTGGATTCCGCGTATCATCAATTATCCTGCTTTTTTTAAAAAAGTTAAAAAACCTATCGTCTGGACCATACACGATGTCAGTCCGTTTATGGGTTGTTTCAACTATCCAACCGACCAGCGGAACAACCCCCAGATGGCCGCGATAGACCGTAAATTCATGGAGATCAAATCGTCTATCGTCCGTCATTTCCAGTATCCCATTCATATCGTATCTCCGTCGGTATGGCTGCTGGAAGAAGCCAAAAATCGTTCGCTGATTCAGCACTTTACCTACCATCACATTCCCTACGGTATCGATACGGAAAGGCTGAAGTACATAGAACCCTCTGAAGCAAGGCAGCAGCTGGGACTTCCGCAGGATACCTGCATACTGCTTTTTGTTTGCGAACGGCTGGAGACGAGACGCAAACGATTCGATTTAATTCAACAACTGGCACAGGAGTTATCGGGACAGAACATCCGCCTTATTGCCATCGGCGGCGGCAATTCCGATGAACAAACCGGCAACATCTCCTTTGCAGGCAGAATCAACTCCCTGGAAAAACTGAACCTCTATTATGCCGCTGCAGATTATTTCTTAATCCCGTCGGAGGAAGATAACTTTCCGAATGTGGTGCTCGAATCGCTGTTCTGCGGTACGCCTGTTATCAGCAACAATGCCGGCGGCATGAAAGATATCATAAACGATACGAATGGATTACTGGCAGACGGATTTTCCGTGGAGGAAGTAAAGGCGCATATCCTGTCACATCCGCACAGTGCCGGCTTTTACAATCGTGCGGAAATCAGTGCTGCTACCAAGATGAAATATGACGTGAAAATCATGGCGGACCGGTATATGGAAATCTATCAGGAGTTGTTGAAGAAGTAGTCTTTTACCCACCCCTAACCCCCTCTGAGGAGGGGAAACGCACGGCCCAACCTCCCCTCTTGAGAGTGGATTAAGGGGAGTGTCTCGACTGCCGTGAGAAAGAGTTTAAAAAAAGTCAGAGAAATTTTATGGAAATTCTCCGCTTTCTGTCTCTATATTGATATGAGGCGAATCATTATTCCATACAATCCCAGACTAAAAGAGTTTGCAAGACAACTGAGAAATAATTCCACTAAAAGTGAAATCAGATTGTGGCATTATCTGAAAGGAAAGCAGCGGATGGGCTATGACTTCCATCGTCAGAAACCAATTGATAATTATATCATAGACTTTTATTGTTGTGAGATCATGTTGGCAATAGAATTAGATGGCATTATTCACACTTATGAAAACGCAATTGTGCGGGATAAAATCAGGGATGAACGCTTAAGGAGTTTAGGTATTACTGTTATAAGGTTTGATAATGCCTTCGTTTTAAATCAAATTAATTGGGTTCTGGAAGAAATTGATGAAACAATTAACAGGCTAATAAATCAGTAACCCACCCCCTATCCCCCTCCGAGGAGGGAAAGCGCACTGCCCAACCTCCCCTCTTGAGAGGGGACAGAGGGGTGTGTACTCCTGTTTTTGCCGAACGGCAAATATATTAAGCTGTACATCCATATTGTTGTAAGATGCCGGTTGTATATACGGACGGGGTTGTCCTACACAACCGAAAGTAGACAGGTAATACCGAAAGTTATGTCTTGTAAGTATCCGGAGAATAACATCCAGCGTCTGAGGCTGCCCAATGAATGAATGGTATTCTATAAACAGGTTCCGCACGGACGGCAAACGGGATTCGATATCCAGCAAAACATTCGTTTCTGCACCTTCAATATCCAGTTTTAAGAAATCCACTTCCGGAAAAGTCAGGTAATCCCTGAGCTGAACGGTCTCAATGCTATGAACGGTGGTGTTGTCCAGTTCGGCGTTCTGTATGCTGCCGCTGTCAGCTCCTTCGGAGAAGAAAGACAGCGTCGTGGTTTCGTTCCAGAGGCCTTTATTTACCAGTTCAACATCCGAAAAGCCGAAGGATGCCACATTCTGAGACAGGATGGGAAATAATTGTTTATCGGGTTCGAAAGCGATGATTTTCGCCTGCGGGAATAGTTTTTTAAAATAAATGACACTAAGCCCTATATTGGCTCCGCCGTCAATAATGACGGGTTGTTTTTTATCAGATGGGAATCGGTAAATTTCCTTTTCAAAAATTCCGGGATAGGTAAACAGGAAAGAAGCGGTATCGGGAATCGTTAATTTTTGCCCAGCAAGTCTGATTCTGCTGGCTGATAGCGTGGATATCCTTTTAGCCTGCGCAACTCCAGATAGGTATGCCTGAAGGCCGGCCGGACAATGAGTTTTACTAAAAATCTAATGGTTGCAAACATTCCTGAATTTCACAAAAACAAAGGTATACATTAATTATTTGAACAGAAGGACAAATATATACCAAATGGTGGATTTGCCGGGCTTTAATTAAACCGAAGAAAATCCATGTATACCCACAAGACTGTATTCTATTATTTTGATAATTACTTTATTCTGTATCTTTGCCCTGAACAAAATAATCATTTATTATTTAAGTGATTATGCAAACTTGCAAGTAATGATACCATTTAATAAAGTTTATTTATCCGGTAATGAAATAAAATATATCACCGATGCTGCCAATTCGGGTAAATTGTCCGGTGATGGAAACTTCACCAAAAGGTGTCATGAATACTTTGAAAAAGAATACTCTTTTTTAAAGGTATTGCTCACCACTTCCTGTACTCATGCATTGGAGATGGCCGCCTTGTTGCTGGATATTCAGCCCGGAGATGAAGTCATTGTCCCTTCCTTTACGTTTGTTTCTACGGCGAATGCCTTTGCCTTGAGAGGAGCCGGCATCGTGTTTGCCGACAGCCTTCCCAACAACCCCAATATAGACCCGAAAGAGATTGAACGGCTGATTACCCCCAAAACGAAAGCCATCGCCATCGTTCATTACGCCGGATTTGCCTGCGATATGGAAGCCATTATGGCCATCGCCAACAAGCATCATATTCCCGTCGTAGAAGATGCCGCCCAGGCTATCGACAGCTATTACGACGGCAAGCCTCTCGGAAGTTTTGGCGATTTGGCGGCTTTTTCCTTTCACGACACCAAAAACATCATCTGCGGAGAGGGAGGGTTATTGGTTATCAATAAAGAAAAATATATTCAACGCGCGGAAATCATACGGGAAAAAGGAACCAACAGAACCCAGTTTTTCAAAGGGGAAGTGGACAAATACGGCTGGGTGGATATCGGTTCTTCCTACCTGCCCTCCGAAATCAATGCCGCCTTTTTACTGGCACAGTTGGAGAATTTGCGGAAAATCCAGGAAAAACGCACCGAAATCTGGAATACGTATTATAAGGAACTGACACCACTGGCTGAAGGGGGCAAAATCGTTTTACCTGATATTCCGGCTAAATCCACCGTAAACGGTCATTTGTTTTATTTGCTTTGTAAAGACATCAAAGAAAGAGACGATTGATTAACTTAAAGGGAGAATGGGGTTTATTCTGTATTCCACTATTTGCCCTTGCATAATAGTGCCTATTTTATGGATAAATACAAAGGGGTCGATCTTCCGAATGCTCGAAATTTTGCTGATTGCATGATACGACTGCCTTTGTTTTATGAATTAAACGATGACAGTCAGATAAAAATAATTGATTGTATAAAAAGTTTTTTCTAAATTGTAATTGTTGCTTTTTAAATATTGTCGTATTTTATGTTCGGGACACCTATATTGTTTATTGTTTTTAATCGTCCGGATACTGCGGCAAAGGTGTTTGAACGCATCAGAGCGGCACAGCCTAAACGATTGTATATTGCAGCTGACGGTCCAAGGCAGCATATGCCGGAAGACGCAGAAAATTGTAGAAAAACAAGAGCAATTGTAAGTCAGGTGGACTGGGAATGTGAGGTCAAAACATTATTTAGAGAAGAAAATTTGGGTTGTGGCGTTGCACCTGCACAAGCAATTACCTGGTTTTTTAATCATGTAGAACAAGGAATTATATTAGAGGATGATTGTTTTCCAGATTTAAGTTTTTTTTCATTTTGCGAAACATTATTGAATTATTATCATGATGATGAATGGGTGATGCATATTTCCGGCAATAACTTTCAATTAGGCAGGCAAATAGGCGACGGCAGTTATTATTTTTCGCAAATAGCCCATATTTGGGGTTGGGCTACCTGGAGAAGAGTTTGGAATCAATTTAGTTTTAACTTGAATAATCTTGAAACATTTATTGAAAAAAATACCGAATTAGACCCCTTCTGGATAGATTCATTCAGGTATGTGCAGAAAGAACAACCAAAAGATATATGGGATTGCCAATATAATTATGTATTGTTTAAGAATGCAGGAAAAGCTATTATGCCAAACATAAATTTAGTAACAAATATTGGTTTCAATGAAGATGCCACACATACCAAAGGTGCTGTATTATATTATTACAATCAGGATTTTGGTTCTATAAACCATATCAGACACCCCACAATCAATACAATCAATAAAGCAGCCGACCAATTTACCGTAGATACTTACTATGTACAGAAAAATACATTAGCCATTAAAATAAGATATAATATAAAACGAATTAAGGACAAGATTTTTCGGACGTTTTGCAAAAGACAAATCCCTGCTTAATAAAACATGAAAATTTTATTTGACCATCAGGTATTTATTTGGCACAAACGCGGTGGTGTTTCAAGGTATTTTGCTGAATTGATGAAGCAAATAGCTACGATGAAAGATGTGTCGTATGAATTGCCATTAATAAACAACCAAAATATACATCTGGCTGAAAATGGCATAAAAAATTCTTTCTTTAATCGTTTGGCTAGTCATTCTTTTATAGCCGACTCTAAACTGAAACAATATCTGGATTATACAGATACCTATAATGTTATCCGCACCTTAAAAAAACAACAATTTGATGTGTTTGTACCCACATTATATGAGACCTATTTTTTACCCTATATAGGGAATAAGCCATTTGTAATTACAATTCATGACATGATACATGAGCTGTTTCCCGAATATTTCGGGGAAACGGATTTGTATTTAAAACAGAAGAAGGAACTGATAAAAAAAGCAAGTAAGATAGCCGTAGTTTCGGAAAACACAAAGACAGATTTACTGAGAGTCTATCCTGAAACCAATGCCGACAAGATTTATATAACAGGCACTAACCACGCAGTAAAGCCTTATACATCTGATGTTGGACACAAATTGCCAAGCAGGTATATCTTGTTTGTTGGCGAAAGAGGTGGTTATAAAAATTTTAATTTCTTTATAAAATCCATGTCAAAAATACTTGCCGCCGATAAAGAATTGTTTGTGCTTTGCATGGGTGGAAGTGCTTTTTCAAAAGAAGAAATAACGTTATTTCAACAATTAACTATCCAAAAACAAGTAGTGCATTATATCGCTGCCGAAAAAGAACTATATACTATATACAATAAAGCGTTAGTGTTTGTTTTTCCGTCGTTGTATGAAGGATTCGGCTTGCCTACCTTAGAAGCTATGACGAGCCAATGTCCTGTTGTGCTTACCGATATTGCGGTTTTCAGAGAAGTTGCACAAGATGCAGCGGTATATTTTGACAGTAATAACAGTGATGAACTGGAACATGCGGTAAGGGAGTTGATTTATTATAATACCAATAAAGAAATACTTATTAAGAAAGGGTTAGAGAATGTTAAACGATATACCTGGGAAGAGATTGCAAAGAGATGTGTTCATCTTTACCAGACGGCAATGGAATAATCAGGTATACATGTTTAGAACACAGTTTTTAATCTTACTTTCTAACGTATTCAATATAAGATTCAAAATTCCTAAACAAATATAGCAGGTCACGAAGACTAAATGCGGAATACCTAACATTCCACATCAGTAAGACTAAATTCCTGGAATATGCCCAACGGTTATTTTCTGTTCTGTTCAGCGCAAGTGTTTCTTGCAGCCTGCGCGCATACATTTTTTTTGCCAATACAGGTGATGTGACATTTTCTTCCAGTACTTTTAAGGTGGGGATAGTTACTTTTTTATACCAATCCAAAACAGACTTGTCGTGATAACTGCCATGCACATGAATTGTATAACGAGCCATTATCCTATCAATATATTTAAAATGTCCATTTTGGCTCAAAAATAGTACCATTGCCCAGTCTTGAAGCGGACAACTCATTGTACACTCGGGATAATTATGCTTATATACATTTCTGTAAACCAAAGATATTGATTGAGTAGGATTATATTGAATAATATCGTCTATCGTAAAGACGTCTTTTGTATGGGTCCAATAACCCCCTTTTTCATGCAACTTCAGATTAGTAACGGTGCCGTCGCCAATAATGCTATGGTCGTGGAATGTGCCAACAAACTCGGCATGGTTTTCCAAGAAATCTACTTGTATTTGCAATTTGTCAGGGTCTGTCCAACAGTCATCACCTTCAACATAGGCAATATATTTTGATGCCGGCGCGTTGAGTAAATCTATATAATTTTTAGCGGCACCTACATTTTTCTCTTGTAATATAAGTGTAATTAAATCCGGATATTTTTCCTTGTATTCCAGCAATATTTCGCGGGTTCCGTCGGTGGAACAATCGTCGGCTATAATGATTTCATAACTAAATTTAGTTTCCTGCATCAAAGCACCTTCTATGGCTTGCCGTATATAATTTTTGTGATTATACGTAATAATACAGACGGACAAAAGCGGAATATTAGTCATTTGTTTTTTCCTTTTTCACATTAAAAAATATACTACTGCATAAGTCAGGATATTGTTGGCCAAGCTGATAGCATCCCTCTAAATATTCAGGAGAAATAATATCAGTTCCCAGTAATCTATCCCATTGGAAATTAGCTAGTGCTTTAAAGAAAATACCCGAACGATGAATTACATTTAATCCGGCAGCTTTTGCATCTCTTTCTAAAGTATCCAACGTAGAGGTAATGTTGTGCCCGTGTTCTTTTGCTGCAGGAGTAACGGCTGAATTATGACTAATTAATCCCATCTTTACTGCAATTTGTCGGGAGGGAGCGTTTGCATTTGGACAAACTAAAAAGAATCTACCATTATCACTTAACCACTCGTCATTAATTCTTTTTAAGACAGCTATAGAGTCATTGATGTGCTCTAGAACATGAGTCAAAACAATATTGTCGTATTTTGTAGGTAAGGTAACTGTTTCAAATAATGAATTGAAAAATTTTACTTTATTACCAAACTCTTTTTTAGCGATTTCAATTGCTACATCTGAAGCTTCAACACAAGTGATATCTTCAAAGTGTGGTAAAAAACGACGTGTAAAATCACCTTTAAAACTACCTAATTCTAAAAAATTTCCATTTCTGAAAAAGGGAGCAAATGATTTTAACATATAAGGATGCATGACATCAATGTCAAATCCATATGAATATTTTCTGCCATCGTTATCCAATAATTTCTTTATTATAATCTCTTTTATTTTCCATGCTAATTTTTATGCTAGTTAAACCCAATAATTTGTTTTTTGCAATAGTTCTTCATAGTCTTTTCTGGTTATACCCACAATAATTTCATCCCAATACCTTCCTTTTCTGTAATAATAATTTCGCCTTACACCTTCTTTTTTCCAACCTAATTTATTACAGTAAAAAGATATAGAAACATTATTGTACTCAATCATAGAACCATCTAATCTTTCAAGATGCAGCTCATCAAAAGCATATCTCATTGTTGCCATTACCGCATCTATTCCATAGCCTTTACCTCTAATGTCCTTGTCACCCAAAACAATTCCATGCCAAGCATGATTGTTTTTCCAATCAATTTGCATGATACTAGATAATCCAATTATACCTTGATCTTTTGTCTCAATTGCAAATCTTTGATTTAACAAATCGCTTTGAAGATGTTTAAACCATGTCTTTTGATATTCAAAAGAGCTTGGGAAATTAATGTTTCCAATAATATCTTGTGTTTGTGGGTCATTTGCCCATTTATGAAGAGTACTAAGATCAGATTCTTCAACTGCTCGTAGAATTACTTTATTTCCTTGTATATTCATGCGTTAGTAAATTAATTCTGCTAATCCAAATCCATATCGTCCAAATTCATTTCCATTATAGAACATATATACTTTACCATCAAGTTCAAATATATGAGGATAATGCATGTCTTGTGAATCCCATCCTGTCTCTGAGAGCTGAATTCCAGCATTTGCATCATCACGAGTCCAGTTTATTAAATCATTAGAATAAGCATAGCCTACACGATACCCTCTGTCATTATTTCTAAAATCAAGACCATATCTGTAACTAAAATACATGTGATATTTTCCATCATAAAAAAAGACATCAGGACCTGCTTGGCATTCATCATGTTCAAGAATTGAATCAAGTATGTTTCTCCCATTTCGATTCCAATTTAACCCATCTTCAGATGTAGCTAACCTGATTTTATATATTGACTCTGATTTACCTTCATTATTTAATACCCACTTTTCTCCAGCTATGTAAAACATATACATTTTATTGTTAAATACCCTCACTTTGGGTCCACTTGCTTGAAATGGTTCATTTAGTGTTCTAGATAGTATTGGCCCTTTACCTAACCTTCTAAATTTTTCACCATCCTCGCTAACTGCAACACCAATTTCCACGTTTGAAAAGATTGATACAAGTCTAGTCCAACCTGCATAAATAAAAATATATCAAGTTATTAAACCTTATTGTACAACTTGGATAGATGCCAAATTCATCAAAAGTTCCTAACTCTCCTAACTCAATATTGGCTTATCAGCTACTCTAATAATTCTCTTAAGGTTTTTCCTGTCAAAATCTACAAAAGAAGTGTAGCTAACAAATTGACCGTTTGCATCTTTAGGAGGTCTGCACGAAAAGTAGACTCTTACAAAATCATCAAAAATAATTGTTGATGTACACTGAGCAAATTCATGCAACCAAGGTCTATCCTTGATAGTTGTAGGATCAAATATTCTTCCTAATTTATTCCATTTCAACATGTAAGATAATTATAGTGTAAATTCAACTAATATGCCACAACAAAGCTCAGGTAGTTTATGCCCAACTCACATAATCATTAATATATTTTTCTTCCAACTTTAGTGAAATCATTTGAGAAGTAGATAAAGGTTTCAAATAAATTCCCTCCAGTCGCTTGATTTTATATCCATGTCTTTGGATTAGACTAGTTAGCGTCTCAACAGTATAATATCTTTTGATGCCCACAGATTTTATCATGTTCGGATAATAACTGCATATCAGGTAAATCGCCAGCAAGATTTCCAAGTCTTCTATTCATAACCTCTGCATTAGGAACAGAGATATACATTTTCCGTCTTCCTTGAGGTACTTTTATACTTTTCTAAAATAACATCAGGGTTATCGACATGCTCCATAATATAGCCCAATATGATTATGTCAAATATCTCCTCTGTTTCAAATTTTTCAAAATAAACTTCCTCTATTTCGGCATTGCATTTAGGGGAACGCTACTCTAAAGTTTTCAATGACCGCAGGTGAGGCATCAATAACTAAATACTTCTTAAAAAAATTTGAAAAGTAGTTTGTAGAGATACCGTGTCCTAATCCCAATTCTAAAACAGAACTGTTTGGATTAGAAAATCCAGTAACCCTTTTTGGATACTAATTCATTTGAATTTGATTGTCAAATTCGTAAATAAACTTTCCCTGATACGCATCTAAATGTGAATCTAATTGGTTCATTCTATTTTGAAATTATTTAAGTAAGGAGTTAAAGCACTCTTCGGGTTAAACATTATTAAGTCAATTATTGAAAGCCAAGGTAAGAAATCATTATCAAACTGCACATAGCTAATTTCGTTAGACCGTATGAATTGCAAATCAATATTTGCAGACTTGAAATTTGGGCTGGAGTATAACGAACGCCCTCCAATAGCATTTATGTATATATCTGCCTTTAAGTATTTGCAGATTGCCAATACTTTTTCTTCAGATTTAAAATTGTGGTTAATATCAATAGTTGATGACAATAAACTCAGTTTTCATATCGAGGTACTACAGATTAATTTAATGGAATTAAATACAAACTCAAAAAGATTATAATTGCTAAAATTAAAAACTTCTTCTATAACTTGGTATGCATCATCAAAACACGGAGCCTTACGATAACTTTCTTTTATTTTTCGGAGAATTTTTTGCTTATCGTTTGTAAAAGAGTCAGCCAAATATCTTTGACATACATGCAAATAGTCAGAGTCCTTTTTTAGGGGCAGTGTTATAAATTCATCCTTGCCATTTACTAAAAATCCTGTTTCTGTTAATCCATCCTTTTTTTGTAAATTCTATATTGTCATAAATCACAAACTTATCTACCGCATTGATCAGCTGAAAGTAGCCGATGTAAGGGAAAAAATAAGGCTGCATGATGGCTACTTTCATTTTACACTTCATTATTAATCTCAACAATCAATTTTAATTCATTAACAGATAATCCAGCATACAAAGGCAAACATAAAATACAATTGGCAATATTTTCTGAAATCGGCATGGGTTGCCCATGAGTATATGGAATGGTATTCAATGATGGGTAAAAATATCTCCTTGGAAGAATATTACATTCGAGCATTTTTTTCTGAACAGAGAGCAGTTGTTCTTCAGTGGAAAAAATAATCGGATAATAGCTGTTATTCCAGATAGTATGTGCGCGGATGCTGATTTTTCTGATTTTTTCAAAGTCCAGATGGGTATCATAAAAATCCACCACCTTTTTCTTTCAGAAATGATTTTTTCCATATAGGGCAGCACTGCCAAACCCATAGCTGCCTGTAATTCGGATATCTTACCATTGATGCCCACACCATAAAAATCTATTGGACCTAAATGTCCAAAAGTATGACTGTAAAACATCTGATGGTGTAAATCAGCATCTTTTGTAAACATGGCACCACCTTCACCGGTATGAAAAA